>PGYM01000001.1:890147-1215880 GCA_002839675.1 Methanomicrobiales archaeon HGW-Methanomicrobiales-1 | reverse complement strand
GTCTGCGGGAGAGCATCTCTTCCGGTGTCCCGGGCCGAAAAGATCGATATCCAAAACAGGGGGTTCTTTTGCTCATCAACCTTCGAACCTCCTCTCCTCCAGGGCTATCAGAGATCCTCAATCCAAACTGCACGGTACTGGCAGGTCCATCTCTTCTTAAAAACGCCCCGTTTCCTCATCAGGAGTTAAAACAAGATTTCCTCAAAAGAACTGGCCGGGAAATCACCGGAACTGGCCGGTCGGGTGCTGGAAATGATGCAATCCGGGGCTAATTTGAGCCCGGATGAGGGGTTTATGGGTGCAGCCCTTGTTTGTTAAATATTGCAATGGCCAGGATCCCGGCACCCCCAAAACAGGCCCTCTTTCCTTCTTGATCGTGCTACCTGTCCGGCCAAAAAAAAATTCAGATTGATTTCTGCAATTCGAGAATTTCTTTTCCAATCTGTTTTACCGTCTTATTCTTAAGATATTTTTTCCGGTCCTGGGTGTAATCGCCACTCCCGGGATCAAAACTCCGTATAAACCGAATCGCATCCTCCGGTCCCAGTGCATTCACAAGGGCATCGTATCCCTCGCTCTGGATCCTGGCGATAGTCTTACTCTCCATGCTGATTCACCTCCATCAACCAGTGCAGCGGATTGTCTGCGTGTACAGATGTACGTAGTGCATTCTTCTTCATAATCTTTACCAGATCATCATCAGTTGTCAGCAGTACCGCTTCGGCTTTTTCTGCACATGCAATATGGACAGCATCCATACCCATGATACCGAGATTTTCAAAGTCTTCTGCCCGTGACAGTAACCTGTCATCAACCCGGATTGTCTCACGCGCCCGTTGAATCAGTCGCAGTGCGTGCGATCTTCTCGTAGGATCGCTGATAAGCCCGATCTCATAAAGGACCGCAGTGCTGGTTATCATTTCCCAATCAAGCGAACAGCGTTTAAGGATAGTAAGGACTGCCTCCGTCTCCAGCCGGACTCTTGTATCGCTGTGGTTGTCGAAAGGCCGGCAAAGGCAGCAGACATCCAGATAAATTTTCATAGCGCTCCTGATCTCTTATTTCACCACTCAAGCCGATAAATTATCGTATGCCGTATTGAGAGCGCCGTCCGGTGACCGGCCAAAGTGTAAGCCCCTTCACCTTATGCCGTCGTGGGTGGAACCTTACCGGAAATTTCCCGACCGGCCCGGTAAAAAAATTTCAATAAAGTGATTGGGTTTTACCCTCTGAAGTCATGAGCCCGAGTTTTAAAAATAACAACGGCGCTCCGACAGTAACCCAGACTCCGGCAAGTGCTGCCCGGAAATAGGTCATACCGTATCCGAAAAGGCCCGGTGATTTTGTTGCTGCACTTAATGCAACCCAGAGAACCGCGAGGACAATAATTCCTGCAAAATAACGAGTTGCTTTCTGTGACCAGGTCCCGTCAACACAATACGGGATGTACTCTGCGCTGATACCTGCACCTGCAGCTGCACCGAATAAAACCCCCGCAGCGAGAAGGGTATCTTTCAACGATGTTGGGTTGATTAACTCCTGTGTCTGCGCAAATGCCAGGGCAGACCACTCAGCCGGCACCTGCCATGAACCATAACTGAATACTATCATCTGGGACAGCAGGATGAATGCACACGATGCACCCAGTGCGAGAAGAATTCTGACCGGCACCGGTTTTTGTAAAAACCATGTTGCTGCTGGATTCTCATAGCGCAGGAATACGAGAAGAATTACAAGGGCAAAAATCCAGCCCGTGAGAATGTCTCCAAGAAAATGCACGCCAAGGTACATTCTTGCAATTCCCACGAAAATAATCAGGGCACAACAGATAATCCATACCGGTGTCTTTCTGAACCATGCACCGATATATCCCAGGAAGGCGAGTGAGACCTGGGCCGCGGCCGAAGGCATGCCAAATGAAGTCTCGGATGCAAATGCCGTTACATCTGCATCGATCCAGTAAGGGCGTGGAGCATGGAAGAGGAGTTTAAGAGCCGCGTTGATCGCGACAATTATTGAACAAAGAAGTAAGAGACGCAGTCCAAGTGTCTTGTCATAACACCAGAGTATCACCGGAATTATCGCAAGATAAAATTCCGCATTCCCCAGTAATGAGACAAGGAGCATGACGACTCCAAGACCGGGTGCATTTGTCTGGAGTGCAATATTGGGGGCAGTCTGGAAAATCATTGCATCGGATTATTTGGGTTCATAATAAATAATTTCAATGAACCTGATCTCATAATCATTCTCTTCCCGCACACCCATTTCTTACCGATAGTACGAATCAAACGAAACTTTTTTTTAACTTTTCCGGCTATAAAAAAAATCCGAACATTTTTTTAAATTTTTTTTAGAAATTTCTTCCTGATTAAAAATTACACGTCCCTAAAAACACCGGGATATTTCGCATCAACCGGGGGTTCATTTCCCCATAATTGTGCTGTCAACCCGGCAAAAAAAAGTTCAGCAGACCAGGTAACATGTTTCGAGACAATCCCAGATATCCGTCTTACCAGCGCAGTTGGCTTTACAGATCTCGCATTGAGTGCCTAACTTAAAACCATTCTCGGGAGTTGTCGCCTTTTGCTGCGGCAGGTCAACGGTATAATAGTGGGTGCCGGCAATACAACTCCCGGCAATTGCCAGGCAGATCATAAACAGAACGAGCCGGGCAAGCGGCGACCAGGTGGATCGTGACAATGACATGGGAGATACCATCCTCTTTTTAAGACGTTGTTATATCCTGTTTGGATGAAGGAAATATAAAGATCACGAACCTGAATTTTTCCCCTTGGTTTTTTAAAAGGTAATCCTATGGCGGCTTCACCCGCCCGGCAATCCGTCATATGAAGAGCAAATTAAAATACAGCAAACTTAAGGGGAAATCATACCTCATAGGTATACATGAAACCGGGATTTTTACTCATATCCCTCCCTGTTGTTCTCGCTCTGCTGCTCATCGCTGCCGGATGTACCCAGCCATCATCCCCCGCAATGCCGGCAACCCCGGCAACAGCAGGTGCAATCAATGGAACAACCAATGAGACCCTGGTCGCTTTTGTCAATGAAGCAGTCGCCTTTGCCCGGACTCATGGCAAAGAAGCAGCGCTTGCTGAATTTTCAAGCCCGAACGGAACGTTCGTCCGGGGTGAACTCTATATTTATGCCTATGATTTCAACAGCACTACCCTAGCCCACCCGTTCAGCCCGGAAAAGATTGGCGTGAACCGGCTGTATGAACGAGATGCGTTAGGCAACTTCTATGCCCAGAGATTTATCGATGCCGTGAATGACGGGTCAGGGTATCTCTGGTTCTATTACATCAACCCGGTGCACAACAATGCAATCGAGAAGAAACTCGGGTACGTGGCAAAAGTGGATGACACCTGGTGGCTTGGCTCCGGCGTCTATTACGGCCCTGTCGACCCATCCCTTGCATCATCGCCCGGAACTCCCTCAACCACGCAGGAGATCAAGGACTTTGTGGATTCTGCTGCAACGTATGCCCGGCAGCAGGGAAAGGATGCTGCCCTTGCAGCGTTCAGGAACACCTCCGGTCCATTTACCAATGGGGACCTCTACATCTATGCCCTTGATTATTCCGGTACCGCACTCGCATTGCCCTACCAGCCTCAGCTCGCTGGCACCAGTTTCTATGATATCAAAGACTCCTCGGGCAGGTATTATACCCGGACCGAGATCCAGCTTGCAAAGAACAGTGGCGGGTATCTTCTGTACCAGTACCCGGACCCGGCAGAAAATTTCACCGTGAGATACAAGATCAGTTACGTGCGTCCGGTTGATGACACGTACTGGATAGGAGCTGGCATCTATACGAGCGAGGATAAGCTTGTCGACCAGGAAATCCGTCAGTTTGTCGCGGGTGCAAAGTCGTATGCGAACACCTACGGCAAAGAGAGAGCACTTGCCGAATTCAATAACTTAAACGGCTCGTTTATCAAAAACGGCCTCTACATCTTTGCTTACGATTACAATGGTACCACACTTGCATGGCCGTACCGGCCCGGGCTCCTTGGGGTAAATCGGTTCAATGAAACCGATGTCATGGGAACATACCATATCCAGGCTATGCTCAACAGCGCCCGTTCCGGAAATGGCATCGTTGAGTATTATTCGGTAAATCCATCGACCAACACCACCCAGCTCAAGATCAGTTACGTGACGGATGTTGACGGGACCTGGCTGCTCGGTGCCGGACTGTATCTGGAGCCTGGCCCGGTCAACCTCCGAAAATAATATTTTCCCCCTCATACCCGGGAGAGAATTTCCCGGGATGCCCCTAATGTGCAATGCGACAGGCAGACTCCCCCACTACTCTGCTTGCCCTCGTCCTCTCCTTATCACTTCACAACCCCCTTCACCCACGCCATCGCTTCCGTCCCCCCTCAAGATACCAAAACAAAGCCCGGACCGGTGTCTGCAAAAGTGAGATCCCCTCCTGTCCGATCGAAAACACCGGGATATTCTGCGTGAACAGGGGGTCCGGATGAATCCGGGAGATCTCCCGGTGCCCGGACAGATATTTTTTATTTATTTTCGTACGCTATCACGGTTTTTTTATTGCAGGATCCCGGCTGCGCTGTCTCTTCAGGTACATAATGCCCCCAAGAACTGCAACCAGTATGACAATAACCCCGGCCGCAAGAATTACCGGGGAAAATCCCGCCAATGATCCTGTCGGGACGTTTCCGTTGCCGTTCATTGCCGGTGCTGCACCGTGTCCTACAAAATCCGCCCGTCTCGCGTTTAAGGGGAACGTGATCGTGTCATCAATGACCGGTGCCGGGTAGATGACCGGCGTCTCGTTGTCATTATCGTGCAGGACATAGCCCACGGTGATTTCCTCTGCAGTTGCCGAATTACCGGCCGGATCCACCATTACCTTAAGGTACCCGAGCCGTCGTGTTGAACCCGTCTGGTACCCGGCCGGAGGGGTGGCATTGAGTGGCATGGAAAAGCCCCCGGCAGTGCCGACAATCAAGTAGGGTGTTCCCTGAATGGAAAACCGCTCGTAGTTATGATTGTGCCCCGCAAACGATGCACTGAGATTGTACGTATGGTACAGTTTCTCCCAGGGTCCCGCAGTGGGAAAGAGAGTTGTATAGTCATCCCGCCAGTTGGGCTGGTGCTGGATCGTAAACGTCCCGTATAACTGGTTGTCCAGTTGTTGCCGGAGCCAGGACTCCTGTCCCGCCACAATGGCATCGGAGAATGGCGGGCCGAGAGCCGGGTTCGGGTCCGGCAGGGTCGGGTCCTGGGTGTCCAGGCTGATATACCGGACCCCGGCAACATCGAAGCTGTAGTTCAACGGTACCGCAAATGCCTGGCGGTAATTTATTGCAGGGGAAGGTACGGTGCTGCCGGTGATATTATGGAATTCATGGTTGCCGACCGTCGGGAAGATGGTGGTATTGGAAAGCATCCCGTCAGCGTTATTAAAAAAAATCCCCCAGCGGCCGAAGTCGTCCAGCCGGGCGTAATCCCCGCCCGCGAGGATGAAGCGTACATCCGGTTCCTTTGCGATTGCAGCTGCAACGTAATGGAACCGCATGTTCTCGGTGAACTTTGTGCTGTCCTGCGGATCGCTCATCACGATGAAGGTATACGGGCCATTTTCCGGCATGGTACGGAACGTCCGATAGGAAAAGACGCCGGGGTTGCCTTCGGGTTGCACAAGATAAGTGTAGGATGTATCCGGTGCAAGGCCCTCAAGCTGGACATGGTGGTACGGCGTGGCCGATGTATCCGGTATCGTGGAATCCAGCCGGTGGTTCAGGGTATAGGATTGTGTTGTGGCATACGCAACCGTAGCCGTCCCGTTTGTATCCTGCCGCCAGTTGATAGTCGCGCTGGTGGTCGTGGTTTTTGTCACCCAGGGTGCCCAGTTGTTCTCCCAGGTATCTGCGAGCACCGGGACTACGCAGAGCATGCCAAGAAGGATGAGCACCAAAAAGATGCAGCAGGGTTTTGCCGTCATTATCCTTTCACTCAGGAATGGTACTCATTACCGGTTATTAAACGGTAATCATTTCATCCTGCCGGTGAGCGATTGCTAAGGTTTAAGCGCCGCTGGAAATTCCCCGGTCGGGCCCGGTACAAAAAAAATCAACCGGTTTTTTTTAATATTGAGCAGAACACGCGTTAAAAATTTCAAAGGATCTTCACAATAAAAATTTTCACCAAAACTTCTTTCCGAAAGGAATTTCACAAAGCCGGGGTCCGTAAAAAACGGTCAAATTCACGTCGATGCACGCCGAAAGATTCCCGGATCGGAGCCCCAAAGCTGGGCTTCTTTTCATTTTCCACCTACTACAGGTCATCTCAAGGGAGATTTGCCCTCCAAAGCGCAATAAAGAGGAAACTTTTAGAGCAATTAAATGCCGTTTTTTGGCATTTACTGCCCAAAATAAGAGCCGTTAAAATGCGATGAGCTTTAATCCGACAAATCTCGCAAATAATGCAGGAAAATGATACCCTCTTCATACCCGGGCACCCCCCCTCTCCGTCGGAGAAGTAGGTCTGCGGGAGAGCATCTCTTACAGTGTCCCGGGCCAGAATAATCGATCCCTAAAAGGGGGGTTCTTTTGCTCATCATCCTTCGAACCTCCTCTCCTCAAGGGCTATCAGAGATCCTCAATCCAAACTGCACAGTACTGGCCGGTTTATCTCCTCTCAAAACGCCCCCTTTCATCAACAGGGTTTGAAATGCTATTTTCTGAAAAGAACTGACCGGGAAATCACCGTAACTGGCCGGTCGGGTGCCGGAAATGATGCAATCCGGGGCAATTATGAGCCCGGATGAAGGGTTTATGGGAGCACCCCCCGGTGATGGGCAAGATCATTTCAACAGCTTAATTTCCCCGCACATCCGTCTCTTTATCCGGCGAACCATGAATAAATTTCCCGTAGTATCCGTGATAACTGCGTGTGTCCTCATCGCTGTCATCCTTGCAGCGGGATGCACTTCCGAAAAGACCCCGGTACCAGCGTCCAAAGGTGACGCACTCTATGCGCAGGGTGAGAACGAAGTAAGGAACAACAACCTGAATGCCGCAGAGACACTCTTTGGCCTTGCGCAGGAAAATTACACCGCAGAAGGCAACACTGCTGCCGCCCTTAAGGCCCGGGACAGGGATACGATTACCCTGATGAAGCTCGTCCCCTTCCCCTGGAACCGCAGTGCCGCAGAACAGCAGGTTGCAGAGACCTTCTCCAACATGTCCGTACAGGAAAGGACAGCCCTCCTCGATGCAACAAAGGTAACAACCATCACAACTGACGGGGAGGTTATGTATTCCCTTGATACCGTCAATAACATCTGGTTCCATAACCCGCCGCTGATGCAGAAGAGGACGGCCGCCATGAACTATACTCCGCTGTACGATCAGATTATCCCCCTGGTACGCACACCAAAGACGGCGGGAGCCGGGCCGTACGGCGAGCCGGTGCGGTATACGGGCCTCGGGGAGATCTCGATCCCCCGCGAAGAGCTCCCAAAGACCGGCACGTTCAAACTCTGGATGCCCCTGCCGGTGGAGACCGGTTCCCAGACCAATGTAACGATCATCTCCGTTGAGCCGGCCCGGTACGTGAAGTCCTCAACCGGCACGGGTGCGGATATTGGTCTCGTCTATCTCGAGGTCCCGCTCGAAGAGTTTAATGATCCCTTCCTGAATGTCACAACGCGGTTCAGTTTCACCCAGCACGAACAGCGGTTCACCATCGATCCCGTAAAAGTGAAACCCTATAACACGAACGATCCGGAATACCTGAAATACACAAAGGCCAGCAATAATATCGCTCTTACTCCCGAGATGAAGAAGAAGGCGAAAGAGATCGTGGGGAATGAGACCAACCCGTACCTGCAGGCACAGAAGATCTACTGGTCTATCGTGGACACGTTCCCCTACAGTCACGCCCCGCATTCCTGGATTAACGCAATGAAAATCCCTGAATCCACCTATATGCTTACGACTGATATTGGCGACTGCGGAACCCAGAGCGTATACTTTGCCGCACTCTGCCGCTCTCTCGGCATCCCCGCCCGGGCACCCGGCGGCTACCAGATGATTGAAGGAAAGGCAGGCACTCATTTCTGGGCAGAGTACTATCTCGAAGGGTACGGATGGATCCCTGTTGATGTGACCGCAGCAGAGGGTGCCGACTGGTCCCATAACGCAACCGCGGACGACCGGCACCAGTACAAAGAGTACTTCTTCGGCAGTCTCGACCCGTACCGCTATATCATCCAGAAGGATGTCGATGTCCCGCTCGTCCCGGCAATCAATGACCCGACAATGGTGGATATGGGGGTTCAGGAACCCCGGGCCATGTGTGACACCTGCACGGAAGATACAAAAGTCTGGCTGAGTAACTACGGCAAACTCACGGTCACAAAGGAATAATTCTGTCCCTATTTTTTTTAGAGATTGCCTGTATGCATCCATCTCGTCGGCCATTGTTATTGCACTTGTGCAAAAAAATGGAATGCTCATACCAGCACCGGAAAAATTTCAGGTAAAAACTCCGGGTCACAGACTCGTATCTCCCCCTGAATCGCGGTCCGCCAACAAACCCGTCCTCACTCAACTCATCATCAAAACCCTTCCCTCAGCACTCCCCACCCCCATTCATCCGGCCAAGCCCCGGCCCCCGTTCCCTCAAGGTACTAAAACAAAGCCCAAAACCCCGGGAAACACCCGCGGTCCCCTCAACAATAATTAAAAAAAAAAGACTGTGGCAGATGCCGGTTCAACGTCAGTTGATCCTCTGTATTCTCCCGTCCGTGGTCACATTCACCGGTTGCGGCAAGGACCCGACATAGGCAACAAGGGCATCGATATCTCCCGGCCCATACGTCATGTTCGTTCCCCGGGTAAATGTTGTATACCCGTCACCGCCCATGGCAAGGTAGGCAACCGTGGAAACCGTGTAGCTCGAATTCGGGTTTAACGGTACACCGCGTATTGTTACGGCAGTCACTTTACTGCCGGCAGGTTTTGCTTTATCCCAGCTATACACAAGCCCCGAGACAATGAGATTGTGCGGGGGAAGCGGCTGCTGCCACTGCTGTTCAAGGGCCTGCCGGATCTGGGCACCGGACAGGGTCATCGAGAGGACCGTGCCGCTGGCCGGCTGGACTGCATAGAGATCGTTCCAGGAAATATTTCCAGCAGACAGGTCTGCCTGGATGTCACCGGCAGTATCGAATCCCACATCGGTTTTCATCGCAGCCCGCTCACCGTCTGCAAGAAGATCGCCGAGAGCCGATTCCCCGGCACTGTTCTGCGTCCGGGTAATATTTTGGGCAGCAACGCCAATGAGCCGGTTCATCACCGGGGCAAGGACATTTTCATCCTCAGCAAGGAACTCAGTGGCCGCGGGATCCGGGCTGGTGCCGGGGGCCTGATCGGCATAGGTTAAGATAATCTGTGCGGATTTTTCCACGATCTCCCCGCTTGCCCGGTCAATCGTGAGATCGACATCGGCAAATCCCCTGCTGTACATGTATGCCTGCGTGACAAGCACGGGTTTCCCGCCGGCATTGGGGAGGTACGTGTTGGTAAACTCATGGGTATGGGCTGACAGCACTACATCGACATCGGGGTCAAGCCGGGGAACAATCTGGGCCACCCGCCCGGTCACGGTTCCGTTTGCCTGCGTGGGGCCGTCATAAGGTGTCTGGGTGCCGCCTTCGTGAAGAACAACAACGATCGCATGGACTCCCTGTTTCTGGATCTCCGGGATATACCGGTTGATGGCATCGGCTTCGTCCTGGAATGAGACCCCGTCGAGATTGGCAGCATTCTGGAGCTGGGGAGTAGTCATGGTATCGGCACCAATAAATGCAATCCTGACACCTCCGACATCCCGCAGGGTATAGGGCGGGAGGACCGGTGTCTGGTTGGCAGTCCAGACCACATTTGCTGCAACATAGCCGAGTTTCGAGCCGGGATACGGGTCAACAATGTGGGTGATGTTGGTTGTGCCATTTCCCCCGTTGATCATTCTCATGAGTTCTGCAACCCCGTAGTCGAAGTCCTGGTTTCCCAGCGTTGCAACCATATTGCAGGAAGGATCCTGGGGCTGCGATCCGAAGGTACAGTGCTGGTTTGCATAGCTGTTGAAGAACACCATGGACGGTTCGTCAAGAAGCAGCCCGGACTGGGGTGGTGAACCTCCCATTACATCCCCGGGCAGGGCAATGATGATCCCATCTGCCTTCCCGGATGCCATTGCAGCATTGAGGTAGGATGCCAGTACCGGAATACCGCCGACCGGGCGGTTGTTCAGGGTCTGGCCCGGGATGATGTGCCCATGCAAATCATTTACCGCGAGAATTTTCACCTGGACGTTGGGGTTAGTATGCGATGCCGGAGCCGGCCCGAAAAGATACCCGGCAAAAAAAAGTGCCGCCAGGAGGAGAACACAGAGTGCGCAGATCCCCAAGAGAATTTGTTGCCTGGCCGGAATCCTGTCCCGCCACGAATCGGATGCCATGATAATGACATGTCAGTGTGTGATCGTTTAATTGTTGAGTTTCCCGGCGAACCAGAAGGAGTCGGGCAGGAAATTTTCCGGCCATATTTTCCCCCGTAAATTTCTCACCGGATATTTTTTTTTAAAAACAAATTTTTTTGCAAATCCTAAAAAAAAAATCTACCGTCTCCCCTTAAAAAAATTTCACACGCCTCTGCCCGCACCACTTCCGGCCCCCTTTCATCCACCCACGCCCCGGCCTCCATCCCCTTAACAGTCATCTGATCTGGATGATGTGGAGCATAAACCTTAAAGGAAATCAGGACAGGCATCAGTTTATCCCCTCACTTGTTCCATTGCGGTATATGCTTGAGGAGTTCTGTGAAGAAAATCACTGTGATCAATACATCCATTCCCTGGGTGGGTCTACCGCACAGTGTCTCATGGTACAGAGAGAATTATCCCGGGTTGGTGCCTGTCCTCTCCGCTATGACAGGATTGCGGTAAAGGAGATCCCGGTAGAAAGAACCAATTCCCACAGCGGGGTCAAAAGCGAGCCAGCGAGGAAGAAAGGATTTACCGACAGATCAAAATGATCTGAAGGCAACCGCTCCGGAAAATGAAAGGGCATCGATTAAATATTTCCTCATCCCAAGGAAAAGTTGCATGGCGATCCTATCGACAAATCGGTTTCCGGCGCTTTTATTGGCGCTGATCCTTCTCTGCTCTCCGGCCCTGGCATGCACCAGTTTCATCATTACACCGGGTGCATCTGCTGACGGGTCAATGTATGTAGGGCACACGAATGACGGCTTTGGTGCCAGCGTTGTCGGGCACAAGGTAGCAAACGAGAGTTCCCAGATCATCTATGTACCCGCAGCAGATCATCCTGAAGGTGCGATGCGGGCGGTCAACTATGATCCCAACTCCGGATCCGATGAACCCACGAGTGTCAAGGAAGCGCAGTCAAAACCCTTAGCCTACATCCCGGAAGTAAAACACACGTACGGGTATTACACCGGCAGTTACGGGATCATCAACGAGCACCAGCTGATGTCCGGGGAAGTGACAACGGGAGCAAAAGTTCAGCCCGTCTCCGACCCGAAAAACCGGATTTTCTATAGTTCAGAGCTCTCGAATATCGCGCTCGAACGAACCCGGACGGCAAAAGAAGCGGTAACCTTAATCGGCCAGCTCATTGACCAGTACGGCTATTACGGCACCGGAGAGACACTGCTCTTTGGCGACCCCAAAGAAGCCTGGGTCATCGAGATGTGCGGGGGTACACCTGACGGAAAAGGCGGACTCTGGGTAGCACAGAAAGTTCCCAATGGCGAGATCTTTGTCACGGCCAACACGTTCCGTATCCGGGATGTGGTGCCGGGCAATCCCAACCAGATGTATTCTGCCAGCCTCTTTCCCGCTGCAAAGGCAAACGGGTGGTGGAACGAATCACAGGGAAACCTTGACTGGTTAAATACCGTGAGCGAGGGTGAGTACTCGCACCCGTACTATTCCCTTGGCCGGGTCTGGAGCCTGTACAGCAGGATTGCGCCATCCCGTAACTTTACGCCGTACGTTACCGACACGTACTCGAAGGAATACCCCTTCAGCCTTGCTCCTGACAAAAAACTTTCCACCGCCGATGCCTTTGCCCTTTTCAGGAATCACTACGAAGGCACGGTCTGGGATCTCACCACCGGGCCGGCAGCCGGCCCGTTCGGGAATCCCTACCGCTGGCGCGGACCGTTCGATGATCACGGCCACATTATCTTTGGCGAAGTAAAACCGGGTGCATGGCCCCGTGCGGTCTCCGAGATGTTCTGCGGGTACAGCTACATCAACCAGGGCCGGAGCTGGCTCCCCGACCCCATTGGCGGAATTGCCTGGTTCGGGTTTGCCCAGCCAGCCGAGACGCTTTATATTCCCTTTTACGCAGGAGGGACACAGGTTCCCGCCGAATGGTCGAATACTGACCGGTCCACCTTCAGCCGGGATCAGGCCTGGTGGGCGTTTAACTACGTGACCAACTGGGCAACGCTCAATTATCGTGCCATGTCCGGTGATATCAAGGCCCGGCAGCAGGCAATTGAGCAGCGACAGTTTGCCGTTCAGCCGGTTCTTGAGGAGAATGCACGACAACTCTATTATACGCAGGGAGAGGATGCAGCCCGGGCGTATCTTACCGGGTACAGTACGGCAAATGCCCTGGAGAACAAGAATGACTGGTGGAAACTTTCCGACCAGCTGGTAGTGAAATACAGCAACATGATGGTGAGTGACTTTGCCAATGGTACAACTGCCCTGCCCGGCTACCCTGACCCGTGGCTGCAGGAGAACAAATACCAGTACGGCCCGCGGATTTACGATGCAAAAGATCTGCAGAATGTTGTCGGCCTTGCCTACGTGAACGTGACTGTGGATACAACGCCGGGCAATGAACTCAATCTTATCCGGGAGACCCAGCGGACAACCTTAACCGAACGTATTATCGAATTCATTAAAGGACGGTTCCCCGAACCTGCCCGGAACCTTACTCACCGGATCATGAAGTCCGGTTAATCACATTTTTTCTTCCTCCCGAAACCCATATGAGGCTCTGCGGCGAACCAGCTATAGTTCTTCTTTGAGAGGAAGGCGTGAGGATCTCCAATGCACGTAACGCAGGTACAATTGAAAATGATTGCAATCGGGCTCATCCCGGTTTTTTTTATACTGACTTTCATTATGCCAAAAAACACGATTACTGACATCCTGCTCACGGCTGTATTGATCACCGCCATAGCGATCTCTATCATCGGATGGTCAATGGAGAAGCGGGAAGCCGCGGGGAAGGAGGATGACCTGCTGGCAATTCCTCCCAAATCTCCCAAAAAATAGTAATTTTCTTTTTTTTTGCAGGCACAGGGGAATAAAAGCGGTTTGAAAAAAATGATGGCGATACAACAGAGGATCCCGCAACGTATGGTTCAAATTTTCTGGCAGGCCAAAGAAATTTCCCGACAGGCCCCGGTACAAAAAAAATCCAACTTTTTTTTAAAATGTTAAGCCTACCCGGCCTGAAAAAATAAAATAAAAATCAATAAAAAAATTACCGTCGGACGCAGAAGAAGCCGCCGCGGAGGTGGTTTTGTATATAGACCTCGCAGCCCGAGCAGTAACAGCCGATGAGTTTCATGTCCGTGGCAGACGACTGGCCGCATGAGCAGAACAGTTCGGTTGGCTGGTGTTTTTCCAGGGAGTGTTTGCGGTAGTTCTGGCAGTTCTTGCAGTATTTCCTGCAGATTGCCCGGTTCTCTTCAGTATCCTCAACGACAGGTTTGTTGCCTGATTCAAACATGGTAAAAATAGTGAGCGGTGATGGTTAATAGATCTTTTTTTTTAATTCTCCGTTTTTATTCCGGCGAGCGTTGGAACCGGCGGATCGGGTGCCTCGTTAAGCAAAAGCCCGCCCCTTCGCCTCGGTCCGGGTGGAACCGGCCGGATAATTTTCCGGCCGGATCCTGTAAGAAAATTTCGGACATAGGAGACTCCGACTTGCGAGTTACGGCCAGTCCCCAGGATACGCCAGCACCGGGAAAACTATATTCTCTCGCGGGAATAATGATGGTACAATGAATGAAATCCAGTACGTGTATGACGCTGGCGGCCACAAGAAAAGCGTCATAATCCCTGTTGAACTCTGGGAGCGGACACTTCAGGTGCAGAAGCCAAGGCTTGCACCCTGCAATCCGCAGGAGTATTACGGGATATATCGTGACAGGATCAAAAATCCCCTGGAAGTAGCACGGGCCCTCCGGAGTGAGTGGAACCGAGGATGACTTCCTATCTCATCGATACCAATATCCTCATCTATTATCTCGCGGGATCAATTCCTGATGACGAGAAACCGGTCCTTGACCGGATTCTTCAGGAGTCTTTTAATATCTCCATTATCACCCGGATCGAACTTCTTGGATGGAAAGATCACACCCCCGAAGGACTTGAGAAAGCCAGAAGTCTTCTTGATTGTGCCCGGTGCCTGCCTCTTACTGATACTCTTGCAGAGAAAACCATTGAACTCCGTACGAGGGTAAATATAGCACTCCCCGACGCCGTCATCGCTGCCTCCGCCCTGTCACTGGATGCGACCCTCGTTACCCGGAACGAGCGGGATTTCGATCAGGTACCTGATCTGGTAATCTACAATCCTTTTAGTAAAATAGCCTGATAGTAATTCTCCGGTCACCCCCCCTTTTAACGATCCGGAAATGCTGGGCCTTTGTCACGTATGATCTTCCTTTCCGCCCGGCATTGTCCCCCAGTCCTCGTTAGCCGTCGCGGCACTCCTCTGGTTGCATCACACCATTTGACAATATTTTTTGTGATGCAAGGCTAACACGAGTGCTATGAAGGCATTTCACATTGCCATGATTCTTTTTCTCATGGTAGTATCTGTATCGCTGGCGGGATGTACCAGTACGGTTGCCGATCCGAAGATCACTGATATGAAAGCGGTTGCAGGACAGCTCACCGTTTCAATCAACAACGATCTCGGCGAACTCAAAGCAGGGATTCAGAATAACTCCCATGTCCTCTCCACAACGGGTCTTTCGGGCCCCGGCGCAGAGGCAGCCCTGGCTGAAAATCTCATGCGTCATCCCTGGGCGGTCTCTTCTCTGGTCATCTCGCGGGATGGAATCGTTACAACCGCAGTGCCCCGGAACCATGCCGGGATGGTTGGTATGAACCTGAGCTGGCAGTCGCAGGTCCGGAAGGCAAACACGGAGCGGGTGCCGGTTGTCAGCGGGGTCTTTAGGATGGAAGAAGGTTTCACCGGTATCTCGCAAAGCTACCCGGTGTTCTCTGCATCAGGAGAGTATCTCGGTTATACTGATATCACCTATCCGGCGGATGTTTTCCTTGGCCGGCATATCGAGCCGGTGATCCGCAGCACGGGCTATGATGTCTGGGTAACGCAGCTGGACGGGACCGAGGTCTTCGACACGACAAAAGAAGAGATCGGGAAAAATATTGTATCCGACCCCGTCTATGCAGATCCAGTTCTGCAGGAATTTGTATCTAAAATCATCAAAGAGCCGTCCGGTACAGCGAACTATGTCTTCTGGGACAAGGAATGGAACCGGAATGTCACCAAGACTGCGGTCTGGGAAACCGCGGGGATCGATGGGGCAACATGGCGGGTAGTAGTCACCAGCATCGACCGTGAAGCCGCCGTGAAAACTACTAAAATACCGGCGAACGTGACAGGGGCGACCGATGCCCGCTCTGCAAATCTCACCCGTTTTGTAAACGCGGCACATGCCTATGCACAGGAACACGGGAAGGAGGCAGCTCTCCGCGAGTTCAATAACGTAAACGGATCATTCATCGACGGGGACCTTTACGTGTTTGCGTACACGATGAACGGGACGGTCATTGCACTGCCCTACCAGCAAGGTCTGCTCGGGACCGATCGGACCGGCATTACCGATTCCAACGGGGTTGCATTTATCGACCGGATGACCGAAGTTGCCCGTGACGGCGGGGGTTCAGTCTACTATATCTACCCGAATCCCGGGGATAATTACCGGGAGGAGTTCAAGTTCTCCACGGTCATGCCGGTTGACAATGAATGGTTTGTAGGAGCCGGAATGTACCTGCCCGAACTGCCGGCCGGGTTCAACACTACTGAGCGGGAAGAACTTGTCCAGAGGGTGAAGCTGGCCCGCGGGTATGCCCAGGTGCAGGGTGCCGGCAGGGCGATTGCTGATTTCAATGATCGGAACGGTACGTTTGCTGATGGAAGCCGGTATATCTTTGCCTACGCCAATAACGGGACCACGCTCGCACTCCCGTTCCAGCCGGAACTGATCGGCTCGAACCGGCTGAATTTTTCTGATACTCACGGGGTAAAAATTATCGAGTGGGAGATCTCGGCAGCAAAGCGGGGCGGAGGATTTGTGTACGTGGATTATCTCAATCCGGATACCGGGTTACCCGGCCTGAAACTCTGCTATGTTGCACCGGTCGATGATACCTGGTTTGTGGGATCCGGGATCTATGCTGATCGGCAATGAGGGACGGGAGATGAAAATGGCAAAACTTTTACCTTTTTTCCGATTATGAATAACAAAATAATAATAGGTTGATTTCGATAACCCATTGCTATGAAACTCACACCCGCACAGGATGCAGAAGTAATCGCGGTCATGCAGCAGTATGCCACGGCCTACCGGAAGAAGGACATACAGGCATTCTCGGCGTTATTCTCTCCCGATATCACCGGGTTTGGGAGCGGGCCGGATGAAGTCATTACGAATCATACTGATTTTATCCAGCACATAAAGCGTGATATGAGCCAGGCCACCGTTCTTTCGGTTGAGTTTACTGACCGGAAGATCTTTGGGGATGGCAGGGTTGCCTGGGCAACGTCAAAGAGTGCCATTGCGTTCACAATTGACGGGACCACAAAGCAGACGCTCTATGGCCGGTCGACCATGGTGCTGCGGAACACCGGGAGCCGCTGGCTCATTGAGCAGCTTCACTTCTCGCTGCCCTACGGTGAACAGGCTGCGGGGCAGTCGTTTCCCGGCGCAGAGTGAACAGCCCCGATCATAACCGTCACCCGGTCTCCGGCCGAACCCTGCCGGATCTCCGGGAGCCCGTACGGGGAAGGGGATGGTTGAGTACTCTATGGAGCATTGACCAACACCTCCCTGTTCAGGATCCGTTACGTCATAGATGTTGACAGGACCCGGGTGCCCGGCGCCGGGCGCTCCTTGGAGTCAAGCCCGGCCAACCTGCCGGGATAACGATCCTCTATCCTATATGTGAAATCATGGACCGAAAGTATCTCATTTTGAGCGTTATTGTTGCAGCAGTCATCGTTCTTGCCGTAGCAGTTGCGGTAAGTATGCTGCCGCACGAACCTGCTGCCAATACCGTGTACATCGTGTACGGGTCTGAGAAAGGCGACCTCTCATACACCGACAGCGCGTACCAGGGCCTTGCGGCAGCACAGGAAAAGTTTTCCCTAGCCACCCGGGAGTTCATACCTTCTGATTACGAAACCCTTCCGGCAATCCTCAACACTACGAAGGGATCGGAAAGACCGGGTCTTATCATAACAGTCGGTTTCCAGTATGCCGGTTTCACCCGCCAGCTTGCGCAGCAGTATCCGGATATTGAGTTCTTAGCCATAGACCAGTCGGGAACCGGGTCGGGCAATACCCGGTCGTCCGAGATCACCTCTTATGGGGACAGTTATCTTGCCGGTGTGCTTGCCGCATCGGCATCGAAGACCGGGCGGGTGGGGATCATCATGGGGATGCAGTCGGACGTGCTCGATGCCTTTCTCGATGGTTACACGGACGGTGCCCGTGCCGTCAACTCATCGATCTCCGTTGATCCTGCGTATGTGCACCAATACACAACCAACGGGTTTTCCGATCCTACCGTGGCCGGACAGGTTGCAGAAGGGATGTACCGCAACGGGACAGACGTGATCTTTGCGTGTGCAGGATATTCCAATACGGGCGTGTTTGATGCAGCAAATACTACCCCCGGGCGGTATGCTATCGGCACGGATTCCGACCAGTCCCCGCTTGGCCCGCAATTCGTGCTTGCATCGGCAGTCAAGCGGGTGGACCGGGTTGTCTATACCGGTATCGCTGACCATCTCAACGGGTCATTTACCGGGGGAAACCAGGTTACCGGGCTCAATGAAGGAGTGACCGGCATTGTCTACAACCCGAAATTTGCTTTCTATAATGAAACGGTCAATGCGTGGAAAACACAGGCACAAGAGAGTGAAGAAAAGTACCTGGTATCCCGGACAAAGCCGGTGCAGAAATAATTACGGGCCCCTTATTCTTTTCATCATCTCCCCTATTTTTTTCGGGTAATCGATCCCGGCAGGGATCTCACCGGGGAATTCCCGGCCGGATCGCAGCTTAAAATTATTCCGGACGGCGATCTCCGGCCGGGGATTTTCGTCAATTTTCCAGACCCGTATGGTGTATATGCCATTGAATATATATGAGAAAAAGAAACAATGCCGGTTTACCAGAACAATGATGATCCTTTGGAAATATCTAAGGCCGCAGAAATGGCTTATCGTTGTCGCTCTCATTTTAGCGGGCATCAGCCAGCTGCTGAACCTTGTCGATCCGATTATTTTTGGAAAGATCATCGATGACTATGCCTTAAATCCACTCTACATCCCGGAAAATGTTCTGGTCACCGGTGTCCTTTTCTGGCTGGGAGTTGCCATTGCAATCGCGTTTTTCGCCCGGGTTGCAAAAACGTTCCAGGATTATTTTGCCCGGCTGGCAGTGGAATTGTTCGGGATGCAGATATACAATGACGGACTGGAGCAGACGCTCCGCCTTTCGTACGATGAGTTTGAGGACCAGCGGAGCGGTGAGACATTATCAATATTGCAAAAAGTCCGGTCGGATACCCAGACCTTCATCAATGCATTCATCAATGTCCTCTTCTCTGCATTTGTCGGCATTTGTTTTCTCATCGCGTATTCTCTCACCAAGAACTGGCTGCTGGTACCTGTTTTTGTGATTGGGATCCTCGTCTTGGGATCGCTGACCTGGCTGCTCTCTTCAAAGATCAAGACAACGCAGAGAGAGATCAACCGCGAAACCAACGAGATCTCCGGGGTGATCACCGAATCCTTGCGGAACATCGAGCTCGTGAAAAGCCTGGGCCTCACCTTCCCTGAGATCTGGAGACTACGGAAACGAAATTTAAAGATCTTCAACCTGGAGATGACGAAAATAAAACGGGTCCGTATGCTGACGTTTTTCCAGGGAACTACGCTTTCCATCCTCAAGCAGTCGATACTGTTCATTCTCCTCTGGTTAATCTTCCACAAAGTCCTTACAACAGGAGAACTGGTCTCGATGCAGTTCATCACTGCTATCATCTTTGGACCTTTGCAGGACTTTGGCTCCGTAATCGTGAGTTATCGCGAGGCCGAAGTTTCGGTAAATAATTTCGATCTGCTGATGCAAAAGCCGATTGAAGAAAGACCGGAAAACCCGATCGAGATCGACGAGCTGAACGATATCCGGTTTGAAAACATTGTCTTCCGTCACAAGACTGCCGGTTATAACGCCATCGACGGGATCTCTTTTCACGTGAAGACCGGTGAGACAATCGCGTTTGTCGGTCCATCGGGTGCTGGCAAGTCAACGCTCATGAAGCTCCTGGCAGGGTTATACCGTCCTATCAGCGGGGAGATATATTTCAATGGACAGCCCTCGACACTTATCCGGTTTAACCCGTTGCGCCGGCAGATTGGCCTCGTTACACAGGACTCCCAGTTGTTCTCAGGTACGATAAAGGAAAACCTCCTGTTCGTGAGGTGGGATGCGACTGACGAGCAGATGATGGATGTATTGCACAAGGCTTCGTGTGACGGGATACTTAACCGTTCTGCACAAGGCATTGACACGCTCATCGGGGAGGACGGTATGATGTTGTCCGGAGGAGAGAAGCAGCGTATCTCCATTGCCCGGGCCCTGCTGCGTCATCCCCGCCTGTTAATCTTTGACGAAGCAACGTCGGCACTTGATTCGCTGACCGAAGAGGATATCACGAACACCATCCGGGATATTTCCACGAGCAGGGACCAGATCTCCATCCTGATTGCTCATCGCCTGTCTACCATACTGCACGCGGATGTGATCTATGTAATGGAGGCAGGAAAGATCGTTGAGACCGGTTCCCACCAGAGTCTTCTTGACCAGAAGGGTTTGTATTATGCAATGTGGCGCCAGCAGATAGGTGAACGCAGGATGCCCACCTCCTGATGGTTGCTCCTGCCACACCGGCCCTCAACAGCCCCTTCCCGCTCCGGCACCGGCCAGCCCCCGGGTGGGTCTGCGGAATTTACCTTTCCCTACCCCGCCGTCAGTTGCCGAAGAGGGGAGCGAGTTCCACTTTCTGCCAGTCCCGGTCCATGGATTTCATCCAGAGCGTTTCTGACTTTGGCATGAAAACAACCTGGTGGTTGCTGGAGTACTTGTTGCCAAAAAGTTCCGAATGACAGAACTTTGCCCCGCCATCCTCTAAACATACGTCACGGATCTGCATCATCTTCTGTGCATCGATCGATCCCTTTGCCTCTCCGGCCAGCCGGAGGAGGTTGTTGTAGCGGGAGAGCGAGTGCTCGGGAGGTGCAGCGAGGTTCCAGGCCGGTTCGGTGAAATGGTTGGCCGCTGCAACGATCCCGTCCCCGGTCCTCTGGATCGTTTTATTGGTCATTTTCTCGTACACGTACGCGCCGTCCGGTCCTGCGACATCGACAATCCATGCAACATCCGGGCTGGTCCCGCGGATGCCGGCATCAAGGCCTTTCATGTCCGAATAATCGAACATGAACCGGAAGAATTCCGTGATGAATTCCGGGCGGGTTTCCGGCGCAGCATCGTTAATGCCCGCGTTATCGTCAGCAATGAAAAGCCCTTTATTGTTCATGAAGGTCTCGGGCCGCATTCCCGCGGGGCTCCAGGTTGCGATGCTGTTGCTGCCATCAGTAGGCCGGTACACGGTAAGGACATACCATTTGGTGTACGGCATTACAGCATCGTCTAAGTCCCAGTTGCGGGAGGCAACAACAGATCCGTCGGTTGTATAGTTCCCCCAGGTGGCAAGGTACGAGCAGGATACCGGAACGGGGGGTGCAGTCATGAGCTGGAAGATCGCCCCGTAATAGAGTATGGCGATATCATCGGGTGTCAGGCCCGAGGTCTCTGACATGCCCAGGAAGATCTCCTTTACGCGCTGAGGATACAATGCGGGTATGTCCCGTCCCACTTCCCGCGCCTGTTCCTGCGTATATCCCCGTTGGGCAAGGGTGTTGATGAGGAACGTGTACTCCTCGTTCAGCTCGGTCTTCATCAGGCCGCCGTACTGCCGCCCCATCTGCCGGTAGGAGCCGGAGAGGACGATGACCGGGTAATCGCCTGCCTGGAATCGCTGCCCGCCTTCAAACGAGGCAACGGGGACAAGGTCCGTGACTTCAGGCTGGGAGAAGAACGACACCTGTGGCAGGGAGAGTGCAGCAGCGGTACCGGTAAGGAGGCATAGCATAACGAGGAGAACGATGAGTTTCATACACGTTGTGATTTTTTTTAATGGATTAATTCTTTGATCGGTGTATCATTTTTCCCCATCAGCCTCCAGTACTCCTGCACTTACCGGCACACGATGACCGGCCGGTACCGGGATCAACGCAACGTAACCGGACAGGTCTTTTGCAATAACAATCGCTGATTGTTTTTGTATCTGTCCAGCCTCCTCACAAATCGCGAAAAAACTCCTGCGATCTCCCCGGGGGGATTGTTTGTTTCCGGGGATTTATCAGGAGTTCAAGCCGGCTTTTCCGGCCTTCCGCTGCATTGCCCAGCTCGCAATTACGTCAGCAAGTGCTCCATAGATGATACCGAAGATAAGGAGCATCACTGCACCAAAATAATTGTGGGCAAACAGGGGAACGATACAGAGCAGGAGGCTGAAGATCGCCCCGAGTCCCGCACCCCGCAGCACCGGGCGAAGGGGGATCCCATCAGCAAAACCGATCACAAATCCCTGGATGATGCGACCGTAAAGGATCATCACCATGAACCAGGGTTCCGGGGTGACCCCGGGAGGGGCGGCAACGAGCAGGCTTCCGACGCAGTATAATCCCGTCAGTAAACCAATGGCCGTTGTAATTGCAATCCGCTTTTTCTGCATCATAATCCGATATAAAATAAAGAACGATGCCAGACAAAAGCATTGTCTTTTATCCGTCAAGCGGGCTGTAAATGGTAATAAAGGGAAATTTTTAAAAAAATTTATGCATAGCCCCATCTCAGTTTATCCTATCCGCACCGGAGAGGACTCCCCATGATTTCCATATTGTTTATTCTTGTTATCCTCATTGCGCTGGTTATCATCATCTCTCTTGCCTGGAGGATTGCATCGCGCCGTTATACCCTTCCCTGCCCCGTCTGGATGAAATGGCTGCTGGATCCCCCGTCTTCCGGCGGGGTGAGCGCACGCACGCAAAAAACAATCGGGCTCCTTGATGTCAGGTCCGGCATGAACGTGCTGGATGCAGGCTGCGGCCCGGGCCGGCTCACCATCCCGCTCGCTCACTGCGTTGGGCCTGAAGGAGAAGTAACGGCAATGGATCTCCAGGAAGGGATGTTGCGGGAAGTGCAGGACCGGGCCCGTGCTGCCGGCCTCAGTAACATCCGGTTCCTCCGGGCTGGTATCGGGGACGGAAAGCTTGAGTGTGACCGCTTCGACCGGGCCGTGCTGATAACCGTATTGGGCGAGATCCCCGGACGGGAAGCGGCATTACGCGAGATCTTTGAAGCGCTTAAGCCCGGTGGTATCCTGCTTGTGGAAGAGACGATCCGCGATCCCCATTTCCAGACCCGCAGTACCGTCACCCGGCTGGCCGGAGCTGCCGGGTTTATCGAAAAGGAATTTTCCGGGAACCGGTTTTCTTATATTCTTACCTGGGAAAAACCATCAGGAGCCTGACGATAAGCACAGCGGGTGTCATTTTATCAGTGCACGGTCATACGAATGCAGCATCTCCCCTGGGAACCCTGCAATTCCGGTACCCAAGGTAAAGCGGTTCTCCAAAAAGCAAAAGAACCGGATGAGTTCCGGTAAAGCCTGATGGATAACCCGGGGAAACAGTGCCTAACCGTTAACGCAGAAGAACCCGACCCGGAGATGGTGCTTTGCGAAGAGCTCGCAGGCAGTACAGAAACACCGGATCTCTTTTTTTTCCGGGCATGAGGACCTTCCACTGGCGCAGAAGAGTTCAGTTGGCTGGAATTTTTCTAAGGAATGAGCCTTGTAGTTCGGGCATATCCTGCAGTACTTCCTGCAGATCTGCCGGTTCTCTTCCGTATCCTCGGGAATATTCTTGGCAGGATTTATCATGATACCTGATGGTGTGCGATTCCTGATTATAGGTCTTTTGTAGACTTTCCCGGCTTCTCCGCTCTCATCATTCCCTCTCTTCATGAGAACAACCGGTCATATCAATCCAGGTCAGGACCTGCCACGGCTGCACCTGCCGCTCGAAGTGATGATATTGACCGAACTTTTGGGGATTTTGGATTCTAGCGATATCTTCATCCGGTCGATCGTATCCTGTACCTCGCACATCTGAAGGTCTCCGCTGAACTCTAAGAAGATATCGACATAGATGCTTCCCCCGCTCCGCCGCGACCTGACACCGTGGAGCTGCTCGTAATGGTGAAAATGATCTGCCAGTTCTTTTACCACTACGAGCTGGAGTTCTTCTTCCAGCGTCTCGTCAAGAAGATCCGGGAGGGATGATACAATCATACGGAGCCCGGAATAGAGAAGGATGCCCATGACTGCAAACGAGGCAACCGGATCGATATACACTGCCCACGGGAACGCTGCGCAAAGGGTCGCAAGGACCAGGGTCACAAAGACCACGAGATTTGCAATGGCTTTCAACCGGAAGAGGCGCCACTGGGAATCCATGAGGGGCGAGGGTTCCCGCATTGCAATCCGGTAATTACGGACCGCGATATAACTATCAACGGCAATCATGATGATGACGATGACCATCCCGACCTGGACACCCCCGTTGCCGAGAGGTGTCGGGAAAAGGATCTTGTAAGTGGCGACAATGATAAGAATGACAAATGAGATGAGCATCACGCTGCCGGTGATGATACGGGCAATATTTTCGTATTTTCCCATCCCGTAATCATAGACCCCGTGATCGCCCCGGGCAATCTTGCGTGCGATCAGCCATGCAACCAGGACGCCAATGGCCTCGTTGACGGTCTTCATCGCTGATGCGTAAAGAGTAACTGACCCCGAGAGAACCGCTGCGGCAAGCTTGGGTATGGCAGGAGCAATCGCTACGAGAAGGTTGAAGAATATGGCATGTTCCCGTTCCTTTTCTGCGGCATGGATCGCACTTTCCTCCTCCTGCACCAGCGTCCGGGTCGTGTTCATAGGGATTCTCATAGTATTAATCGCAGCAATGTAAAAAAACCCGGTTATAAAAAATGCACGGGCTGGAATATTTCCCTGCCCGGTTTTTCACGCGAACCCTGATGTAAAAAAAATGCAGATTTTAAAGCGGAAATTTTCCTTGCAAAGGCAACTTCAGATATGCCTGAAGTTCCGGTCATGCCGTAAACCCTGCTCGATAAAACCCGGCTGGGCGAACTCCGGATCCGGGTACCGGTAAAACCCTTCCCCGCTCTTCTTTCCGAACTTTCCCTTTGAGATAAAATTCTTATGAAGATAATCAGCAACGAGCCGTGCTCCGTTGTCACCGGCCCCGGCAGCCCGCATGGCTACATCGTAGGAATGATCGATACCCATGAGATCGATGCAGGCAAACGGGGGTGTACTGCCGTGGGTAAGGAGCCATGCCTTATCCACGTCCTTATAGTTTGCAACTCCCGTTGAAACAATCTCAAACGCGACCTTGAGATATTCCCTCTCCATGTGATTCATGATATATCCGCTATGCTCTTTGGGAAATACAATCGGAACCTGATCGATCCGGCGGGCTACCTCGCAGGCGATTTTTACTGCCTCCGGATCGGTTCCCGGGTGCGGCATCACGTCAAGGACACGCTCTTTCCATACCGGGTTTCCGAAATGGAATGCGAGCAGGTTCCGGGGCCGTCCTGAGCGTTCGGCAAACAGGGAGGGAATCAGGTGCGACGTATTGGAGAGGAAGAGGGTGTGGGCTGGGCACAGGGCATGGAACCGGGCAAAGAGTTCGCCCTTGAGTCCCGGGTCATCGGGAACGGATTCACTGATCAAGTCGATATCCCGTGCCGCTTCGCGTTCATCGGTGCAGGTCGAGATTCTCCCCAGCACGGTCTCTTTCTTTTCGGTACAGTAACCATTTGCGATGAGCGAATCAAGAAGCCCGGCAATATCTTTCATTGCCCGATCCAAAGAAGCGGTCTTTGTGTTGAACAGCCGTACGGTAAAACCGTGCATGGCGAACTGGAGAGCGATCTGTGCGCCCATAGTGCCGATTCCGACGATCAGGACGCGGGAAGGTACATGCATAAAATCCTGTCAGCCCGGCGGGATAAATTTCTTTTTATTTGTGGCAGTACGAATGCGGGGATAGGGTTTTTTTAAAAGAGCCATCGCTTTGTGTCTTAGCCCAGCCCCCTGTCCAGCCCCGGAGCCTTAACAAACCCGAGGTGATCGTTTCTGGTGTCCGGACAAATTCATCATGTTAGGTGAAACCGGCGATTATCGAATAATTTAATTGCATATCGAATTGATACTGAATCATGGGAAAGCAGCAGATAGCAGGATATATCATGGCCGGTGTAGGATTTGTCATGATCCTGATCAGTATATCGAGTTACCTTCTTAACTACGATCTGAAAGTTCCCTCTTTTGGTATCATAGGTCTTATTCTTGCGGTCATAGGTACCTGGACTGCCTGGAAATCTTCATGAATGCAGAATAGGATCGTCAGCCCCCGGGCTGGCTCATCCTCCCAAAAAACTTTTCACGTTTTGGCTTTAACAACAGTTCATGCCTGGAGAACCCTATGATACCCTGTTTACCGCCGATTTCCCCGGCTGGGTCCGTGCCGAGGTTGCGCAGCAGGATAAACTTGTTGCAGAAAAACAGATTGCCACAACGGCAAAAGGACCGGTGGAATATGCACGAATCGGGGAAGGCCCGGTTGTGCTGGCTATCCACGGGGGACCGGGAGGATATGACCAGAGCATCCTGTTATTCGAATGGCTGGCCCGCGCCGGCTTCACGCTTCTCGCACCGAGCCGGCCGGGATATCTCGGTACTCCCCTTTCGAGCGGGAAGTCGCCTGCCGAGCAGGCGGACCTGTATGCAGCGCTCCTGGACACGCTCGGGATCGACAAAGTTGCGCTGGTCTTCGGTTCTGCCGGTGGTGCCTCCGGTTATGAATTTGCCATCCGGTATCCCGGACGGGTCACCGCACTTGTCGCTGCTGATGCCGTTGTCACCCAATACCTCATGCCCGCCGATGCCGGTCCCATCGCCCAGGCGCTTTTTTTGAGCGGCCCCGGTGAGAAACTCATCAGCTACTTTACAAAACATTTCCCCAAACAGACCCTGCAGGAGTTTCTCCAGCAGGAGTCCCTGCTCCGGCCTGAACAGATCGCCACGCAGGTCGAGGCGGCATTAAAGGATCCCGGGCAGGTACGCCTGCTCCTGCGGTTTTCCCGTTCAATGTCGGAGTACCCCTTAAGAAAGGCCGGTGTTGACAATGATCTGGAAGGCCTTGCGCGGATTTCCGATCTCCCGGTCGATAAGATCACGTGCCCGGCACTCATCATCCACGGGACCCATGACAGCGATGTTCTCTTCTATCATGGTGTCTATGCATGGGAAAATATCCCCAATGCCGAGAAGATGTGGATTCGGGAAGGTTCCCACTTATGCGCCTGGATCTCCCCGCAGTCCTCTGAGATCCAGGAACGGATCATCGCGTTCCTTACCTCACACAAGTGACCGGGAATAGTGAAAATATCATTTTTACCCTCCGGTAATCCGGAAGCAGGGCAAAATCATCTGCTCTCCCACGGATTTTTTAAAAAAATCCTGAAAAATTTTAAAAAATATCCGGAACATTTTCATTAGTTCCTGCCACAAAAATTATGGTATTCCTCCCCCTCATTTCGGTCGGCTCGTGGGAACCCCGGCCACCGGTTCCTGCTTCCTCCGCATAAGTGACGCTGCGATTCCGAAGATACAGAGTATCGTAAAGAGGATGAATGCATAATGGAGGCTCTCTATAAACAGGGCATAATACTCGGGCGTGATCTCGACCCGGCCAATGATGATGGAAAAGATCATCATTGCAATACCCATTGAGAGCATCTGGCCTACGATCCGCATAGTCCCGTTCATGCCGGACGCAACCCCGTAATACTTTTTTTCAACGGCACTCATGATCGCATTGGTGTTCGGCGAAGAGAACAGCCCGAACCCGATTCCGCACACGACGAGGCTGAGGATTATGTACCACAGGGGAGTTGATTCGGTAAGGAAGCAGAGCAGGAAGAGGCCGATGACGGTAAATCCCATGCCGGCCGATGCAACGATCTGCGGGTCGATACGGTCGGAGAGCCGCCCGGCAAAGGGCGAGACACACGCCATGATCGCCGGCTCGATAATCAGGATAAGGCCGGCATATTCGGGGGAAAAACCCTTGGTATACTGGAGGTCGAGGCTTAATAGAAACATCATGGCAAAAGTGGCACTATAGATGATGAGCGCAGCAAGATTCGAGAAGGCAAAAACCCGGTTATTGAACAGGAGGCGCATATCAAGGACCGGTGCAGGAATACGCATCTCGTACAGGGCAAAGCCGATCCCGGTGATGATGCCGGCAACAACCAGGATGATGCCCGTGCTGTCCGGGACAAGGGAAAACCCGTACATCACGGCAATAAGAGCACCGGCATAGATGACCGAGCCTAACAGATCGAAACGCTCACCTTTGCACTCCGCCCATTCGCCGTCCAGTTTCCAGAGGATCAGGATGCAGGCCAGAATGCCGATGGGAACGTTGACAAAGAAGATGCTCCTCCACCCGAAGTACTCGGTCAGCACGCCTCCTAAAAACGGCCCGAGCGTGAGCCCGAAATACACGGCGGTTATGTAGATCCCGAGCGCCTTTCCCCGTTCCCTTTGGGGAAAGACGGAAGTGAGGATTGCGATGCTTGTACCGTAGATCAGGGCCCCGCCGAATCCCTGGACGATCCGGACGGCGATGAGCATGTTTGTGGTCGGAACCATCGTGATGATGAATGACGCTGCGGTAAAGATCGCAATACCGTACAGGAAGATCCGTTTCCTCCCGTAGATGTCGGCGATCTTACCGAACGGTACCAGGAAGATGGCAGCGGCGAGAAGGTACGCAGTCGCAATCCATGAAAGCGAGATCGCGTCCATGTGAAATTCCGCACCCATGGCCGGCAGCGCAATATTGACTGCCGAACCATCAAACGGGGTAATGAACCCGGCAAGTATCCCAATGAAAAGCACGATTTTCCGGGCAGCCGGTGTTACCGGAGCATCAGGTGTATGGCAGATGGCCGGCACATCGCCGGTCATAGCAGTTGTGGGACTTGGGGGTTCCATGAGAATCATGCCCGATTTTTAGTAACGGGCTTTTTTAGATCTTTGTCGGCCTTGTATTTTTACGCTCTTGATAACCGGTCATCAGCCAGTATGGTTACCTGCCCGGGCTCCACCTCAATGCAGAGATCCATTTTACCTATCGCAAAGATCAATCAACCGGAAAACATTGCCGCAGAAACTGGAGAAAATGGAGTAAACCGGACAGGGTTTTTTAAAATGAAATACACGGGCCGGTAAAACCCGGGAATTGTTTTTACCGGTATCCCATTGCTGCGCCAAGGAGATTTGCAGTAATTCTTAATGCCTCGATCTCATCTGCTGACCGTATCTTTTCCGTGATATCGAAAAACCCGATGAACCCCCAGAGCGTATCCCGGATAAAAATAGGAATAATTGCCCCGGATTTTGCATGAAGCAGATTGAGAAGAGTTTTCTCTGTTTCCGGAATTCCAGTAATGGTTAAAGGAATAAACTCTCCTTTTGACAGTAAACCGTACCAGTGCGAAACCCCGATGGAAGAGAAAGTAAACAGTTTGAGTTCAGGAATGCATTCATTTCGATGGCACTCGGATCCAATCCATTCATATTTCATACTGACCGTTGACGAACCGTCAGGACCCGGCTGGATAGTAAAAATGCCCATGGAACAGGCTTCCACTGCAAGGCCAATCGGTCCAAGGATATCCTGGATATCAGCGTTATCAATATCACCAATTTTGTCCGGTGCATGGGAATCCGACCGGGATATCCTCAGCAACCACTCAACGGCAGAACTGACCGCAAACAGGATTGCATCCCGTTTTTTGATTTCCTGTTCGGTCTTGCTCTTGTAGAGCGCCATCTGGATCGTGGTTTTTAATGCACGTCCTTCGAGTGGCTTGATGAGGTACCCGAATGGTTCGGCCTTAACCGCCTTTTCTACCGTCGCATCATCAGAATGTGCCGTCAGGAAGACTACCGGAATATCAAAACGTGCCTGGATCTGTTCGGCAGCTTCTATTCCGTTCATCTTGCCTTTCAGCGTGATATCCATGACAATAATATCCGGTTTGAGTTCCTCAGCCATCCTGATGGCATCCAGGCCGGTATCCACCGCAGCGGGCACCTCGAATCCCATGTCGGTCAGCCGTGCCCGGATCTCAGAAGCGGTTACAAATTCGTCTTCAACAACCAGTATTTTTTTCATTTTCTCCATGTTCTTCCCTCCTTTGTCTCTGTTCATTCCGGAAACGTTATGGTATATTTTGTTCCTGCTTTCCTGTCCGATACGATCGTCCCGTTCAGCTGTTTTACCAGGCCGGCTATAAGCTGCATTCCTAACGATTCTGTCCATTCAAACGTAATATTCTCTGCAAGTCCAATTCCGTCATCGCTGAATATAAGGGTGTAGGTACCGGATTCGAATTTGAAATCAATGGTTATAATGCCTTTTCTTCCCGAGGGAAATGCATGTTTTATGGCATTTGACATAAGCTCGTTTAAGATCAGGCTGCAGGGAACCGCCTTGTTGATATCAAGAAACACTTTTTCTGAAAAGATTTGTGTCTGGATTGCGGTTGGATCGACATTATAGGATTCGGATAATTGCCGGACGATTTTGTGCAGGTATGCTGAATAATCTATCTCGTCAAGGTTGGCAGAACGGTAGAGCTCCTCATGGACAAGCGCTAGAGACCTGATACGGTTCTGGCTCTCCCGCAGGATCTCCCGGACCTTTACATCCTTTACCAGCCGTTCCTGCATGAAAAGAAGGCTTGAAATGACCTGCATATTGTTCTTGACCCGGTGGTGGATCTCTTTTAAGAGCATCTCTTTTTCTTTGAGCGATTTGAGATTCTGCTCTTCGAGGTGTTTGCGCTCAGTGATATCAATGAACGTGACAACCACTCCAATGATGTTGTCGTCCCTGCGCATGGGAAATGACCAGTACTCAACAGGGAAACTGGTCCCGTCCGCCCGCCAGAAAATATCGTTATCCGCATGGGTGCCTTTTCCTAAAAGGAAGGCATTGAATATCCGGCAGTCACTGATTGGGCAGGGTGTCCCGTCAGGATGCGTGTGGTGGATGAGGTCATGCATTTTCCTGCCAATAACCTGCTCCTTCCGTTCATACCCCAGTATTCTGAGAAAAGCAGTATTGCATAATGTGCACAAACCCTGCATATCCACACCATAGATTGCCTCTGCGGTTGAATTGAGAAGGAGTTGCACCCGCTCCGAACTCTCTTTGAGTGCTTCATTGGTTTTTTGAAGTTCAGAGGTCCTATCTTTTACCCGTTCTTCAAGTTCCCGGTAGAGTAACTTGAGTTCATTTTCAGCAGTCTTGCGTTCGGTGATATCCTGGTTTGCCCCGTGGGTTTTGATTGTCCTGCCCTGTTCATCTTTGGTGATTGCAAACTGCACGATGATATTCCGGATCTCACCATCCCTGCGGATTATCCGGTGCTCGATCTTGGTCGTATAGTTCGGATCCGGGGAATTTATTGCTTTTTGCACTTCGCTGGCCACCAAATCCGACTCATCCGGGTGAACAAACTCCCGTGCATATGCCTCTACCGTCATCTGGTACCCGCCTTCGCGCTCTGCTGTTGTACCGTACAGCGCGTAGAATCGATCATTAAAGGTAAATATGCCTGAAGCAACGTCAAATTCCCAGTTCACCAGATGTGCAAGGTCCATTGCTTCAGCGAGATAGATCCGGCTCTTTTTAAGCATCTCTTCTGCATTCTTACGCTCCGTGATATCCTGGAACGTTCCCTCAAGTTTCACCACCTTACCATCGATCCTGACTGCACGTCCTATAGTCCGTGTCCAGAGTTTCTTCTCCTTTGCATTGGTGAAGGGAAGTTCAAGATCGAATGGCTCACCCTCTTCCGTACAGCGCTGGAGCGCTGCTTCAAGAGTTGACCGTCCCGGAATATCGAAGAAGAGTATCGCTTGTGAGAGATTGATTATCGTATCTTCGGGAACCTCATGAATCCTGTACGTTTCTTTCGTAAACAGCAGGTCATTTGTCCTGATGTCAAGTTGCCAGCCGCCAACAAGGGCAATCTCACCAACTTCATTGAGAAAAGTCTCGCTCTCCTTTAACTGATCTTCTGCCCGTTTGCGTTCGGTGATATCACGTACCATGGACAGGAATGTTTGCTTACCCTGGAGATCGAAGACCCGGGTACTCACTTCAACCGGGATACGTTTCCTGTCCTTTGTCAGTAAATCGGTCTCAAAAACAGCATACCCATTTTCCATAAGCCGTTTCATTATACCCGGAACTTTTTCGAATTGTTCAGGAACATCGATATCAGTGACGGTCATGTGTGTCAGTTCATCAGGGGTGTAACCGGACAACCTGCACATTTGATCATTTACAATAAGGAACTTCCCGGGGCCTTTTGGTGAGAGCTCAAAGACAAAGATACCGTCATTGGCATTCTGGAGCAGCATGCGGAACCGCTCCTCACTCTCCCGCAGCGCCATTTCCCCTTGCTTTCGTTCGGTAATATCTATCCCGATTGCAACAAAATGATCGAGAACACCCTGTTCATGAGGAATCGTGCGGGTGTTCCAGGAGATCGTTTTACTTCTGCCATCTTTTGTTATGATAACCGTTTCAAAATTGGTAAAAAATTGTTTTTCACGGGTAATTGTTGTGATGATGCCGGTAATTTTTTTCCGGTAGTTACTGTCCGGGTAAAGTTGTTTCCAGATGGAATTTTTCCCGGTAACTTCCTTGCCGGAATAACCGGATATGTCCTCTGCTGCCCTGTTCCAGGTAATAATATTTCCTTTCGCATCAATGACGGCAAGCCAGACATTTGCGTTTGATATAATACTCTCGTTGAACTGGCTGAGGTTGAAAAAATCCTGTTGTTTCCGGGTAAGATTTGTTGAGAGGTACGCAACTACGATTGCAACACCGGTAAAACATAACACCCGTAGCAGTGCACTGAATATTTCAACGGTATTGGAGTACTGCAATAATAATTCGATTAACAGATACGATGTGCTGAGGACCAGGGAATATATCACGCCTTTTTTCTGGTACCGGTATGCAAGGAGAATGATCGGGAAATAATAGAGGTGCGTAAAAACCGTGGTAATCCCGACAAGGAGACAATAGAAGGTCAAAAGGAAGACGGCACTGCTGGAAGTGAGGATGAGTATCTCCCAGTTTCGCTCGGATATGGTCAACGAAGAATCTTCACCAGGGGTCATTTGGTATTTCCTCACTGTTATACCAGTTCTTGACTCCTCTTATACTTATATTGCGTTTCATGAAATCACCCTTCACGGGTAACCCGGCAAGAATGTGCTGTTTTTAAAATGCTGGTAGATGATGAAAAAGGATCGTATGCGTGAACAAAAAAACGTGTAACTGCCTTTGTCATGGTCACTTAGCAGTACCCTCATTTATCGCACCGGCCCACCGTTGCACTACCCTTCCGGAACAAAAATCCGGTGCCGTGTATCCAAACAAAAATTTTTATAAAAACCCTTAACCATTCAGCACACGTGTAAAAGAGTGGTGATATACCTGGAAAGACAACCCGTTAAATCCCGGATTCTGCGCTCCGTGGGATATGATGAAAGCACAAAAATCCTGGAGATAGAATTTCAGACAGGACTTGTTTACCAGTATTCCGGTGTCCTCCCCAAGGTCTATAAGGATTTTATGCATTCGGATGAGATTGGAAAATATTTCTCCGAAAAGATCCGCCCCCGGTTCCAGACAAAACAGGTTGCGGCATAATGTTGCATTCCTAAAAAAACCCGGATGATGGTCCAGGACAGCCCCCGTTCGTCAATCTTCCCAGCAGAGCCCCCGTCCGTCGCATCCGCCCGGAGAAAAATTCCGGGATTACTGCTCCTGATATTGCCGAAAAACCGGGAGAACTGCAAAACCAATAAGTGCCTTTGAAGTAATGATGAATGTGAGGTTCAGCAATGGTTACACTGACAGATGAGATCAAGGAATCGCTGACGGGAACGAAGCTGGTGTTCATGGCAACCTCTTCAAAAGAGGGTATGCCAAACGTAGTTCCGATAGGGGCGTTCAAACTTCTGGATAACGAAACACTTCTTATTTCGGACCAGTTTTTCTTAAAGACGCTCCAGAACCTGAAAGATAACCCGAAGGTTGCCATATCCTGGTGGGCAGAGAAAGGCGGCTTTCAGCTCAAGGGTCCGGTGACCCTCCATACAAATGACAAGATATTCCAGCAGGATGTTGCGTGGATGAAAGAGTTCAAGGCCAACCTCTCTCCAAAGTCTGCAGTGATCCTGAAGATTTCCGAGGTCTACCAGATCAAACCCGGCACCGACGCAGGAAAGAAGATACTCTGATCCTGCTGGTTAATTCCAAGAGGCACAAAGATCCCGGCAAAATATCAAAAACTTTTTTTTTTAAATTTTCCTTAAGAAATTTTGAAAAATTCCTTAACAAAAAATATTTGAAAAAAGTGATTTACTCCTCAGTCATCACAGTCGGGGTCGTATTGATATCGAGATACCGGCCCTTTTCCCGGGTATAGTTCGGCCAGGTAACATTCATCCCGCCGTTCGGGTTTCCCGTCTTTGCAAACCGGGTCCAGAGATCAACGACATTTGCAGATACCGATGGATTCGCGGGAACCGGTACACCGAATAACAGGAGGGTCTCGCTGCCGTGGAAGGCCCCGTTGGGCTGCCCGGGCAGGATATAGCTGTACCGGTACACGTACGTGTCCGGGCTGATGTCTCCCATAGAACCCGCTGCAAACTTTACCGAGTCGGAAAAGTCGTAGTCGGTCATGATCTGCGCCAGCTGCAGCTGGACTTCGGCAGTCGAATTGGCGGGATATTTTGCAAGGACTGCATCGGCGTCTTTGCCGAACCTGCCCCGTATGAAGCTTACATACTCTGAGACGGTCATGTTGGCGCCCGCCGAGAGCGTTGTCCCGTCATTGGCATTGTTCCCGATCATGAGGGGGACCGGGTTTTCCTTGTGGGAAAGGTACAGGTTGTCCATGGAGTCAGGAAGGATCCACCCGTCGACCGTCGGTTCGAACTTGACGGTGTGGGTTGTCCAGAAGCCGGGTGACGGCGATGGTGTTGCATTGATCAGGGCTTCGGGACTTACCTTTCGCATCTGTGCAATCGCATCCGGGCCGGAGTACCCGAGGCTTGTCGCGAACTCCGTGCCAAACTGTTCTGCATACGCTTTCGGGTGCGTGGCATCGATGATCGCCCCGTGCGCCCAGAAGGGGCCGCTCTCTACAATTGCCTGCGAAAAGAGCCCCTTGCTCGTCGGGCTGGCAACATGCACGAGAACACTCTCGGCACCTGCTGACTGCCCGAAGATGGTCACCCTGGACGGGTCCCCTCCGAACTTGTCAATATTCCTCTGGACCCATTGCAGGGCAGCCTGCTGATCCATGATCCCGTAATTTCCCGAGGCGTTATGCGGGGACTCGGCATCGAGCTGGGGGTGGGCGAGGAACCCGAGAGCCCCAAGCCGGTAGTTCGGCGTGACAACGATGACTCCTTTCTTTGCAAGGGTGGTCCCGTTATACGTTGGCATGTTGAAGGCAACTTCCTTGAACCCCCCGCCAAAGAAAAAGACCATGACCGGCAGTTTCTCATCAGCACTCTGTGCCGGGGTCCAGACATTGAGGTACAGGCAGTCCTCGCTCATATTCAAAGGAGCAGCAGATCCCGGCTGGGGACAGGTTGCCGAATATTCCTTTGCTTCCTTCATGCCGTCCCAGGGTTTGACTGGTGCGGGGGGTCTCCAGCGCAGGTCACCGGTCGGGGGAGCCGCGAACGGGATGCTGTGGAAAACCCGGAGATTGTCCTGTTGTAATCCTGAAACCGAGCCGTCGGCAGTCTTCACAATCACCGGTTCAGTTACGACACCGGTTGCCGGTGCTGTCTGGGTACATCCTGCACATGAAAAAAATCCGATCAGGATTACGCAGATTACCAGAATACTCGCTGTTTTTTTACCTGTTTGCATTGGATTTCATCCCCTTTTTGACCGATAAGATAACCCGGTTCCTGATGAATATGAATTCCTCATGAAAAACCTGCCATCCCTCTGTCACCACGGTATAAACCGGAGTGTTTATGGTGATTTTAGGCCTGTTACGGTTTAATGGTATGGCTTGCCGAATGAAAGGCCCGATCGGGACAAATGGATTGGCTCTTTACCGGTATAAAGGAGGATGAATGGATCAATAGAAAAACGTACTATGAAAATTGTTCCGTAGTCGTGTCAGTTACTGAGAGTAAAAAAAGGATGCGGGAGGATTTGCTCCCTGTTTATGAGGGGTAACGTTTTGCACCTATGCCCGGATATCCCTGATTTTCACCGGGCTTTGATGGTGAACGTATCCCCGGTCTCCCATTCCCCGGTCACCGGGTTCAACTGTTTCTCTACCCCGTCAAACGTCCTGGTCTCTTCATGGACCGTGATGACAACGTAGCCGACTCTCTGGTCATTCTTGGTGATGGTCTTATTCGGGTACTCCAGTGTAAGTGCAGGATCGACATTCGCGGGATCGAAGGGGATCGCGTGTGCCCCGGCGTTTCCGCTGACTACCTGCTGGACTCCTTTGGATTCGCCCCTGACATACAGGTGGGCATGCCCGCAGAAATAGGCAGAGACGTTATTGTCGACCATGCTCTTCCAGAATATATCGCGCTCTTGGGAATGAACGTCAATGGCGTAATCATCCTCTTCAGTATCGTTCACCACGGCATACGCGGGAGAATGCCCGAAGACAAAGATGAACGGTCGTGTCTCCTGCGTGAGCTGTTCGTAGACCCAGCTCTGGTTCACCGTCTCCTTCTTGCCATTGTGTGCGATATAATTATCGTTTAATAAGAATTTTGCACCGTTGTGCGTGAACGAATACGTTAACTTCTCTTCGCCGGGCGGGCCGTTTACCGGCATGCCGGCAGCCGCCGTTGCGAGATAGGCATCTAGGAGGGGAGCAATGGTCTGGTTCGGGCCATCCTCGTGGTTACCCCGGATAACATAGATTGGTATACCCGTGCCATCAGTGTAATTATGGATGGGAGCAACGTATTCCATCCAGTTTTCGAACTGGCCCGTATAATTGCCCTCCATCGGGGATGCCTTGGTTAATTCCCACCCGTTGACCAGGTCCCCCATATAGATGGCCAGATCCGGCTTCTCTTTTGCAATAGCTTTGGAAATCGTGATGAGGACCGGGTTGACACCGGTGGTCGTGTTCCCCGCCGGGTCGGGGGAATCGGCGAATACGACAAATTTCCAGTCTCCGGATCCCGAAAATGTCGTGGGAACTACTGTTGCCGGGGGAGTTTGTGCCGGGGCCGGAGACGGGGCCGTGCACCCACAGACACTTACCGCAAGTATCAGGAAGATAAATAGAAGTAACTGAAGCAATCGCATGGGGGTGTATTCCCCCTGGGATATTATAAAGTCTGTGAGAGTTTGTTATCGTTTTTTTGCCGGCAAAAAAAAGAGATCTGTTATCCGCTCTTCACGACCGGGACTGCCCCGATATCAAGATACTGGCCACTCTCCTTAGTATATCGTGGCCACGTAACATTCATACCTCCGTTTGGATCCCCGGTCTTGGCAAACCGGGTCCAGAGATCGATCAGGTTGTCACCAACCACGTCATTCGTCGGATTCTCTGGTATCGGGACTTTGAATAACAGCATGGTCTCGCTGCCGTGGAATGCTCCATAGGGTTGCCCGGGCAGGACATAGGAGTACTGGTACCGGTAGGTGTCCGGATTCAGTTCTGCATTTGAACCCGCTACAAACTTCACCGCATCGGTAAAGTCATAGTCGGTCATGATCTGCTCAAGCTGGATCTGGACCTCTGCGGTTGAATTGGCAGGATATTTTGCGAGAACCGCAGGTGCATCCTGCCCAAACCGGTTCTGGATGTACGTCCGGTATGCCGGAACGGTCATGTTTGCATCTGCGGCAAGGGTGGTCCCGTCATCGGCGTTGTTCCCGATAATCAGGGGAACCGGGTTCTCACGGTGGAGACTAAACAGTTTGTCCGGGGAATCGGGGATGAGCCAGCCGTCAATCGTTGGCTCGAAATGCCGGGAGTTCACCATCTGGAACGGTGAGGCCGGCCAGGGCGTTGCATTGGCAATTTCCGAAGAACTCAGTTTTCTCATCTGTGCAATCGCATCCGGGCCGGAGTACCCGAGACTTTGTGCATATGTCTCCCCGAGCTGCTCGGCATCGGCTTTTGAATTAAGAGAATCAATTTCCGCCCCGTTCGTCCAGAACGTGCCGCTCTCGACAATTGCCTGCTGGTACAGCCCCGTGCTCTGCGGGCTGACCATGTGGATGAGAATACTCTCCCCGCCTGCTGACTGCCCGAAGATGGTCACCCGGGACGGGTCGCCGCCGAACTGCCCGATGTTCCGCTGGACCCACTGCATGGCGGCGATCTGGTCAAGGAGCCCGTAATTGCCCGAGACATTATACGGGGACTCCGTATCGAGCTGGGGATGGGCGAGGAAGCCGAGAGCACCAACCCGGTAATTGGGTGTAACGACTACAACCCCTTTCTCTGCAAGGGCAGTCCCGTTATACAGCGGCATGGAGCCGGCAATCTTGCCGAATGCCCCGCCATACAAAAAGACCATGACCGGCAGCTTCTCATCGGCACCCTGTGCCGGGGTCCAGACATTGAGGTACAGGCAGTCCTCGCTCATATTCAGGCCGGGATCTGCAGCGAACGGCTGGGGACAGGCCGGTGAATACATCTTCGTTTCCTTCACGCCGTCCCAGGGTTTGACCGGCTCGGTCGGTCTCCAGCGCAGGTTACCGGTCGGGGGAGCTGCGAACGGGATGCCGTGGAAAACCCGGAGTCCTCCCTGCTGCATTCCTGAAACCGAGCCGGCGTCAGTCTTTACCACACCGGCGTCCGGCACCTGCTGGGTACATCCCGCGAGAACGGCAAAACCCATCAGGACCAGACAACCAACCAGAACAAAACTTAAAATTTTACCCGTTTGCATATGATTGCTCCTTTGTTTTATGGAACAGCCCGGTAACCGGAAGGTGTGCTGGATCTTCCGGGACACCCTTTTTTGCCTTGCTACCAGGACCTGCCAGAGAATTTCTGTGAATTTTATGCGGCAACACATTAACCTTTTTGCATCTGATGGTTTCAGAAAAAATCTGTTGCACCTGTGCGGGAATCTCGTATCCCCATACTTTTACGATCAATCTTTTACCTTCACTCCCTCATAGTGCAAATTTATTAACCCGGGGCTTCTTGATTTGAGCATGTACACGCGGGAGGCATCGGCCCTCGACCTTTTCACCGATTCCGTCAGGCTCATGGGTGATGCCACCCTGTGTGCGGTGATGGAGTTTGACCGGAGGCTCGATGCCCGCACTCTTGAAGAGGCTGCGCAGGCATGTCTCCTGGCCCATCCCATTCTTCACAGCCGGCTGGTGCGGGGAAATGGCCCGGCATTCTGGGAGATGGTTAACGATGTTTGTGTCCCTCCCGTGCAGGTGGAGAAATGCGACGGGGATTATTATCCCCGGGTCATCGGGCCGGTGGATCCTTACGGGCCGGTGCAGTTCCGCGTGCGGCTGCTGCGAAGACCTTCGGGGGATGTGATTGTCATCAACCTCGCTCATGCTGCTGCTGATGCGTTTGGTCTCCACACGCTTATGTCCCAGCTGCTGCAGGAATACCGGAAGCCTGGCAGCATTTGTCCCGCAAAGGGAGGAATCCCGGAACGCGATACGCTCTGGACCCGGGAATTGGACCGGACGGGAACTCCGGTACCTCCGGATATGCTGGTGATCAACCCCCTGTGGCCCGATCCGTTCGGCACTTCCTGTCAGCCTGCGACTTTTCACCGGGAGTGTATCAGTACCCCGGTGCTGGAAGCAATCCGTGCCCGTGCCCGGACATTCGGGGGCAATGTTAATGATGCGGTGATGGCGGCCTACTTCCTTGCGATGAGCGATCTCACGGGCCGGATGGGGCCGGTTGAGATCTTCTTTCCCGTTAACCTGCGCCAGCACAGAAACGACGGGTCCCGGGTGATGAGCAACCAGGCCACGAACGTCTGTTTTGCGCTCGAACGCATGGAGGGCGAGGGTATGGAAGAGATCCTTGCCCGGGTCATTAAGGAGACAAAGCAACTCAAGGGAAAATCCATTGGCATCGCTGAGCAGGCCGTGATGGATGCGGCCTGTGACCCGGAGGGCCGGTGCATACACCGGATGGTAGAGCAGATGGCAGCCATGCAGAAAGCGGGTCTTGCGGATATCTTCATCTCCAATCCCGGGCCGATCACGCTCCCGGATTGTGAAGGGCTCACCGGTGCCTATGTCTGCTACCCGGGCGGCTACATGCCCACCACCTGTTTTGTCACCAGCACGTTTAGGGGGCAGATGACCCTCACGATGGGCTACCAGGACAGCGAGAGGGCACGGGTGGGAACGAAAAAGGCAATCGATCTCTTCCGGCACCATCTCCTGTCGCTCGTGAATGGATGTTGAGATTGAAAATCTCAAAAGGGGTGTAGGTATCAACCCCCTTCTTTCGACAACCTAGTTACCACTCCCTTCTGCAATTCGATTGGGCAGAGTTCCATATCTTCCTCGGACACCAAATGATAATCCAGATATGTGAGGAAAATAATTTATTAATAATCATGAAGATGCTCCGAACTCTCCCGCCAAATGCCCACCTGTCAAGGCTGGAGAGCTGCGGGTTAACAGAGCTGTTCGGAATATTCGAGACCTGCTTAAAAACGGGATCAAAGAGATCAGCATATGGCCCGCTTTCCGATGCGTGGGGGAGACTATTCTCCGAGTTGTACCTGTCTGCAGAGGAGCTGGTGGACGAGATGCAACGGGGGGAGCGCAGGTTCAGCCATGACCATGAGCGTATGTTGCGGGAATTCATCAGGGCGGATTGTGCTGACGGTGGCTCTTTCGTAATGGATGTGATAAAAAATGGCGGGAAGATCGACAGGGCGGCTCTGTTCATGGTCGCAGATCTTGAGAGCCTCGCCGGAATTGAACGCAATGGCATAATGGCGATTCACCTCCTCATCGATGCATGCGACAAGAGAGTGAGACCGGTGTTAATCAGGAAGGTGGGTAAAAGACTGCTCTCCCAGGTATATGACCGGAGAGGGATCCCTCTCATTTTCTCAATCTATGGCCTGTGTGATCTCTGCGGGGAAGATCTTGACGCTATAGCGTCAGTGTTCTCCCGGGAAGATCTCCGGAATATCATGAGCCGGAGCAGAACCGGGTACAATGCCCTTGATGTATTTACAAATGTCTCCGCATCGATGAAGAGATATCCCCCGCAGGAACGGAATGCATCGCTGGAGCGGAATGCATTCTATATCCCGGCTGCAAAGGATACGCAGAAGGAAGAAAATGAAACCCCTGTCAGAATTAGGAAAATTTGCAGTACGGCAGCAAATGACAGAAAACAATAAAAAAATGTGGCCTGATGCCCGCTCTTCACCTTCAGAATAATCCCGATATCGAGGCATTGGCCACTCTCCCCGGTCATTCGTGAACGAACCCGGAAAAGCATAAATATTCTGGTTCTCTACTACTGCCCATGCGGGAGCAGAAGAGCAGCATACGGCATATCCTGCGGCAGCGCAAGGACGCCATGGAACCGGAAGAGCGGGAGAAAAAGAGCGCGATCATCTCCAGCCACCTCATGACCCTCATCAGAGATGGCGAGACCGTGATGGCCTATACTTCCAAGGAAAAAGAGGTCCACACGGTGCCGATCATCACCGCCCTGCTCGCACGCAGCAATCCGGTAGTTGTTCCCATCATCGTCAAAGAGGATGTGAGCCTCCGGCTCTCGTACCTGCGGGATTTTGCAGCTCTTGTCCCCAGCACATTCGGCGTGCCCGAACCCATCGGCAGCGAGATACCGGCACGGGGCGAGGATGTGGATACGATCATCCTCCCGATGCTCGGCTTTGACCGGACCGGAGGACGGATCGGGTACGGGGCCGGGTATTATGACCGGTTCTTAGAAAAGTACACCGACCTCCGGAAGATCGGTATCGCATTTGCCTGCCAGGAGATCGACAGCCTTCCGCTGGATGAGACGGATGTTCGCATGGATCATATCATCACCGAAGATGGAATCGTGTATCCCTGAGGGGATGAGGATATCATGGAGATCAATGGTACAGAAATTCTCGATACCTATGCCGAGGCATTCCCGGTCTGGATCTCGCGGATCATTATCACTGCGGCCACGATGGAATGGGCACATATTGCAGCCGTGAACGCAACCGGTTTTGCCACCTCCCGGATCGCATGTCCCTGTGAAGCGGGAATCGAAGGCGAACTCCTGCCAGGTGAGACTCCGGACGGGAGACCGGGCGTTTCTGTCCTGATCTGTGCAGAGAAGAAGAATATGAAAGCTAATGTATCAGCACGCATCTCCCAGTGCGTGCTCCCGGCACCTACGACCAGCGCATTTGACGGCCTGCCGGATGCGGGCTCGCGGTTTTTTACCCGGATGCACTATTTCGGCGACCGGTACGAAGAGCGCTGTAGTGTTGGCGGGCGAAGCTGCTGGAAGATTCCCGTCATGGAAGGTGAGTACATAGGCGAGGAACGGTTTGGCACCGTAAAGGGAATTGCCGGGGGAAATTTCCTCATCATGGCAAAAGACCAGCCATCCGCCCTCGCGGCTGCGACTGCCGGAGCCGGTGCAATCGTAGGAATGAAAGGGATCATCACGAGTTTTGCCGGGGGTATTGTCAGGAGCGGGTCGAAGGTGGCAGCCAAAAATTACCGCTTTCCCATGCCGGCGAGCACCAACCATATGTTCTGCCCGACTCTGAAAGGCAGGATTGCCGACTCCCTTGTTCCGGATGGCGTGGGTTCTATCTACGAGATCGTCATGAACGGGACGGATGAAGCGGCGATAAAAAAAGCCATGAAGGCCGGTATCCGGGCAGCAGCGGAGACCGGGAAAGCAAGCCATATCGGGGCTTCGAATTTCGATGGGAAGCTTGGCCCGTACCAGTTCTCCCTGCATGAACTGTTCCGGTAAGCAAGATACGGAATTGCTGCGGGGGTGGAAGGTGTGTTTATGCCCCGGGGATCTAATTTTTCCCCCTGCGTGAATTGCGGAAAATTTCAGGTAACTCCATCCTCCTAAAATATTTTAGATTTTTTTCTTTTTATTGCGCCCTCCGTTGAAGCGTTATCCGGTAGCCTTTCGATGCCTGGAATAACTGTTCAGGGAACATTACGTTCCAATGAATTATCCCCCGGTTTGGAATAGTTGTATACAAAAAAAGGCGGGTAAACCGGAATGTGACCGGAAACGCTCATATGAGCATGAGGAAGTTTCAGTCCGAAGGACTGGTGTTATGATGACGGGTATCCAGTACCTTTTCGATTCTTTCCTGGAGAATTGCCCGGGTGACCGGCTTTGTTATATAATCCGCGTAATAACTGCCAAATTTTTGCTGTTCTTCATACATAGCATCTTTACCGGTAATCATAATGACCGGAATTGAATTTGTATCCGGGCACTCTTTGATCTTCTTGAGCGTCTGCCACCCGTCAAGGGGCCACATCATGACATCGAGAAGAATGATATCCGGTCTGACCTTTGTCAGCATCTCCAGGCATTCCAGACCCCCCGGGGCAGTCAGGGTGCTGTACTGCAATGAGACAAGAGTTGCCGCGAATAACTCCCGGAGGTCAGGATTATCATCCACGATAAGAACGGTAGTCATGTGCTTCAAACGCTCCGGCTTGTGGGTATTTTTTCCCGTATATTATAACTCATTATTGTTTTTCACCCGGTTCTTATCGTGATGCGGGAGAAGTTATCTGCTGTCCTGAACCGGTATACCGTGAATTCATACTATCCCCCCAGGACATAGCGTTCATTCTTCGCGGTACCAGACTGGGTACAATAATGAAATGGTGTATGTCAATACCTCTGCTGGATTATTTCCCAGATCTTTTCTCCCCCTGAAAAGAGACGGCTGTCCGTTGCGGGACCCTGGCAGAATTCCAATTTTTTTATTTTCTTCATGCAACAGCCTCTTATCGGATAAAAAAAGAATGTCGTATCAGGAATATCTGATTAGCGAGTGTTTTTAAAAATGGCCAATTATGTTCTGGTTCATGGCGGCAACATGACAACAGAAACGTGGAACAAGCTTACCCGGGGAGATCCTGTGCATACCCCGGACGGTACGATGGGAGGCCGGATTTGGGACCCTGTTGTGCCTGTGCTTTTAGCGCAGGGCCACCATGTTTTTGCGCCGACTCTCAAAGACGAACACAGCAGCAGCCTGACTGTGCATATTGAGCAGGTCTGCACGATAATAGCCGGAAATAATTTACGGGATGTCATCCTGGTCGGGCACAGTTATGGCGGGATGATAATAACCGGCATTGCATCCCGCATGGCAGAGTGTATCAGCCAATTGGTGTATATCGATGCTGCTGTGCCAGATCCGGGACAATCACTGTTTGACATTATTGTTTCCAGCGGTAGTGACCCGCTGTCGTTTGCCGGCCTGGAGCCGGCTGCGCCTTATGTCGAAAAACTGCAGTTTGACCCCGTAAAAATAAAATCATTGCCAAAAACCTATATCCTCTGCACCAAAAGCGAATTTTCATCAGTAACTAATCGTGCAAAGCAAAAAATTTCCGCTGCAAAAAATGAGTGGAACTTTGTTGAGTTGCCTACATCCCACGTGCCTATGGCCAGCATGCCGGAAGAGTTAGTGCAGTTATTGCTGGATGCTGCGAAAAAATAACCCGTTTATAATGTGAATCGTGTTTTGTTCCCGATGCCGGAAATGTCCGCCTTTTCCTGTATCCGATAACCAGCAACAATAAAGGATGATGTAAATAGTGTGCAGTGAAAAAATACTGTTAGGAATAGTACCGGCAGGATTCTCAACCGGTGTTTACAGCAAAGGATAACAAGATGGAATTTCCCACCCTGCGGTTATGGATATTGTTCTACCTCATTGCGTTTGCAACCGTACTCTGGGCGGCCTTTATGTCCTCGCAGGGAACGATGCTCTGGGTGAGCCTGATGCTGGTGATAATCATCATCGGGATCAGTTCTTCTACGGTGTATGCCGAGATAAAAAAGCAGATGAAACGCCAGGAGTTGCAGCGGGAGCTTACCCAGGACATAAAAGATTCCAAAAAAGGCCACGGTGGCCGGTGATTACGGGCCTGATGGAAATTCCCCTCTCGGACATTTTTCCCGAAACGCACGGTAAATATTATTGAACTCGTAAATGGTCTTTTTTCCCACGGGTCATTTGACCGGGGATTACAGAGTTCAGATAATTCCCGGAAAAAATATCAGCTCGCGGTCAGATGTCCGATCCGGAACTGGTGCAGTTCGGGATACCCGATCCCTGCGATCACTGCAGGATCATTATAAAAAAGCCGCCGTGCCTCATCTGCCGAATCCACGCGATAGATGACTATGCCAACGGAACCGTCAACTGCTGCGCCACTCATGGCAATATTTCCTAGTGCAGAGAGGTTCCTGACATATTCGATGTGCTCTCCCATTGTTACCTCCTCTTCCGGTGTCATGGTGGTAAGAAAATCCGGGCGTTTTAACCGGAGCAGGGAGATAAAATCCAGTCGTTGACTCATACATCTCATTACGGGGTTCATCGGTTATAGGTATGGAATGGTCCCGACGGCTGCCGGCATCGCCCGGCATTGCAGGCCGGGACGATGATGTAGCCGGGTACCTGCCCGGAAAAAATGAGGGGCCGGATCCTAAAAAAACGGTTATATTTTTTTAATCAGCCGGACTTCGGCATCGGTTATCTCGTAGATGATATCCTTCTTTTCCTGTTTGAGTTTCTGGAGTTCATTCAATATATCCTGTAACTTGTACTCCATGTCCCTTCGTGCGATCACGTACGGGAAGTTCTGCTGGGGATTTTCCGGAGTAATGGCAATAAGTTCACAGGAATTGCGCTGGCGGTTGATCTCGAATTTGGTGATCTGGTCGAGTTCCAGGGATTTGAATTCCCCGGAATGGAATGATCCTGACTGCAGGAATTTTACCAGTACACTCATTCGATAATCCCTCCTGTCCTGTTTTCTGCATGTGCAGTGTTCATAGTCAATAGTCACCCGCACCCGGCGGCATCCCCCCGGCAGGCCCGGAGGCCCGCGATGCAAAGACATCGTCGATGCGCAGGATCATCACCGCCGCCTCGGCAGCGCTCATGACTGCCTGTTTTTTCACCCGCAGGGGTTCAACAACGCCCGCCTTGAGCATGTCGACCGGCTTTCCCTCATAGACATCAAGACCGAAGGTCCGGTGACCCGCTTCATGCGCAGCCCGGATCGCGACAATCATATCGATGGGATCGAGACCGGCATTCTCGGCAATGGAATGCGGGATGATCTCGAGTGCCGATGCAAATGCCTCGATGGCGAGCTGGACCCGGCCCCCGACCGTAGATGCATAGCGGTGCAGCTGGAGCGAGAGTTCGATCTCGGGAGCCCCGCCGCCCGGGACAATTTTTTTGTCCTTTACAACCTCGCTGACCACCATTAGTGCATCATGCATGGCACGTTCGAGCTCGTCGATCAGGTGCTCCGAGCCGCCCCGGATTATAATCGAGACCGCTTTGGGATTTTTGCATTCCGAGACATAGATCATCTCATGGCCGGAGAGTTTCTTCTCTTCTACCCGGCCGGCTCTCCCGAGATCTCCCGGGGTGATGAGATCGATGCTGTTGATGATCGTGGCCCCGGTGGCCCGGGCAATATTTTCGCAATCGCTCTTCTTGACGCGGCGGACTGCTAATATGCCGGCTTTTGCCAGGTAGTGCTGGGCGGTGTCATCAATGCCTTTCTGGCAGATGACAACCGTGGCACCGCTTGCTATGATCTTGTCGGCCATGACACGAACCATCTGTGCATCCTCTTCAAGGAATGCCTGGACCTGCTCGGGCCGGGAGATATTGATCTTCGCGTTGACTTCCGTCTTTTTGTACTCGAGAGCCGCGTTGAGGAGGAGGACTTTTGCGTTCCGGACCAGCTGCGGCATTCCCGGGCTGGCCCGTTCCTTGTCGATGACCATGCCTTCGATGATCATAGTGTCTTCGACTTTTCCGCCAACTTTCTTCTGGATGTTCACGTGCCCGATGTCTACGGTACCGTCAGGATCGGCCACCATCGTGATTGCATGGACGACAATATCGCAGAGCAGCACCTTGTATGCCCCTGCCGCCTTGCCACTGATTGCTGTCTCTGCGATCTGTTTCAGCCGTGCACTGTCGGTGGGTTGTATGCTGATAGCAATCGTTGTAAGAATCTCCAGCGCTTTTGCTGCAGCGTGCTGGTAGCCTTCGGCAATAACGGTCGGGTGAACCTTCCGGCTGATCAGGACTTCTGCGTTCTTTAAGAGTTCCCCGGCAAAGACGACTGCCGTTGTCGTGCCATCGCCCACTTCATCGTCCTGTGCCTTTGCGATCTCGACCATCATCTTTGCGGCCGGGTGTTGAATGTCCATCTGTTTGAGAATGGTGGCGCCATCATTGGTAATCACGATATCGCCCGTGGCATCGATCATCATCTTGTCCATTCCTTTTGGCCCGAGCGTTGACCGGACTGCGTTTGCCACCGCCTTTGCCGCAGCGATATTGTTGTTCTGGGCTTCCTGCCCACGGTTCCGTGTCGTTCCCTGCCTGAGAATCAGGACCTGCTGTCCGCCAAGTTGTTGTGACATATCTATCCTTGATAATTATCCATTTGTGTTCCTCGCCGGCACAACCGTTCATACTCCATATTTCTTACGCTTTGCAGGTCGGGGGTGTCTGGATTGTCGGTATTCGCAGGCCTTAAAAAGTATTGTGGAATCAAAGCGTGAGATCATATCCCCGGTTACCATGGTGCGGTTGGTGAAAACGTTATCAGCCCGTGCGGGCCGATACGGGAGAATTCATCGTCATGCCGTATTGGGCTACCATTGGTTCGTGAGTTCATATGCCTATGTATGGTACGGGCAGTTTAGCCCCGGGTCACCGGTGTTGTTTTACGGAGCGTAGCAAACATAGCTTCATGGTGTCAGCCCCCCAATATATTTATATATTTGTAGTTGGTTGAATGAGTGCTTTTCATAAAAAAAACAATGACGCAGCAGCAGATCCAAATGCCGTGAACCCCGATGGTTCACCCGTTGCCCGTGTACGGCTGCCCAAGAAATGGAACAAAGAACAATTCGCCCTTGCCGAAACGATGCTGGGGGCAAATCACATCCGTGTCCGGTGCATGGACGGCGTCACCCGCATGGGCAGGATCAAGGGAAAGATTAAGAAACGAGCCTGGATCCGGGAAGGCGATACCGTTATTGTCATGCCGTGGAGTTTCCAGGACGAGAAGTGTGATATTATTTACCGGTATCTCAAGCCACAGTCAGACTGGCTGCGGAAAAACCAGTATATTTAACCTGGAATTTTCTCAATTTTGATTTTTTTTCAATACGCAACGATATCCCTGGAAGAACCAAAGGGGCATCAAAAATATAAAAGGGAGATTAACATGGGAGACATCCGGACAGGTCAACGCGGCGATACGGGTGTGCCCCGTTCCATTTGTCCTCTCAAAATTTATCAGCAGTCCGGCCCATAAACGAAAACGGCCCCTTGTCCGATGTAAACCAGATGTGGTGAGAGAAAGAATTTCCGGGATCTGTCCCGATTAAAAACTTTTACCAAAAAATCATCGGACGGTAATGAAAATATTTCCCGGAGACGCAGGCTACCGGCTTATAATGGCCATCTGCCAGCCCGGTTGGTTTTTTCCAAACCTTTGCAACGGTTGAAGTATGTCTCGCCCCAGATCCACGGCTGGTAGGTGCAGCACATGTCGGGTTTTACCTGGTGAATTCCGCAAAGGTACCGCTCTTTTGTGACCCGGCGCAGGAACGGGCAGACGGTTACATAATCCCCGGTGTCGGGATTGCGCATCTCCACAGAGACAACATCCCCGAGGTCTTCAGCATGGAGGTCCGCACAGTTCACCGGCGTGCTTTTCTCCCTGTATGCTACAAACCAGCGCAGGATATCGGTCCGCCCCTGTTCTATCCAGATGTACACATTCGGTACGGTTGGTGTAATACCAGGGCCGAATATCCGGCAGCAGAGTCCGCACTGCTCACAGGGCTCGTCTTCGGTTATCTGGTCATCCATTGAAGTTCCCATCCATTATTCAGCCGGCTGCTGGATAATATTTTGCCGATATGTTCATACCGGTGGTGTTAATGGATTTTTAAAAGTCAGGATCGATCTGGATTGGCCTAAATGCTATTTTTGGTAAAAATGCCTGACTTTGGAATCACTTGTATTCCTGGAATAATGTCGGGTTCTGTTGCCGGATCCACCATCTCCGTACCAGTAGTCCACCGGCAAGGAGTCCGGTACAACCAATGACGGTGAGTACGATAATAAACGGAAAACCCGGGGCCGGCTGGATCGATAGTACCGGAAGGGGCGATGTTGTCTGCGCGACAACCGGGCTTGTGACAGCAGGCGGATTTTCCGGATTTGGCGGGGTATCGCCCGATGCATACGGGGCATGGCTGGTAGGAGGACCGTCCGGGTTTTCACCGGGTTTCCCGCTGATCGCAAACAACGAGAACCCGGAACCCTGCGATGAGAAAAAAACCCGGCCGTCCCTTGTGCTGACGAATTCTGTGGGTAGTGCTTCCCACATTGTACCGGTAAAATGGTACATATTCACATTATCCGGGCTTACCCAGTGCTCTTCCAGCCATGGAGCCGGGACAGAGAAATGTATCTCCGAACCGGTTATGGTGATGTACCGTGCCTGAACGAGATCGATATACTGGTATACGATACCGGGTGGAGGGGGGATATCAGTCCCCGGTCCCTGCCGTACGATTCCGGTTATGATGAGATCTGAAAGCCCGGTGCCGGTCAGGGTCGCATGGGTCACTGCCGAATCCCCTCCTACGTTCACGGTCGTTGTCATGAGTGCATGGGCCAGTGGCGGTTCTGATGAGGGTACATCATCGCCGACGGAGACGGGCTCCGGGATAGTTACCGAGATGTATTGCGCTTTTGTTTCGGTACTTGTCCCATCACTGTTCGTTACCGTCTGGGATACCGTGTACGTGCCTGCGGCTGTGTAGCTATGTACAGGATTGGCAATTGACGCGGTTCCACCATCGCCAAATGTCCATGAATATGATGAGGGATATCCCGTCGATGTGTCTGAAAATGTTACCGAAAGGGGAGTACTGCCGGACCTCGGGCTGGCGGTGAATCCCGCGACCGGGGAGGACAGGAATGACCAGGTGTCGTTTTTATTGGTCGCGCCGTTATACCCGCCAAGAATCCACATTTTCGAGCCGTATACCCCCGATGTGTGACCCTCACGTGATGGCATGGGGGCGGTGACCGTGGGAATAGTCCAGGTAATGCCATCAGAGGAATACCAGACATCATTTCTGATCGCAGCTCCGCCAATTCCGCCAATTATCCACATCTTGTTATCATAGACCGCGGAAGTGTGGCTGTACCGGGGCGGGAATGCAGCGTTATGGATTGCCTCGACCCATACGATCCCGTCGCTGGAATACCAGACATCATTTTTGTCCACGCCATCGTTGCCACCAATTACCCACATCTTGTTATCAAAGACAAGGGCCGAGTGACCATACCTGGCAGAAAACCCGGCACTTGAATTGGTCAATTTCCAGTCCATCCCATCGGTAGAGTTCCAGACATCATTCAGCCCCACCCCAACAGAATTAGTACCCCCGATAACCCACATACGGTTATTGTAAACTACCGATGCGTGTGCATCCCGTTTGGGAAATTCTGCGGAATCATTTGCCTGTTCCCAGATAATGCCATCCGTCGAGTTCCAGACATCATTCAGTTTTTCCAAACCGGAAAGTGTACCCCCGATCACCCACATGCGGTTAGCGTGCACGACAGACGTGTGCCAGGTTCGCGCCGGAAATTCCGCAGATGCGTTGGCCCGGTGCCATATATTACCATCAGTAGAATACCATGTATCGTTCAGGTAATTCGTATCATACCCGCCCATCACCCAGAGAGAATTCCCGTAAACTACCGAGGTATGGTGGTATCGTTGCGGAAATTCTGCTGATGAATTGATCTCTGTCCAGTTCCCGTTTAATGCAGATACTGTTGTAACTGACAAAAGAAGACAGATCCCGATCAGCATTATGTATTGAATTTTCATCAGAATACCCGGACAATCTATCCTTCAGGAAACAACCGATGAAGTCGTTTTTCTGAACGGAAATTCTTACGGATTTGGTAAACGTGTTTTACCGGATAACTACAATAAATGTTGTCATTTGTATCCGTTTTGCCCAATAATCAAAAGTGAATAAATATCATCGCAGTTCTTGCGGTATTGGGGATATCTCAGCTTACCATGAGAAAATAATCTTCTTTATTTTCCCCTCTCACGTTCAAGAGTTTCGAGGAATGTTGCGAGAAATACATGCCGCTCTCCCGCGATATCCCGACCCGTTTCCGTGTACATCAAATTTTTTAACTTCAGCAGTTTGTCGTGGAAATGAAATACAGCATCACTGATATCGCCGCCGTGTTCTGCTGCCCGCATGAATGTCCGGGCAATACCGATTGCTCCAAGAGCATCGAGTTTGTCTGCATCGGAGAGGATCTTTGCTTCGGGAGTTGCCGGTTTTTCATCAGACCGGAAGCGGTGGGTACGGATCGCAGCACCGATTGCGGGGATGAGTTCCGGATTGTAGTGTATTGATGCGAGATAGGCTTCCGCCATCCGTGCCCCTTCAGTCTCATGGGGCAACCCTCTCTCCTTTTCAAGAGGCCGGGCAATATCGTGGAGCAGGGCGGCAGGGATCAGGATGTCCATATCCGCATGCTCGCGTTTTCCAATAATCCGGCACAAACGGGTGACACGTTCGGTGTGATCCATGCCATGGGAACCCGCAGTCCCGAGCTCGTCTCTGACATGACTGCGGATTTTTTCGATGAGTTCATCCATATATTGGTCACCTGCTAAGGAATCTTGTGGCAGAAAAAGGGAAAAATATTCTGGAATGATCCATCAGGTTTTTTTTTAGTTCCATCGTGATGCAAATGAACGGAAAGTTCGCGTCCAAACGGAAAAAATCCATGATAATACGAGGAGTCCCCACCAAATGCCCAGTCAGATGCACGGTAGGGCAACTTGGGTTTCAGCATTTTTTCGTCATTGATCCACCGCTGGGCACCCTTCGGGGCGGCGGGGTGCATCGCAACAGTAAAGCAAAAGCCCGGATTTTTTTCACCATCGCTCCAGATAACTGCTCTATGGACCGCCGCAAATCTTGTTTGTCCCTCACTGACCCCCCTTCCCTCATCACAACATTATAGGGGCATAGATATACCGTAAAATACAGCAAATCCGGTCCAAAAATCAAAAGGGATGATAGGGGGTCAGTGAGGGACATTTAATCATTATGGCCACAACCCTGCAAACAAATTCCAAAAAATTACGACAGAATACATCCAGATATCACCATTCCGTGCAAAACGAATTGTCCCTCACTGACCCCCCCATCCTGTCCCGCCGGGCGTGGGGAAAGGACCTTAAATGGTCAGGGAAAAATCCTGATAAAAAAGTGAATCAATAACAGGGTCAAGGAGATGCACTCCCCAAACAGTGCCGCATCCCTGAGGAGTTTTATAGGTTACCTTCCCTTCGATGGTGAAAGAATAAGCAAAAAAAAAGAGAGATTTCAAAAATGCCTGAATTACGTAAAAATGGGAAATTTCCCCTGGGCCGGCCCGGTTTGGCTATTAACGGTACAACGGGTTCGATACCTCAGTATTCATTTGCCGTAGAAAATGGTGATTCTTCCTCGCTTTTCTGCTGGTGGTGCTCGATGAGCGTCCGCACCTCATCGTACGCTTTCTGCTTATCCTTGATCCCGGTAAAAAGAATGCGAACCTCGTCGATATCGTCTTTGATGTACACTGCCTCGTCATACGCGATCAGGAGAATCTTGTCATCCGGGCCAAAGGTGTGCTCTTCGCGTTCCCCGGTCATATACCGCTCGCGCTGCTCTTTTGTCGGTGCTGCATATTTGTTCTCGTACCGGAAGACTCCCATATCTACACCCTGTGATAATTATTCTGAATGTTCAGGAGATTAACGTATTGACCAGCGGGAAGAATGTCCATCCTGATTACCGTCAATTCCTGCACAAGGGCAGGATCCTGGAATCGCAGGCAGGGACATTTCACTGAGAGATTATCGACTTTTACGGATGCCTCCTTTGAGATCGATTGCAATGGAAATGTGATCGCCTGGAACCGGGCCAGGGTAGTGATGACCTGAGATATGCCCCGGTTCGATGACATCTCCCTGGATGTGTGAAAGGGAATGTCGGGAATGGAATTTATCCCCGTGCCATCCATTTTACGATGCGGTGAGCAGATCCTGTCGGCACATCTTACCGTTTTTTCCGTACTTTTTCTGAAATGTATTGACGCATGTTCCCCCCGGGCCGGGGAGTATCCTGTTCCTCCTGGACAGGATGAATTTATACCCGGATAATCCTGTAATGGAACACCGTACGCGGCATTTAACGAATTATTTATGTCATGAATTGCAACCCTTTGACAGGTACATCATGAGAAATACATCAGATCTGGTTAATGAGATGCTCAAAGAAGCCAAAAATACCTTTCTTGTTGCAATAGCAGTCGGGTTTCCCGATGAGACCAAATTTGTATTCAGTTCCGGGAAGTACCCCTTAAATGACTTAAACAAACTTGTCAGGCTGGGAGGTTCTCCAATCGGATTGCTCCGGTTTGAGAAAGAAAATGCGGTAATACAGGGCTCGTTTCGCCCGTTTTTAGAATATGAAACGGAAGAATGGGCAGGAAAATACCTTGCAGGACTGCTGGAAAATACGCCGGATATTATGGTATTGAGCCAGCAGCCGGATGTTACCGATTATTAATAAAAATCACTTTCAGTTTTTATTAAGAATACTTTTTTTGGCTCTGTCTAGTTCCTCTTTTCCACACCCGGCTGTTTTTTTCAAAGGATACGGGGGTGACTCCTTATCTTTCGATCCAGCCCTCTCTCATTTCTCCTCAAGCAGATACCTATATTGGCATGAACAACACTCGTCCATGTATCCAGGTTGATCAGCACCTGAGCAACAAAAAGAGGAGGTAGAGAAATGGTACGACGTAATCACCGGTCAATCTATGATGAACTCGATGAACTCAAAGCATCCATGGACTACCTGTTCCAGCTTGCACTTGAACCAACTGATAATCCGCTGTTGCCTGATGAAGAAAGATCCGAAATCGTATGCCAGTACCTGCATAACCTGAACGCAGAAGTTGTCGGGCACGATGATGAAGTGATAGTGACCGTGGATATGATCCCTGGCATGGATACAGCGGTAATCTCTGCTGACCTGGTAGATCCGGTCACTCTGAAAATTTCCTGCAACTGGCAGGATGATGATTCTGGAGGAGAGGATCGTTATTACCAACCCCAGCAGCAATCCTTTTCCCTTCACCATCTCATATCGCTGCCAGTACCTGTCACCAGGAGCGGGGCAAGAGCTACGCTCAAAAACGGCGTGTTGGATCTTCGCTTAAAGAAAATATCCCTATAACTAAAACCAATCCCTTTTTTCGTTGTAACTGGTTGTGACCATACAAACAGCCCGGTCTATTATCATCTGAGAAGATGACCGGATTTCAGGTAAAGCACATGCGTGCATAAAAACGATTACACGGATGTATAGGCCGTGTGATGCATGTCGGGGGTGATGATCCGGGAACGCTTCTTGCAATTCTTGCACGCTGCATCCCGTGTCGCTTTATAATGATCCCGCGGGGATTTGTTGACAATGGAATTTTCTGTAGAGCATTCGGGGCAGGTGAACCGGATAACATACCCGCTTCGGGTTCCGGGAATTTCAGGTTTTACGGAGTTTTTTATCATTTTTTTACGGTTTTAATGGGTGTTCTCTCAGGGTAACAGACCTGATCTCGTGTTCGATCCATGGGGATAAAAAGGGTTTTTTAAAGGGCATGGGATGGATATACCCTGAACAGGGGGATGATCCCATTGCCAAAACCGATTATTATGTATTATTATTGGTCTTCATAGCGTAAAGCATGATGGGTTCCGGAAAAACCCGCAGGTGCAGGAAAATAAAGATCCTGTCATTCTTTTTTTAATGCTCGATTTCCTGCCCCTTATTTTTGTTCCCTAACTCTTCAAAGAGATGACCGACCCCGAGTGCGGCATTGATCCAGCGGAGTTCATCGCACATCTGGAAGACCATCAGGACCAGCAGGGTGATAGGGATTGCAAAGAGCATGCCCACGAGTCCCAGCAGCCAGCCCCAGAAGATCACCGACACGATGACAATAAGAGCCGGCATGTCGAATTTCCGTGCTGCAAGGAAGGAATACACCGGGTTCTCGACAACCAGGTTCAGTACGCAAACTGCGGCAATGACTGCGACTGCCCCCGGTATGCCAAACTGGATCCATGCAAAAAAGATTGCTGGCACGGCTGCGATTACGAGCCCGAAATAGGGAATATAGCCAAGAAGGAATGTCAGGACTCCCCAAAGAATTGCCCCCTGGACCCCCATTATTCCCAAAAAACTCCCAAAGAGCACACCATGGACGAAGTTCGTCTCCGTCCTGACAACGATAAAATCGGTGATATAGCCGGTCATGCGGGAGAACTGCTGCATGGTCTCAGAATCTTTGCCGAACCTCTGTTCAAGGCGGGTGGAAATGTTCGGAGCATCGAGCAGCATGAAAAAGGTTGTTATCCCGACAAAAAAGAGAAACATAATTCCGTCGATAACGCTCATGGCTCCCCCAAGTGCGACCGAGAGAATCTGACTGAGATTGATCGTTGGCTCCCCGTTGGAGACACTGGATATGCCATAGGATGAAAGAATCGTTGAAATCTCCTGGAGACGATTGTTGAGTTCTGCCTGATACTGCGGAAGATCTGCAAGGAGCGTATGGAATGATAGGAAGGTCAGGAAAAAGAATCCAAGAATTAAAACGGATGCAATAACGGTGATGATGAGCGTTGCATGAAAATAGGAAAGTCCTTTTTCTTTCAGCCAGAACAAACCGGGCAACGCAAGGAGTGTGAGGATGAGTGCCATGACAAAAAGGGTGACAATGTATGCAGTCATCTTCACCGCCAGGATAATGATGACGATAAGCGCGATGAAGAGCACGATGCGCTCGGTCCGCGATATGCCAGCGGGAATCATAGTCATTACTATGTCTTCTGGTTAATATTATTCATCCGCACCAGTTGCATGGGATCCGGGGTTTGTAATATTCCCGCAACTTTTTTTATGGGGTAACCGGATATCCTGTGATCCGGGCAAACTGATAGTTGCAGATATAAAAAAAAATTCTACATATCCCCTGCGAAGAAATTAATCCTGCTGGGGGGTTTTCTCGTGGGATGTCCCTGAATTACCCATGTATTTCTCAAGATAGCCGGCAATATAGGGAATTACCAGCGGGACAATTGCCGAGAGGATATCCATCATCGGGTCGTACCGGCGCTTAGATTTCTTTTTTTTGCCGTGCTTTTTTCGATATTCATTATCCCTGCTGTGCGGGGCTAACATCCTGGCAATCCCGTATGCAGCGATTCCTCCCCCGACTGCCGTTGCTGCAGCTTCAACCGGGTGATCGCTGATCACCTGGCTTATGGGGCCAAGCGCCCGAACCGGTGCCTGTACCACACTTTTTTTCAGCTTCTTATAGGATTCTGCGATCAACCTTTCGGTGACAAGTAAATCTTCTTCGGTTATGGGCCTACGGTTTTCCATGGTCAATCGTCTCCGCAGTAGGGGTCTTTAAGACAATTTTATCCGACAAAATGATGTGCGCGATGATCCCGCCGGCTGCAAAGACTATTGCACCCATGATGAGCAGGGCTGCCCAGAGCGGGACAAAGGTGGAAAGGAAAAGGATCATTCCCAATCCCAGGGCCAGGGTCCCTCCTGCGAGTAAAGTGACAATTACTGACAGGTACATGGTCCGTTTGAACAGGAGATCGAACGGTTCTAACACATAGTGCTGCAGGAACAGGTCCGTTTTTTGCTGGAGGTACAGATCGATATACTTGCAGGTCCTGACGAATTCTGATTCTATTGACGGGTCTGTTGTGCCGGCGCTTTCGTCCATGTGATCCCTCGTTTTTAGTCGCGGGATTTGAAGATCAACATACCGATAAGAACCCCGATGCCGGCTGCGATAAGGACTGCGGGAATGGGATGTTCGATGATGATATGCTCCACAGGCTTGACCTTTTTGTGGTAATCCGCTTCAACTCTTTCGTACCCTTCGCCAACTTCGGTTTTAAACTGGCTTACCCGGGATTCGACTTCATTAAGGATCTGTCGGACATCCTCTTCATTTACCGGGGCCTCAGCATTCCGCAGTCTGCGGGCCGCTTCTTCGAGTGCTTCTGCGGTCTGGATCTTATACCTGCCCGCACTTGCAACGCCAACCGTTTCCCTTTTGTCTGAATTATCATCTGACATGGTTTTCACCAACACCTATCATGTCGTTTCAGTTAATTATATATTTGGTCTCCAATCCCAATCAGGGCAATTTTATCGCCAGATGAAATTTTGGCTAATGAAATGCCCGTTTCCGGATAAATCGCTGCACTTCTTTTGTTTGTCTGCCGGTATATTTTTCCGGTACGTATTGATTTTGCCGGTATCTGTTGAGTTACCATGAAAACCATTTCATCATCGTATTTTATCAGCAAATTTAGCATATGTGTACTGAGCATACACTCACTGCAAATTATGGATATTTGTGCAAGTGATGATTCACGGGAAATACCCGGACATTTGAAAAATTCCTGTCTGAAACATACCATGCAACAGAACAAGCGGAAAAAAAGCAACGGGGGCTGGTTTCCCTGACTGATACCATTCTTATCGTAGATGACAGTTCGTTCATTGTTGACGGGCTCGTTTCCATCCTGAAAAAAAAGTATAACCCCCTTGCTGTATATGGCGGGCAGCAGTGCCTTGACATCCTCAAAAAGGAAAAGCCGTCAATCATTATCCTCGATATCATGATGGAACCCATGGACGGGTGGGAAACGCTGGCACGAATCAAGGAAAACCCTGCTACCCGGCATATCCCGGTCCTGATGTTCTCTGCAAAAAAGATCAGTGCTGAGGAAGCAGAAGAGCACCGGATCAGTATCGATGATTTTGTCACAAAACCGGTAACTCCGAAAAAGCTTATCGAAGCGATAGAAAAAGTCCTCGCACGCCAGAAAGCCAACCGCGAATGTGTAGAATCATGGTGTGCTGCGGGAATCGGGCAGGACCGGATCGATGAATATACTTCGCTGATGACAAGCCAGGAAGTGGATGTCAGCCTTCTCCAGAATATGAAAGTCCAGCTCTCCCTGATTCGTGATGAGGATACGAAGGCCCGTGCGGATCTTGAAAACGTTATCACGGCGATTGAGGCAAGGATAGAACAGGAACATCTTCTGGAGGCTAAGCTGTACAGCGAGATCCAGGAGTCCGTTGCAAAGGATTCTGAAATGAAAACCAGCAACGGTTCGGCACCAGCAACACCTGATGGTAAAGAAAAAAGCCTGCCTCCTGATGGTGAATCAGGTACAGCTGCTCCGCATGTCTCTTCGGATTCGCCCGGCATTTCTGATGCCGGATTGATACTATCCGCTGCTGATGACCCTGTACCGGAAGTGAAGATCCCGGAAATCGTGACTGTTCATGAGGTCCCCCCCCCGGAAAATATTCTGCCGGATGCGGAAGCAATTCCTGAGACTACCAAACCCGTTTCTCTAATTCATGACAGCGGCCCGGGAGATTTTCCCCGGGAAGAACCGGAGATAACGGTACCGGAAGAATCCCCCAACGACAAATCCCCATCAGGCCCCGTGTTCTCTGGCATCTCTCTTTCGGAAGAGGATTCTGAAATACCACCATCCCCTTCTCTGCCCCATGAGCAATCACTGACCGGAACCTCCGGACGTGAAGACGAAGTTTCCTCCCCTGAAAAAACACTCCCTGTTGCTGAACCAAAACAGCCTGCTGTTCCGGTGCCCCGTTCCCTGAGTGCGAGGACTATTGACAATAATCCCGGTTCACCCGGTGCATCCACACCCCGCCCTTTCGGTTCCGGAACAGACACATCCTTACGGAGGGGCCCGAACAAAGGCAGTTCCTCTGGGGACAAAGGAACCGCACCCAAAGGAGATGTACCTGAAACTTCCTCGCAGGGGGGTTTCCTGTCAGGAATTATTTCTGCAATTCTCGGTATTTTTAAACGCCCGGGAAAGTAACAACCCATTCCCGCATTCTTGTTAACGTTCAGGGTGCTGATGAAAAACCTGAAGATATGGGGGTCAGAAGAATGATCGCCTTGAGTTGCCCCCTGTCTTGGGGAGAGGGTCACCTTTGGTTGCAGAAGAGAATAGTAAGCATCGGGAAAATGATGATTTCAACCAGGCTTCATTACCCGGTTTCCATTTTTTTGTATGCCATTTTAAAAAAGTATTCATCTCCCGTATAATTATTTCACAAGCTTTATTTTCCCAATCGCCTTCTAATACTATTCAAAGAAGAGGAAGAATATGCAGGGTGAACCGTTTGCAATTTATGTTCTGGATCCCGGGTGCCCTGACTGCTGCTGTAATGAGTGCGGAGAGGAATTCTCATGGGATGGTACAACACGTCCTTCCTGTCCGTCCTGCAATTCAAAAGATGTCAGGTCCGCGTAAAAACCGGTTTTTTTTAAAGCCGGTACTACCTATTTCCCTTCTCCCGCATAATCAACATCGTAACGCGAATTTTTTTAGTAAAAACGCCTTTACGTATCTTTCAGCCAACTGTTCTCCGGTGTGATTTTACATGACTCCCGTTCAGGATTGTCAGCAATGCGGCAGGTGCTGTGAGAAGTGGGGCTGGGGGCAGAAAGGAATGATCGAAGATCTCATCCCCTGGATACGGGCAGATCGCCGGGATATCCTGCAGCATGTTCTGATCCGGTTTACCGACCGGAAACGATGCACCGGGAAGAATATTTCCGAAGAAGATCTTTCCCGTATTGTCCGCATAGATTACTGGACTGATCCAGATGGCCGGTCATTGACTTATTGTCCGTTTTTCTGGCGGGCGGAAGATGGAAAGGTTTACTGTAAAATTCATGACACCAAACCAAAAGTCTGCATTGGGTTTACGCCATGGAACGAGGGTATCCGTGACTATGCCCTGAACTGCCCGGCCTGCCGGAATAATTCGCCGTAAAAAAAGATTTCCGGAAGTTTTACCCGGAAACGCTCACTTGTTGATATGCACGACCTTTGCCGGTGGAAACCCGTTGAAGTAGGTTGAGGAGGCATGGGAGTAGGCCCCGATATTTTCTGAATATACCAGGTCGCCGATCTCGAGATCCGGCAGTTCCGCGGAAAGCGTGATGGTATCAAAGGCATCACAGGTTGGACCGAAAACAGCGGAGATGTGCGTCTCTCCTTCCTTGAAAGACAGGACGGGGTACGTACTGTGGTCAAAGACCTGGCCGGAATACGTGTGGTAAACCCCGTCGTTGATGTAATAACAGGGTTTCCCGTCGCGGAAGGCCTTGCCGACAACCTTTGCAACAACTTCGCAGGCATTGGCAACCAGGAAACGGCCGGGTTCTGCAAGGATCTGCATATCCTTGGGGAACAGTCGTTTGATCTCGGCAGTCAGTTGTTTTGCAAGTATCTTAAACGATTTTACCTCGGGATAATACTTTACGGGAAAGCCCCCGCCGATATCAAGAATCCGGAGTTTCTGTCCGGTCCGTGTCTCTACTTCACTGATGATATCTGCGGAGAGTTGCAGGGCCTGGACATAGTTTTCGAAATTGGTGCACTGGCTGCCCACGTGGAAGCTGAGGCCTTCCACAACAAGTCCCATATCAAAGGCGGCAACGATCAGGTCCACGGCCTCGCCCGGGTGGGCGCCGAACTTTGAGGAGAGTTCAACCAGAGAACCGGTATTGGGCACCCGTATCCTGAGTATAAGCCCTGCATGGGGTGCATGCTTGCGGAGTTTTTTTAGCTCTTCAATATTGTCGAACGTGACTAACGGGTTGTATTTATCCAGTGCTTCTAACGTTTCTATCGGCTTGATCGTATTTGCATAGATTATTTTGTCCCAGATCCAGTCCTGCCGTTCCCTGGCAGGCATTTTCCGGATATTCTCGTAAACGATCATGAACTCCGGCATGGAGGCAACATCGAAGCTGCTGCCCATGTCATACAATGTCCTGACAATCTCCGGGTTGGAATTCGCTTTTACCGCAAAATATACCTGAACTTTGGGCAGGTTTTCCCGGAATTCCCGGTAATTATCCCGGAGTTTTTCATGATCAATGACAAAGATGGGGGTGCCATGTTCCCGGGTAAGGTCCTGCAACAGTTCTTTCCGGGCTTCGCTGATATGATGGACCCCGTCATCAGTCCCTTTCTTTTTTCTCTTCTTCTTTGCGTCGACTGCGATTTTTGTCATTACATGATTCATTCATTGCACAAATAAGAAGTTTTTGAATTGCCAGACATCTTCCCGGTCATAGTCATTCTCCGGATTCTCCTTGAAATAGACCGCCCTGTTTTTCAACGGAGTCCAGTCTGAAGCGCACGAGTAAAATTCGCCAAGATACGGCCTTGCAATATCCAGTACAAATTCATGGGGCAGGTCATCGGGCAGGCAGAACCCACGCTTGGGATTTTCAATCATCCACATGATCGCGGTGACCACGCCGAGACCGACCTGTACCGTAGTCGCGTTCTGGCCGGGGGCGAGGGTTTTTGCTTCCTCGATAGAGAGAATACTTCCCGTCCACCAGGAGTTATAGGGGTGGCCCATAAGGAGCGCGCCTAAAGTATCCGATCCGCTGATAATCTCCCGGTCATTTAAGATCCGGAGTTTTGGTTGCAGCTCGTAATTTCTCCCCCGCAGCTCATGGATTGATGCAACGGTTGCATCACAGGGCAGGTACGCATAATGCACAGTAGGCCGGTAAATTGCGGTGCCGTCTTTCCATACGGTCCAGCGATCGGATATGCCGAATGCTTCGCCATGCCGTATGACCATTCCCACAATCTCGTGGTGAGGAAGCCATGAGCGCACCCAGGTATTGATCCCCATCTTTGTCAGCAGGATCTCGTTTTTGGGGCCAACCGGAGGGATAATGGCTTTATCCGGCAGCTCTTTTTCATGAGTGCCCCACCCAATCTCTGCCGGGGCGGTCCCTTCTTCCCGGAGTCCTTCAATACACCATGTTCCGACAAATTCATCGACAATCTTGGGTGAGCGGGAGATCTGGGTATCTCTCTCCGAACAGTGGATGACTTTTACACCGGTTTCCATGGCAAGACCGGCGAAATTCTGCTCAAGGATCAGGTTCTTCATCAGTTCCGGATCCGGGGCAATGTCATCTGCAATCATCCTGCGCGCAATATCGCAGAGTCCCTGCCGTGCGAAATGAGAGATAAGGCCGGGATTTGCACCGTGATCCACCACGCAGGTTGCACCGTCATGCCAGTCTTTCGTGAGTTCATGGAGTTTCATCTGCCGGAAATACAGGGTCTTTTCATATGGGCCGGCAGTGAATTTCTCCGCTTCCGGATCCCAGGCTTCAACCGATGTATTTACGTACATGACGTTATGGTCATGGCACCACTGCACCAGTTCGCAGCAGTCAATGTTCCATGCAAGGTCAATCAGGAGGCCCCCATCGGCAAGAAATTCCGAGAGTGTCTGGTCAAGATTGTCCCTTGTGACCTTTCTCTTGAAAAACCGGAGACCCCCGGTTATCCACGCCTTGAGATCCGGCGCCATATCTTTAAAATCGATAATGGTAATATTTTCAAGTGGTATGTTTACATGCCGGAGCAGGATGGGGAGTGTGCACTTGGACACTGCCCCATAACCAATAATTAATACCTTATTTTTAAATTCCACTCCTACCTCCCGGCCCGGATTACCTGAGCCGGATCACATCTTACCAGTTGATCATGGGAGATGATAACTGTTAAGAAAACTGCTTTTGCTGTGATGGTGCCCCGTAAGATTTCTTACCGGTAAAATATAGATTTTTTATCAGATTTCCTTCATCACGATCTCTTTTTTCCCATAACGGGTATTTTTATAAAATCTGCATCGCGGCACAAGGTTTTTGCTTCTACAGATTTTTCTGCAGAATCCGGGGTGCAGTAATCACCGGTTTCATGTTTTTTTGCACAGGTTGGAATTCCGGATTCATTTCCTTTTGTCGGCTGGGTGCCAGCAAGATGTTTGCAAAAATAAGAAAAACTTATCATTGGTCTTCGTATCCAGCATTACCCGTGTAAATACATAAAGAAATCTTCTTGTTTTTGTACAGGTGAAGTTCCGGTCAGAGTGACCCCGGTCAGCCGTTACCCGCATACGGGTTGCCCGTATGAGCATTGATGTGTGATGGACCACGAGATCCGGTGCCAAATATCATGTCAGCAGATAAGATGAGGATTCTGTACGCCAATCACCGCACAACCCGGTATCCTGCCGGGCAAAGTACCTGTTCCACATGCTCTTCCCAGCAGGTTTCGTCCGGTATCGCAACTCCGGCAATCTCCCTGTTCCAGAGTGTGCGAAGCTTGTCGTTTGTTGAAGAAAAATATCGTGAGGCCGCTGCCACCTTCCCTATCTTTCTTTCCTGCGTGTCCAGTACCAGGATGCGATAGCAGGCATACTGGCGGCAGAGGTCGGGACGTGACGTGTGGACAGAACAGACGCATTTTTTGGAATCGGTCTCCCGCAGGAACGGGCATGCCATGGGCCGCTGCGATCGGATGTCCTGAAAACGGAACAATTCCCGTTTTTCAGGATCTACCGATACGATCCGTTCTTCTCCGGTAACGGAAAACCTGATCCGGAACGAAAAGGGCTCGAACTCTTCTATTAGTTCAATGATCTCGCCCATGGAGCTGCAGCACTCCCCGCACTGCTGACAGGTAAACGCCAACGGTAACGCCTTCCTACCCATATATCGTGCAGGATACGATATACCCAGTGTTCCGGCATAAAAAAAAGCGGTTACTTATTTCATAACAGTCCAATACTAGTAAGGTGATTCCATTGTCAAAACGGGCAGTTGACATGACATTCCAGGCACTCTATACTCTTACCGATCTCCGGGTCATCCTCCGCGAGACCGCACCGCAGCACGAACTGGATGAAAAACAGCGGGCGCAGGCAGAACGATTGCTGGAAAATCTCGAACGGCAGGTCGGCTCATTGAAACTGGAGATGTTGAAATGAGGTGTGCGAATGGTATCGAGGCGAGACAGGTAGATGAACTTGCCATCAATATCGATCCGATACAGGTCGGGGGAAGGCTCACGGGCGATGCCATGAAAGCCGTGATCGCGTACGGTGACGGGTATTCGGTCTGCGATAACTGCCGCAAGCCCAACCGGCTCGATTATATCAGCAAACCCCCGATTGCAGATTTCCATCAGGATGTTGCTGCCTGGCTGAACATGGATGCGGTCCGCACCGTGCCAGGCGCCCGGCGGGGATTCCAGGCTGTTGCCCATACCTATGTCCAGAAAGGAGATCCGGTTCTGCTCACTGCGCTCTCGCACTATACTGAGTTCCTTGCGGTTGAAGGGTCCTGGGGTATTGGCTATGAAATTCCTGCAAACGACCAGCATATTATCACACCCGATGCTGCGGCCTTAAAGATCGAAGAAATAAAAAAACAGCACGGCAGGACGCCTGTCCTTGCCTTCATCGATCACGTGGATTACCAGTACGGTAACCTGCATGACGTAAAGGCAATCGCAAAGGTCTGCCACCAGTACGATATACCCGTGCTCTATAATGGTGCCTACACCGTTGGCATCATGCCGGTGAACGGAAAGGATCTTGGAGCGGATTTTGTGGTCGGTTCCGGGCATAAGAGTATGGCAGCTCCTGCACCGTCCGGGATCCTTGCGACAACCGCGGAACGGGCGGAAGAAGTCTTCCGCACCACTGCCATTACCGGTGATGTGACCCAGCGGAAATTCGGTATCAAGGAGCCGGAGATGATGGGATGCACGCTTATGGGTGTCACCCTTATTGGGATGATGGCATCATTTCCTCATGTGAAAGAACGGGTAAAGCACTTTGACCGTGAACTGGAGAACAACCGGATTGTCGTGGATGGGCTTCTTGCAGTTGACGGAACAAAGATCCTCTCTGAAATGCCGCGCAAACACACGCTGACCCGGGCAGATACGATCGGCTCCTTTGACAAAGTGGCAGAAACCCATAAAAAACGGGGTTACTACTTTTCAACGGCACTTGAGGAAAAAGGCGTGACGGGAGTGATTCCCGGTGCAACAAAAGTCTGGAAGTTCAATACGTACGGCATGACAAAGAATCAGGCACTGTATCTCGCGGAAGTTTTTGCAGAAATTGGAAGAGAGAACGGGCTTTCGGTGAAGGAATAATCCGGCTCGTAAAAACAAATTTTTCTTTTTAGCCGGTCAGGATGATACCGGGGAAGCCCTGCAGCGGGGACCCCTCGCAATATCAAAAAATTTTATGATTATGGTAGGAACCCGATGAGTTCATACCTGTTTCAACAGTGCCTAAAAAAGATGATCTCACCGGCAGCATTCCCCATGCTGCGAGAGATCCAGCCCGACATATTCTTCTTCCTCGCTTACCCGGAGTCCTACCGTCCTGTCAATGGCAATTGCGATCACACTGGTCACGACAAACGCATATATGGTAACAACAACCGCCCCGATCACATTTGCCGTGAACTGGTGGACATTGCCTTCAAGCAGCCCGGAATAACTGCAGACCGCCGTCGTGGCAAAAATCCCGGCAAAGATCGTGCCCATGAATCCCCCGACCCCATGCACCGCCCATGCATCAAGGCTCTCATCCATCCCACTCTTTATTCTCCAGAGCATTGCCTTGTAACAGACTATACCGGCAATGGCCCCGATAAGGACTGCGGTTAAGGGTGTTACATAGCCGGCAGCGGGGGTAATCGTACCCAGGCCCGCCACTGCACCGGTAATCATTCCCAGGGAGCTCGGCTTGCCATAGTACCAGCTGATCGCCATCCAGGACAATGCGCCTGCAGCAGCGGCAGTATTGGTCACGACAATCGCATTCACCGCCATACCGTTTGCGGCAAGGGCACTTCCCCCATTAAAACCGAACCAGCCGAACCAGAGCAGGGCAGCCCCCAGCAGCGTCATCGGGATATTGTGCGGTTCCATGGTATATTGCCCGTAACCCGCACGCTTCCCTATGACAACAGCAATGGCAAGTGCGGCAAATCCGGCACTGATATGGACGACCATTCCTCCGGCAAAATCTATGGCTCCGATCGCAGCCAGCCAGCCCCCGCCCCAAACCCAGTGGGCGATGGGGTCATACACCAGTGTTGTCCAGAGCAGCGAGAAGAGAATGAATGAACTCAGTTTCACCCTTTCGGCCAGACCCGATGTGACGATTGCCACAGTGACTGCCGCAAAGGTCATCTGGAAGAGCATAAAGAGCAGCGGGGGATACCCGGCGTCTCCAGAATTCATACTTACTCCGTTCAACCCGAGCATTCCCAGGTTGCCAATTACTCCGCCAATATCCTGCCCGAAGGACAGGGTATACCCGATAAAAATCCATTGGAGACTCACCAGAGCAAATGCAACAAAGGAGAGGGTGATCATCGAGATAAAATTCTTCTTCCGCACAAGCCCGCCGTAGAAAAAACCTACACCGGGGGTCATCAGCATTACGAGCGCTGATGCGGTGATAAGCCAGGCAATAGTGGACCCACTGTCAGTAACCATTCATCCACGTCCATTTTGACCGGTCTGATTTCTTTCCCGCACCTTGCCGATTATTATTCCGGCTGTGAGGTATGAGATAATGAATCAAATCCAGATCTTCATTCAACACGGTACTACATAAATGGAAGGCAAATGCGTTCTTGCTTATTTAAATTTATTTGATATTTTTCTCAATTTCCGGTAAGTTATGCGAATTGCGGAAATCCTTCACGGATTCACTGGTAGTTATATTAACTGTGGGTACCCTACGATTCGATGTAATTATTCCAAACCCTGGAGTACATCTGCGGGAGCTGATATGGGTGTTTGAAAAGCTGGACCTGACCAAGACAATCGATGATGAATCCTTTGAAAAATCAATAGGTCCTTTAAAAGAGCGACTGGGAATCCTCCAGAGGACACTTCGCGACCTGAATATCCCGGTTATTGTCGTGATCGAAGGGTGGAATGCGGCGGGCATCTCCATGTCCACTGCTGAGATCATCCAGTCATTAGATCCCCGTGGTTTCAACCTGCATGCCATTGACAATCCCACCGATGAGGAACGGGCCCGGCCATTCATGTGGAGATTCTGGCTGCGGACTCCCTCAAACGGGAGGATAGCAATTTTTGCCCGCAGCTGGTACAGCCGGGCTCTTGCTGAGAAACTCTCCAGCATTGGCTGGAAAAAAACAATGAAAGACAAGATCAATTCTATCAATAATTTCGAGCGCCAGCTTGCCGATAATGGTGCGGTGGTCCTCAAATATTTTTTACACATCAGCAAGGAAGAACAGAAGATGCGCCTGCTTGAGCGGGAGCGAAACCCGCTGACCGCATGGCTTGTCACTCCCCGCATCTGGGATTTCCATCACCATTATGATATATACCTGCCCGTCATCGATGAATTCATAGAAAATACCGATACCGGTTCTGCCCCCTGGCACGTCATTGAATCAACTGACCGGAAATACACCATTCTGAAAATCTACACTTCGCTTATAAAAACGCTGGAAAAAAGAATCCTGGAAGCCCAGGAAGGACAATCAAAAAAAGGAAAGAGCAAAAGTATCCAAAAACCCCCAAAAGTGCCGGTTCAGCGAAGTTCCTCATCCAAATCATCCTATTCAAAGGAAGACTGTCAGGAAAAACTCAAAGATCTCCAGATAGAGATGCTGGAACTTCATTCCCTTCTCTTCAAGCGAAAGATCCCGTTCATTATCGTTTATGAGGGCTGGGATGCTGCCGGAAAAGGCGGCAATATCACGCGGGTAGCCCGGCTCATGAATCCATTGGGATATGATGTGATCCCCATTGCAGCACCCAATGAGGATGAAAAACAATATCACTACCTGAGAAGGTTTGTAAAATATTTCCCCATTGCCGGTCATGTTGCAATTTATGACCGCAGCTGGTATGGCAGGGTCATGGTCGAACGGGTAGAAGGGTTCTGTTCGGAAAATGAATGGCAGCGGGCATACCAGGAAATCAATGAAATGGAGCAGGATTATGTTGAGAGCAGTGGCGGGGGGATACTGAAATTCTGGCTCGAAATCGACAAGGACGAACAGCTCAAACGGTTCAAACAGCGGGAAGAAGATCCGCTCAAGCAGTACAAGATCACTGATGAGGACTGGAGAAACCGGGAGAAATGGGAGTTATACGATAGTGCTGTTGAGGAGATGCTGGCCCGGACGAACACTCCGTATGCTCCCTGGGTTGTCATCGAGTCTGATGAGAAATGGTATGCCCGGGTCAAAGCGTTAAAAACCGTTATCCGGCATGTCGAGAAACTTCTCTGATTTTTTTTTAAATCCCCGGTGGAGTCCGGAGTTACAAGCGCAGCGAATGGCAAACCTGCCCTCATCGGGCGTGATCCTCCGGTTTAGGGAAATGAGTAATGATCCGGTTCCCGGACCGCATGCACGCCACGCAGGGAGATACTGGACCATGATGTTGACGTACGTTTAACCGGAGAAGTCCGGGTCGGCAATACCTCTTCTCATTTTTTATCAATTCAACCCGGTACCGGCGCGGGCAGACTGCACAGGATTTTAGAAGAACATTTGCATAATCACAATGTTCAGCCAGCTCACCGGATTCATGGGGTGCAATATAACCTGCACGGGTTTTTCCCTGCATATGTAACGTTACCGGAAACGGCGTCTCTAAAAAAAAATCTTAGGTAACATCCGGCGGGATTTTAGTTTCCCGGAACGATCTCGCTGTTCAGCGCAGTCACATACTCCAGTTCAGAACACGCGTGATCGACAATAGCTGCGATATCCATCTTCTGTTCGCACTCAAGTATGGCTTCCAGAACAGCCGCAGTAGCCGGCATTTTGGGTACGGCCCGGCACGCAAGATCACCGGGATGCATGTCAAACGTGCCTATGCGGCGGGCAAGGGTGATGGTCTCTTCCTTGTCGTACGTGATAAGGGGGCGAAGCACCGGCACCGTTGTCCCCTCTGAGATGACGGAAAGGTTGGGAAGCGTCTGGGATGCGACCTGCCCGAGGTTTTCCCCGGTGACAACCGCGAGTGCACCCTCGTGCTGCATAAGGCGGGATGCAACCTGTAGCATAAACCGCTTGCAGATCACGCACCGGTAGCGTGGCGGTATCCGGAGTTCCTGCATACGGTCATACAGGGGTTCGCTGTTGGCAATCACCATCATAAGCGGATTGCCGGCACACCAGCGCGAGAGTCGCCGGTGGTTATCGATTGCCGCGGCCTTCACATCACACCCTGCCCAGCGCCCGCCGTCAAGATGCAGGTGGGTGATATCGCACCCGCGTTTCATGGCAAGCCACGATGCCACCGGTGAGTCAATGCCCGAGGAGAGCAGGACCAGCGCCCGTCCCTGCGTTCCCCCGGGCAATCCACCGGGTGCGGTGATCCGGGAATCGTACACAAGTCCGCCAAAATCCCGGACTTCGACAAAAACCTCGTAGTCAGGATGATCGAGATCAACGTGCAGGCCGGGGATCTCTTCATAGATCGCAGAACCGATCCGCGCACCCAGCACCTGGCTGTCGAGCCCGGTCTTCTGCTGGCGTTTTGCCCGGACGGCAAAACCCATTCCCGATGAGAGGTGTCCTTTTGCGAGGGTGACTGCCGCTGCACAGAGATCCTCGAGATCTCCGCCGGTCCTGGTGCAGATACTTACATCAACGATTCCAAAAATGCGGGATACGATGTCGGCAATCTTTTCCGGCTCCTCGCCATAGATCAGGATGCGTCCCCGGGGTGTTTCGTAATGGCCGTGTAGTCCTGAAGCGGTGAGCGCTTTTCCTATGTTTCGTAAAAGCAGCCCGATAAAATGGTGTTTCACCGGCTCGCTTTTTAAAAACAACTCACCGTACCTTGCCATCACTAACCGTTTTGGACTACTGTTGTGCTCACCGGTTTGCATGTTCCCAGAACTATTGATATTCAAGGGAGATAACCATTGGCGGTAATCTTTCGTTTTTTATTCAGGTCTCTTTTTCCGGTACGATAAGCCAGCCATTTTCGTACCGGATAACCATCCAGACAACGAAATCCTTTAATCAGGAGAGTGAATAGTGTACTGAAATGGCGAAAAAGGCGACTAAGAAAATCGAGGCTGAACCACTGAAGTTGTTTTATATATTTTACAACCAGGAACGCTGGGACAACTGGTTAAAGTCTCTTCAGGAAGCAAGCTTTGAAGCTGACCCCAAGAGCGAGGAACTTCCCGAAGGATTCCGGATCCTTGACGGATTCTCTGTCGACATCACCGTGTCGGTCTTGAAGATCATCAAGCTCTACCAGAACAAGCGATATAGCTTTGAAGAAGCTGTTGACAAGCTCTCGCAGGTCGAGGCGATTGTGATGTCACCTTCACCCGAAGGTGAACTTGGCGAACTTGTCCAGATCCTCCAGCTCCCCAAACTTGCCCTCTTTGCTTCCTGCCGGCTCTACCTTGCCGGTGGCTTTGACAAGGACATCAAGACCCTTGTCAAGAAAGGCAAGGCCGAAGTTGAGAAGGATATGGAAAAAGCGCTCGAGACCGTATCGAACATCGGTGCTGCGGTCATCGACGGGGCAACCTGTTGCAGTAAATATGTGAAAGATGATGTTGAATCGACTTCGCTCTTTGATGAATGGCTGATCGAGTGCGAACGGATGGGCGAAGCAATGACTTCGTTAAAGAACTTCGATGAGTCAACGGGAGACGAGGATTGATCGCTGACCGGGCACGGTTCCGGAATGCAAAAAAAATTGAGCGGCTTACGGGCTATCGCCTTCCTGAGCTTGCTTTTTCCGGCACCATGCTCGAAGCACTCTGTTCGCGCCTTGATTATGATTCACTTGATTATGGTGTGAGAGACCAGATCCTTGCTTTTTTTAATGATTTTCTTCGCTGTAACTGTAAAGACTCGCCCCTCTGCGGCTGCCCGGAAAAAAAGTTTTCAAAAAAAGTCATCGAGCTCCGCGAGAACGGGCTTGACCACCGGCAGATTGCGGTATTCCTGCAGGATGAGTACGGGATCGAAGTATTCCCTGCCGACATTCTCTCCTTTTTAGAAGAATCCGTGCATGTGCTCGAGGCGATGTCGGATGTGGCCCGGTTGCAGGGACAAGGGGATCTGGCGAAAAAAACCGATGAGCATATTCATCTGATCGAACGGTAATTTCCCGGATTCAGCAATTTTTTTTAATTGAATATATGCCATTGGAATACGGGCTACGGTATCCCATATTTACTCCGAATCATTTCATCATCTCAGTGATATCCGATGCCTGCATAGGCCCGCCAGCTGTCAGGATTAATCTCTGTGGCAACTCTTCTGGTGAATGCCGCAGGTGACTGAAACTCCGTATCCGTAACTGGCGATGCAGGTGCTGGTGCAGGGGGTGGTGACAAGAGCAATGCCGGTATTGTTCGTGACTATTTTTTATCCGGGTAAAAATGACTTTTATAGAACTTCTTTTTAAGAATCGATCATCTTCGCTACCCGGAAAAAAACTTAAAACCGCATGCGAGGGATGGGATTCGAACCCAAGAACTCCTACGAGACTAGGCCCTCAACCTAGCGCCTTTGACCTGGCTTGGCTACCCTCGCTTTTGTGCCATAACAAAGAGGTTGTCAATCTAAAAGAATGTTATGTTATATCGGCGCCCTGTTTTGCGGCTTTTCAGTCGGAGAAGACATGAAACGGTTTCTGCCTGTTTTTTTTCGTTCTGCACTTTTTTTCGTTATCCATTTCCTGTACGCTGATGAATCCGGATCTGCATAGATGTATATTTATATGCGTCCTTCCCAGTGGTGAGTATGTGGTCAGATATCATCCATGAATTTGCCGATTCACCTTCCCAGAGCCGCGTGGTACGGTTCCTTTTTGAAAACGGTTTTGGGGTGACCGAAGACGGGCGAATAAGCTGCAATGGTATCGAGGTGCCGGCAACAGCTGTTGCAAAAGCGATCGGTTCGGACCGGCGGGTTGTCGATTCCACGGCGCGTCGCATTCTGGAGCACCCCCACCTTAAGGATATCTTCCTCAATATGCGGGCAACCCCGGACTTGAGCAAGGTGGCAGAATCACTCGGGTTTACGGTAATTACGGTACTACCCAAGGATGCAAATGAGCGCGGGATTGTCGGTGCAGCCGTCCGCGTCCTCTCGGATCATCTCCTTTCCATACGGCAGATATTTGTTACCGACCCGCAATTTTCCGAAGAACCCAAACTCGTGATTATCGTTGAAGAGCCTTTACCTATGGGCGTTATTGAAAAGATCCGGGCACTGCCGCAGGTAAAACAGGTTATTATCTAATTCGTGTGAAAAAGGATTTTTTTTATTTGCAGAGCAGCTCGACTTCGGTTGCGAGCTTGTACATCCGCTCTCTCACCTTATGGGGAAGGTGGGATACCGAACTTATACTCTGTTCAATGCTCATCCGGTGGGCACCGGCACACAGGTTGTCCGCATGACATACGATCTTCTCTTCCAGTGTGGTGGGAATACAATCCCTGGGAATTAATCCCAGCAGTGAACATTCGTCAGCAGTCAGCCCGGCACCGGTATGACATTCGACAATACGGGCAACATTTTCAGAAAAACCTTTGGCCCGCAGGAGATCGGCACCCACCTGTGCGTGTGCAATCGAGTGCGTGGTTCCCCTGCCGATATCGTGCAGCATGGCACCTTCTTCTACAAGAGAAAAATCCACAGAGGGGTTGGCTTGTGCATATTCACACGCACAATCCCTCACCGCCCTGCAATGGGCTATCACTTTTGGGCTGCAACCGGCATCGCGCAGTATTTTTTCGTATTTTCCGGTTGTCTGATCAGGCATGGCCGAGCGACTTTTTGATCGAGTCGATCCGGAGTTTGAGCGATTTCAGGAGCATTTCGTTGTCGAAGTGTCCCATTGGCTGCTCACAGGCAGGGCATTTGAAATCACTGTTCATGGCAAGGGGAAAGGTAAAGATGAGGTGGCAGTCCTTGCAGATGAAAAAGTCATTCTCTTCTTCGTACTTCTCGCGCCGCGAGAGTTTTTCCAGCACGAGTCCCATATCCTCGCGGATAGCATCGAAGATATGATCCGGGCGCAGCTGCCAGAGGTAGGTAAGCCAGCCGGTCTCATTATTCTTGATGCGGTGATATTCGGCCAGCCGTTTCTCGTACAGGGTGTAGAGCGTGTGCCGCACGATATTTAAGTTAATACCCGTACTTGCGGCAAGGTCTTCATCACTGTGCTCGCCTTCTTTCGGGAACCGTTCAAGAAGGTTAAGCCCATCATCGCCAACCAGGCGGTGAAGATATGCCCGTACTGCCGGATCTTCAAGCACGTCGTTTGCAGGAACCATCACCGTATGTATTGTTTAACGGTGCTAATATGTTTATCCAGCAACAAAACTGCTGCATCGCGGGTCTCACCCCAGCCATAGACGCTGACCACAGCCTGTCCTGCCTCGAAAGAATCACCCGGGTGTGGAATATCGGCAATACAGGAACGCAGGTGGGTGAGATCGGCTTTTATAGTGCAATCCCTGTCCGCAAACAGGATGCTGCGCACGGCAACCTGTTTTTTCACCGGGGCTGATGGGGGAAGGATACCTGCGCATGCGTCAACATGGTACTTGAAAAGGTTGCATCCATGCGACCGCTCAACAGTATCGACCGTCCCTTGGAAACGGGGATTGATCTCGATCGCGTGCAACTGGTCATCGGAGACAACAAAATCGATCCCCACCGTTCCGGTGCACCCGCTCGCTGCGGCAATACGCTCAGCCTCGTGCATCATCCGCCCGACAAGCGGGTGCTCGAACGGCGTGATAGACCCGCAGAACCCAAACGAGGCATCGCCTTTGCCCTGGAGGAGTTGTTCGTTTGCCGTGATCGCCCGGGCATGTTTCCCGTCCGCAATACAACACACGCTTGCCGGAATCCCGGCAACCATTTCCTGCCGGATATATTCCACCTCCGGGTAGAGCGTCTCCCATGTTTTCTGTTCAGCAGCGGTCCCGACTACGGCATTCCGCCAGCCGCCGGCCCCGCGCCGGGGCTTGATCATGGCAGGATATTCTCCCCCTCCAAGAAGCCGGGGAACTGCTACTTTGCTCGCTTCGAAAAAATGCTGGATATCCAGTTTGTCCATGAAGCGTGCCACATGCTGACGGTCAGTCCCGCAGAGCGGGATGGAACTGGGCAGCTCTTCTGCGCCGGAGGTGACGACGAGCATATCAAAAGCGTACCGCTTGCTCATCCGGTCCATCGCATCCGGAAGATCCGCAAGGTCTTCGAACGTTATCCGGTCTTTGGTATACCACGAAAGGTCCTGGTCGCAGAAATGGTCCACTGCACAGACTTCATAGCCTGCATGGAATGCGGATTGCGCCACATGGCGTGTTGCAAAGCCCGCGACCAGTACCCGCCCTTTCACCGTTCCACCGTCTGTTTCCCCACGCGTGTCGGAATAATCTGTATCTTGGCGCCGGGAAATTCGCAGGCAAACTCTTTGCCTAAGAAAAGGTTGTCAAGGAATAGTGCGAGGCTCGATATCTCGGAATGCGGCTGGCCCGTGACTGCCACATTGTAATCCGCAAGCCCGTAAATGTCTCCCGGTACTTTCTCGGCACCGACAATCACGAGGATCTTGGTGTGCGGTCTGATCTCGGCAATCACATCGGGCAGGTTGAGGCCGTACATGGTGAGGTGGACGACAACGCCCCCCTGCGCCTTCCAGTCCTTAATGCAGGAGCGCCATTTCACGTTATCCTCGCAGAAGAACTCGCCGCCCCAGCGTTCCACCACATCCCCGATACTCTCTACCACCCCTTTGTCGGCAGCGGCAAGGTACATACCTTTTGCACCCAGGGCCCTTGCCGTGAGGCCGACATGCGTGGTCACCCGCTGGTCGCGCTCGGGACGGTGACCGATGCGGAGGATGGCAACTTCGTGTGTTGTCATGTTCGTTTCTTCTCCTTTATCAAGCCGTTTTCGATAATAAACGGGAGATCGTCTGAATATTTAACCTGGCTTCTTATGAGCGATTCGCCAAAGCTGAGCGCCCGCACCGAATCTCCGGTCCGTTCGATCAGGAGCGCCTGCTGGAGCCGGGCAAGCGAGGACTCCACTGTTGCTGCATCAAGTCCGCTGGCGGTAGCAAGGCTTTCCCGTGGTACTACCGGTTTGCAGGCAATGATATGGTAGATCATCCAGTCGATATCCTCATCTTTCACCTTTACACATTCCCCATAATGGAGAATAAGGATTGTGCCGGGATCCTTCCGGCCGGGTTCCCCATACTTCGATGTTTTATGCGTCCGCATCCAATGACTGCTCATGAGTGAGAAAGAGGCGGGTATCCCGTATTCCCGGCTTGTTGCCATTGCGGATCACCTGCTGGAATCTGCCGATGATGACGTGGCACTGCTTGCCCGGGGTATCGATGCGCTTGAACAGCCCGTGCGGGACGAACTTTTAGTATCGGACCAGTTGAACGCGTACCAGGTTTTTTATTACTTTTTCCGGTTCGAACCTGATATACTGGTGCAGGAACGGCTTGACCTTGAACCGGCATCTGCGCTTCGCGGGGGCCTTATGATTGAAGATACCGATCTCCTGGAGATGTTCTTTGGCATCCGGGATGCAAAACCGATCATTGTTATCAGCGATGGCGATAAGACCGTTGCTACGTTCACCGGCAAATCTGCGTATGAACAGGGCCGGGTTTTTCTGGCAAGCCCGGAATACCGGTAACGGGATACCGGCAGTTTCTGATTGCCTGTTGGATTAACCGAAATTTTTTACCTGTTTTACCCGTTGTAAGATATTTATCCCTACCGGTCCCCAGCACTGATCAACCGCTCGTCCACATCCGCACGCACAAGTGGCGGCAGCTCGCCCCACGTAACCTGCTGGTCTCCCATGATGGCAAATATTCCCCGCACGTCATTGGGATTGATCTGGTCCAGCACCGAGAGATCCTCCGGCCGTATCTGGTTGCAGGCCGCAGTAGCCCATGCATCTGCGAGGGCAACATTGCGGGCAAAGACCGTAATTGCGTCGGCCACGCCAAAAGAAATGGAAGGGCCCACCGTGGCCGAAGAGGTGCAGATACCGAGAACAGAATCCTGTGGCGGGACCACAAAGGCGATCCGGTTGGAGAGTGCAGCGGCACCGGCATGTACGCCTACCCGCACCGGTCGGTCGCTGATGAGCGCGATGTCCCCCCCGTTGTCTATCACCCCAAGTACTGCCCCGGCTTCCTGCATGGCTTCGATGCCCGCCCATGCAATCGCGCCGGCAACTGCTGCCATTGGCCCGACTCCTGCCGCCCGGGTTGCGTCTGCCATCCTTGTGATGATCAGATCGTCCGAGTCCGGCGTGTAGGGATCGAACGTAGTGGAGAAAAAAGGATCGCGGGCAATGTATGCTTCTAGCACCTGCCGTGCTGCAAGCATTCCTGCTTTAGCCGCCTCAATGTGTTCCGGTGTCTCTGCAAGAATGGATGCAAAGGTCTGCCGGTACGCGAACCGCTCGCGGATCATACCGGCAGCGTCAGGGCATTGGACGGGCAGGCGTCAACGCACTTGCCGCAGAGCACGCACCGTTTCTCATCCAGGGTGAGTTTCCAGTCAGGATCGAACGAGAAGACTTCGCGGGGACAGATGCTGATGCAGGCCCCGCAGTCAACACATTCACTCTCATCCAGGTTTATCCCGTGTTCGAGAAGGTGGACGGTTGCGCCCATGCTGGTCATCGAATCGCGTACAAGCTGGCACTGGTCATCCGGTACATCGATCAGGGCCTCGCCTTCGGAGGAATCAATTACGGCACGCTCAACATTGATGAGCACACCGGTATCCCGGACAACCTGCGCGATAATCGGCTTCCTACCCTTTCCGCGTGAAAAATTTACCAGCAGTTTCATTTCAGCCACCTCCCGCCAAAGAGTTTCCCGAGATTCATCGCAGTCAGGATACCCAGCACCCGGTTTTCTGCATCAACGACCGGCAGTGCACTGATGTTATACTGCTCAAGTTTCTGCACCGCGATGTCAACAGCCTCATCCGTTTTTGCCGTGATCACCTTGGTCTTCATGATATCCTTGACAAGATGCGCTTTTCCGGGGTTTGCCACGGCCTTCGAGATATCAAAGGTGGTTACAATCCCGACAAGGATACCGGCTGCGTTGATAACCGGGAGGTGATTGGTCTCACCTTTGAGCAGTTTTTTTGCCGCGGTCTTGATCTCTTCATCTTCGCGGATGCTGACGACCTGCCGGTCCATAATATCGAGGACCCGGGGGCCCTGCGTGGTCTGGTGCATGGGCCGTGAAACTTTTTTGGCATCGATTGGGCGCGTCGGAAGAGCAAGCTGCATCTTTCCCTGTTCAACCCAGCCTTTCAGCTCTGCCGCCACTTTCCGTGCCCTGCGGAAACTGGACAGGGATGATGTCTTTACTTCTTCGCCATTCAGTTCAATAGAACCGCTGCGCAGTTCGGCATAATTCACTTTCCGGATCACGGGCCGGCTCCGGCTTGGAACCGCATAATCAAGGATGTCAACACTGATATCCTCGTCCCGCACGGCAGTTGCCCGCACCACGTCGATATCAAGTACCGGCAGGGGGATGCCAAGCCCCACGTACAGGGTAACCCCATAACCGGTCATTGTCGCTGCCCGCAAATAGTCCTGCGACATCTGTTTCATGTCACCGGTAACCATCAGTGTACCGAACCCGCCGGCGGGAGAATGCTGGGTTCCCTCACCAACTATCATGCCCTGTGCACCGCACAGGAAGATCGGGACCCCGCTGCCAATCAGCCGGAAATTCGGGTCATTCGAGATCGGGTTGAGCAGTCCCGCTCCCGAGAACGAAACGTTGCCGCACCCGGGCAGCAACGTTCCCATGTACGTGTGAAGGGTGCGATCGGTAGTATTGGTTGCAGCATTGTAGCGCTGGTAGGCATTGCGCGGGTTGCACATGGTTGCCTGGTTTAAGTTTTCCAGCAGCAGTTCGGTGGTGATCGTGCGGCGCGGGTAACAGTCCGTGCCGCGGGAACTTGCGCGGAGTTCCACAGATTTTCCGGCAACAAGATCCTCGAGCACATGCGCACCGCCGTACTCATCTTCCCGGGTATCGGACTGCTGCGTTGCACCGAGGTACGTGTCAACTGCGGCAAGTCCGCCATATGCTTCGACATTGTTCAGCCAGATCCGCTCCATGCGGATGGGGGGTTCCGCATGGCCGAAATTAAAGAACGCGCCGGATGAGCACATCGCACCGAACGTACCGGTCGTGACCACATCCACTTCTTTCAGCGCTCCCTGTTCGCCGAGCTCGGCAACGATCGCGGGCATCTCTTCTGCGGTAACCACCCGCGCACTGCCGTCACGGATCCGCTCATTGATCTGGCTGATCGACTTGTGCATATCCAGAAATATGCTTTAATGCATATTTAATACAATCGTTATTACTATTAGTAATATTAAATTTTTAACTCCCAACGCCCAATCACCTGTATGCACCTGCGTGCCTTCATTGAGGAGATGGAACGGCTCGCCCCGCTCACACTAGCCGAGGAGTTCGATTGCGGGAGGATTGGCCTGGTTGTCGAAGGCAGGCCGGAGATCGGCACGGTCTGTTGTGCGTTAGACGCGACCGCTGCAGTGGTCAGGAAGGCTGTTGATGCCGGAGCGGATATGCTCGTAGTCCACCACACCCCGTTATGGACGCCGGTTACTGCGCTCACCGGGCCAACCGCATCGCTGATGCGCCAGCTGCTTGCTGCAAATATGAACCTCTATGTCATGCACACCAACTTCGATCGCGCTCCTGAAGGTGTGAACGATGCACTGGCAGAACTTCTCACCTTAACGGATGTAGTCCCGCTCTCGCTGGGCCTCATTGGTACCTGCCCCCTCACCATCGATGAACTGTCACGGCGCCTGGGGGGAAACATCCGCGTATGGGGAGAACTCACCTCCCTGTCGCGTCTCGCGGTTATAGCCGGCAGTGGTTTTGATCCGGCATTCCTTGCTGAAGCAAAGCTGGCAGGGGCGGATGCTTTCCTGTCTGCCGAACTCAAACACTCGGTTTTTCGTTCCGCACCCCTGCCCTGCATTGAAGCAACCCATTATGCACTCGAAGCCCCGGCCATGCGCCGCCTTGCTGCCCGGAAAGGCTGGCAATATATTGATGATCCCCCCCGGGTCCGTTCCATCCTATGAGCGATCTCTGGCAACGGATCCAGGATAAACACGCGCTGGACGCATCCCTGCGCGAAGAGATCGAGACTGCGTTTGGAGATAAAGGGAAAAAAGCTCTAGCGGCTATTGATGCCGGCAAGGTCAAGCAGTACCGGGATTTCTTTGTTGTCGAAGGCAGGACGGCTGAGTATGTCGTGGATGAGGATTTCTGCACCTGCCGGGATTTCCTGTACCGGGGCCGGAGCTGCTGGCACCTCCTCGCGGTGCGGATCGCATTTCTGACCGGCCAGTTCATACCGGTCGATTCCTGGTACGTTGATCAACTCAAATGAGGGAAGAGGAAGATATCTTCATTACCGATTATCTGCCCTGGGCATTATCCCGTTCCTGCAGCGCCATTTCCCGGTCTTTTTTTGCATTGGCAAATGCAGGATTGATGGTTAGTGCTCGGTCAAAAGAGGTAACTGCATCGGTATACCGTGCGAGTTTGCGCAATGCCATGCCCCGGTTATACCATGCCACGTCATAGTCTGGCCGGATGGCAAGCGCCTTGTCATATGATGCGAGAGCTTCCGGGTATCGACCGAGTTCACTCAGCAGGGATCCCCGGAGAACCCATACCATATCGTTTTCGGGTTCAAGGACAAGCGCCTTGTCAAACAAGGCTATCGCCTTTTCGAGATCCCCGAGCTTGGCAAAATCTGCAGCTTTATCAAAATGTTTCTCAGTTTGAGCCTCCATACACAAGACTCTGCGGTGTATGACATTAGTTTTGTGGTCCTCTTCGGCACACATTTTCACGCACCGGGTTTAAGCGATAAGAAAAAAGGATCTGCCTTTCTTCTTCAGAAATCCTTTTGCTTTAACGGTACAGGTCGGGGGGCGCCGGCTTTGCCGAACCGGTTGATGAATGGACCGGGACCGATGGACCATACCTGGCAGGAAACCCGGCCCGGGCAAGGTATGAGACAATACACTAATTAGCGTTCATAATCAACTGTACTGACGATTAGTGGTGGTTCATGCTCGAAGAGGAATACCAGCTGGATTATTTTAAAGAACAGGGGATGGTCCGCAAGATCTGTAAGGTTTGCGGATCTGCATTCTGGACGCGGGACAGTGCACGTGAGATATGTGGCGATGCACCCTGTGAACCGTACAATTTTATCGGGGATCCGGTCTTTAAGACGCACAACCTCGATACCATGCGCGAGGCGTACCTCTCCTTTTTTGAAAAACAGGGGCACACCCGGATCGAACGCTACCCGGTTGCCGCGAGATGGAGAGACGATATTTACTTAACCATCGCATCGATTGCGGATTTCCAGCCATTCGTGACCAGCGGGATCGTCCCCCCGCCGGCCAATCCGCTCACCATTGCCCAGCCCTGTATCCGGCTCAATGACCTCGACTCGGTCGGCAGGTCCGGGCGACACCTCACCACCTTCGAGATGATGGCACACCACGCCTTCAACACGCCCAACGAGGAGATCTACTGGAAGGACCGGACTGTCGAGCTCTGCGACCAGTTCATCGCATCCATTGGCGGGGATCTCAACAAGGTCACCTTTAAGGAGAGCCCGTGGATTGGCGGCGGGAATGCCGGCCCCAGTGTCGAGGTACTTATTGGCGGTCTTGAGATCGCCACGCTCGTCTTCATGAGCCTCGGGCGCCAGAAGACCGATCAGCCGGGGTACGATCTCAAGGGCGAGATGTACTACCCGATGAAGCTCCGTATTGTCGATACCGGTTACGGGCTGGAACGCCTGGTCTGGGCCTCGAAAGGCTCGCCCACGATCTACGATGCCGTCTTCCCGGAGATGGTGAGCCATGTCATGGGGGCTGCCGGTCTCTCCCACATGCTTGACAATAAGGAGTACACCAAGCTCCTCTCGCTCAATGCAAAATTCGCCGGCCTCATGGATATCTCCGGTACCAATCTCTTCCAGCTGAGAAAGAAAGTGGCCGCAGCGATCGATATCTCGCCGGAAAAACTCGACCGGATGATCACGCCCATCGAGAAGGTGTACGCAACGGTGGATCACACCCGGTGCCTTGCCTACATGCTCGGCGACTGTATCGTGCCCTCCAATGTTCGGGAAGGTTACCTTGCAAGGCTCGTTATCCGCCGGACCCTGCGGATGATGACCGATCTCAAGATCGAAGAGCCGCTCGCGGACTTGATCGAGCAGCAGACCCGGATCATCGGCATGAACAAGTTCGAGCAGGATATCGGCGTTGTTCGCGAGATCGTTGAACGCGAGACCGAAAAATATGCATCAACGCTCGAACGCGGAACCCGGACGGTCCAGAAGATAGCAAAGACGTACAAGGCCAAGAGCCAGCGGGTGCCCCTCAGCGAGATCATCACCCTGTACGACTCGCACGGTATCCAGCCCGAGATGATCAAGGATATTGCAGCAAAAGAAGGCGCTGTCGTTGACCTGCCCGACAATTTTTACTCGATGGTTGCCGATATGCATTCCGAATCGAAAGCCGAAGCAGAAGTGGATACAAAGGCAAAGTACGACGAGCGGGTCCAGGGACTGCCACCCACAAAGAAACTCTACTACGAGCAGTCGTCCGATATCGAGTTCGAAGCCGTTGTGCTGGACTTCTTTGACGGGTACGCGGTCATCGACCAGACGCTTTTCTATCCCGAAGGCGGCGGTCAGCCCGCAGATACCGGTACGATGGTCAGCTCCGACAGCATGGTCCGGGTTGACGACGTTATCAAAGTCGGCGAAGTGATCCTCCACCATATCAGCGGAGGAGTCCTCCAGCGCGGCGACCGGGTCAAGGGAATGATCGATGAGGAGCGGCGCTGGTCCCTGATGCGCCACCACACGGCCACCCACATCATCCTCCATGCTGCAAAGGAAGTGCTCGGTGCGCATATTCACCAGGCAGGAGCCCAGAAAGGCAGCGAGAGTTCCCGCATGGACCTCCGGCATTTCAAGCATATCACGCCCGATGAGCTCCGCAGGATAGAGACTGCGGCAAACCGCATGATCATGGCAAGCCAGCCGGTTGACATCTCTACTATGGACCGGACCAAGGCCGAACAGAAGTACGGTTTTTCCCTGTACCAGGGAGGAGTACCTCCCGGCAGGGATATACGGATTGTCAAAGTGGCCGGTGATATCGAAGCCTGTGCCGGTACCCACTGCCGGAGCACCGGGGAAGTCGGGGTCATCAAGATCATCCGGGTCGAACATATCCAGGACGGTATCGAGCGGATCGAATTTACCGCAGGAGTTGCTGCGGTCTATTACATGCAGCATCTCGAACAGATCGTCACCTCTTCTGCAGAAGTCCTCTCTGTCCAGCCGGATAACCTGCCAGCAACCGTGACCCGGTTCTTTTCGGAATGGAAAGACCAGAGAAAAGAGATCGAGCGTATGAGCGCAAAAGTAGTCGAGCTCGAGATGCAGTCCCTTGTTTCCGAATCCATGGGAGGTATTCCGGTCGTCATCAAGCGCATCGACCTCCCCCAGAAAGAGCTTGCCCAGCTGGCAACTTCCGTATCGGAAAAGGGCGGAGTTGCTCTTCTAGCAGGAGTCGGGGAAACCGTGAGAGTGGTACTTGCATCCGGCGAACCCCGGGTCAATGCCGGTGATATTATCGGGCAGGTATGCAGCCTGCTGGGCGGAAAAGGCGGCGGCAAACCCACGATGGCACAGGGCGGCGGTCCGGATGCAAACCAGGTTGACCTGGCCTTGAAAGTCGGGCGCGAACGCATTATTGCGGCCCTGCAGGGCTGACCGCAAAGGATGAACATGGCCGAGGATGTTGTTTTTTTAGAACCGGGCGATGAACGGGCGCAGAAGATAGCAAAAGCCATGGGCAGCCAGACGGCAAGTGATATCCTCCAGTACCTCTCTGACGGCCAGAAGAGCCTGACCGACATCACCGAACGCCTCGCCATTCCCATGACCACGGCCAAATACCACGTGGAGAATCTGCTCGACGCCGGTCTTATCTCGGTTTCCGAGACGAAATACAGTGTCAAGGGACGTGAGGTAAAACTCTATTCGCTTACCAACCAGCTCCTCATTGTCGCACCCAGGCAGTCCAATGTGCGTTCACTGCTCCTGAAATATGCCTCATTATTCGGGATCGTTGCATTTGGTTCCGTTATTATCGGCATTATGTCACCGCTCTTTAGTTCCGAAAGCGTGATGCGCAGCAGCCTGAATACAATTCCCCGTATGTCCGTGCAGGAGTCGGGTGGCTCCTATGCCAAAGCAGTTGGCGATGTGTATGCAGCGAATGCCACGACTGCTCATGACACCCCGATAGCCGGTGCAAAAGGAATTTCCGACGTAGCCGCTGCAAATTTCACGCCCACGTCCGTTCCGGCGCCAGAGATCATCAATTATGTTACTCAGGTTCCCCCCGAGACTGCAACCTCCGTGTTCACGCTCAATACGGATATGGCCCTGGCATTCTTCTTAGGTGGAATTATGATTATTTTTGTCTTGCTCTGTTACGAGGCATATCTCTGGAAACGTCGATAGTGGCGGAATCCTTTTTTGTTCATTTTGAAATCGTCAAAAAATCGGATTCAATTGAAATGAGGTATGGACCGAACTGGTTTACACTCATAGATATTAATGAGCATCCCCCGCATCAGGGCCTCTTCGAGGCACGGCGGAACATCCTTAGTTTGGGGAATGGGGGCATCAGCCCCCATTATTAAAGAGAACTACGTACCGGGTGTCGATGGGATTAATCCCGGCTGTAGCATGAATAAAGCAGTCAATGAAAAATAGATTCGATTTGAGTATTCATTACGAGAAAAATCAAAAAAATTAAAAAATTTCTCTTTTACTTTCGTTTCATCACGAAAACTGCCGCAAGTCCGGTACCGGCAATGCCGATGAGCACTGTTATTGGTGACAGCGGAGATTGAGTGGCAGTTGGCCAGGGTGTTGGTACCGTGGTCAGGGCTTTCGTGGTTTTAGGTATCGGAGTAGTTGTCGGTATCGTAGTGATAACCTGGGTTGCCGGGGCCACGACATTGAACGTCACTGTTCCGATATACCCTTTCGCATCAGTGAACATGACCTCGTACTCCCCGGGCCCCGTGACCGTTACCAGCTTGGAAAAAGTGCCGGCACCGGATTGAATAGTCGCTTTTGAACCAATCCAGTTGTTGAACAATACGCCATCAGGCCCTCTTACCTCAATTTTAACCCCGTCATTCCCCAGTTTGGCAATAGATCCTTCGATACGGAGTGCTGCATCGGGATCCTGGGTAAGTGGTGACGTGATGGTGATCTCATTGGAACGGTCAATAATTTTTACGAGTTGCATAGTCTTTGAATCTGATCGAAGACTAGCCTCACCTTTACTGGTGTACTGGACCTCAATCTTATAATTCCCTCCAGGGAGGCCTTTGGTATCCAGCAGTTTGTACTGGGTGAGCTTGTTGTCCTGGATAGTTAACGCCTGTCGGCTGACTTCAGTTGCGGTAGTAAGTGACTGGTAGAATACGATATCGAATGTAGTTCCCGGGGGAAAATCGCTGTCAAAGGAACATTTCAGCGGGAGACCCGCCTGGACGCTTTCGTCGCAGTCCATGTAAAGCCCATATGCAGATGCCGTCCCGGTGATACATACCAGGCACAAAGCAATGAGTAGGATCCGTTTCATGACTACAGCTTCGAATGGCAGAAAATAAAATGGTATCTTTTGATCCTGTGCCGGCCGGGAAAAAAGCAACCGAAATCAACACATGCCGATAAAATTCTTTAACAGGCGAAGTCCTGTTGTCCCGCTCTTTTCCGGGTGGAACTGGACGCCGAAGGTGGTGCCCCTGCCTACCGATGATGCAAAGGGGCAGATGTAGTCCGTTGACGTGAGCATGTTATCCGGTGTGGTATCGGCATAATACGAGTGAACGAAGTACACGTACTCATCCCCACTGAACCCGGCAAACAGCGGGTGGTCATTGTTGGTGATTGAAAGCGAGTTCCACCCCATATGGGGCACTTTCATACCGGGGATCCGGGGGAACCGGCGCACGCTTCCCGGTATAAGGCCAAGCCCCTGGTGAACCCCGTGCTCTTCGCTCGTCTCCATGAGCATCTGCATACCGAGACAAATTCCCAGCAGGGGGACTTCGCGGGTGGAATCCAGGACCGTTTCTTTGAGACTCCCGAGCTGATCCATGCCTTCATGGAATGCCCCCACTCCCGGCAGGACAAGCCCGTCGGCAGATGCGATCTCATCAGCATCGCAGGTAATTACAGCCTGCGCCCCGGCTTTTTCCAGCCCGCGGATCACGCTGCGGAGGTTTCCCAGTCCGTAATCAATAATGGCTATCTTCGTCATCTGCGCATCCCTCAACCAGTCTCCATTTCCCTTCCGTGATCCATTCTGCGGGCAACCCGTGAGCATCCCGGTAGTGTTCGAGTTTCTCAACCCAGCCTTTCCAGAGCTCGGGATACTCGTCCTCTATCATGTGTATTAATGCCATATCGCTCGAAGGGCACATGAAACATCCGATCCGGTCCAGGCGCTGTTCATACAGGATATTATGCGGTGCCTTCTCCTGCATCAGGTACAGCCAGACATGGAGCGCGGTCCAGTTGTGGATAGGCGCGGCGGAGAGCTGTTCCCGCACATTCTTGTTGCGCCAGACCCGTTCGCTCTGCGCCCGGGCTGCCGACTCGTACCGGCGCTGGCCTATAAATGAGAGGCACTGCCCCCAGTTTTCCCGGATCAACTTGCCGACCGGGGTCAGTTTGCAGACCTTGCAGCACCACCGGGCATTGACTGCGGGCGGGCCCTGCCGCTCAAAGGTCTCCCAGAACGTTGAGTTGCCATCGGAACGGATAAGCTCAAGCCCGTAGTGCCGGGCTGCATCATCGATATTGGCATAGGTTTCGGGAAACTCAAGGCCGGTATCGGCAAAGAGCATCGGGACTTTTCCGATCGCTTTGGTTACGACCAGCAGCGTGGCAAGGCTGTCTTTTCCCCCGGAGTACGAGACGTTGGCCACCAGATCCTTGTTGCGCCCGGCAACTTCCTGGACAAAGAGGATAGATGATGCCTCGGTCTTTTTCAGGGCCTCGGCATTTGCCAGCACGGCATCAGCCCAACTTGCAGCGCCCGGTACGATAGTGGATGCAACATTCCTGCGGGTCCGGACAATCTGGCCTTTATCCATCCCTTCTGCAACAGCAGCATCCACTTTGGCCCGCCCGACCGCGATGCAGGTGCCGTCCTTTGTAAGAATAAACACCCCATCACCGGCACGGACATCCTCATGAATGGATACCAGTCCCGGTGCAAGAACACTCATGCCCTGGTCGCGGATGAACGGGACTGCCCCGTCATCGACAACGATAAACCGCTTTTTTGGCGTGAAGATGAGGCAGGCTTCCGGGCGGGGAACCGGTTCCCAGCGCCGCTGCTCGGGAAAATACCGGATGATCCCGGCAATGCCACCTCCCACGATGATCTCTTCCATCCGGTCTTGGTCCGGCACTTTGTTGAGCAGCGCAAGATGGCCTTCCGGAATGAGCGGGGCTCCGAAATGGTCGGTATAGATCTGGTTGATAAGCGCGATATCGGCAGGAAATGCGGGCCGGGCATCTCCCGGTGGCGTCAGCGGAACACTCCGGGTATCTGCCCCACAGGCACACTTTTCGGCAAGAACCGGTGCATGACAGTGATCGCACCAGCGTAAAAGGATCTTTCCAAGATAGGACGGGGGCATCTGACTATACATTCGTTCTGCGGAAATAAAAATGGAAGGGAGATGACAGTATTGATAAATACCCCGCTTTCCCACATTACATTAAGAAATGATAGACACCTGGTTTTTTGCAGCAATATGTTTCGGTTTTCTTGCGCTCTGCGCTCTCCTGAGGGTGATTCCCGGGCCCGGGCGGAATGACCGGCTGGTCTCTTTTTCTGCGGCCATTACCTTTGCCGCAGCCGCAGCACTGGTTTTTAGTATCGCGTCGGGCAATCTCTTCATCCTTGATGCTGCTATCATCAGCGCCGTGATCCTGTTTGCAGGCACACTGGTATATGCGAAATCCGGCGGGAGTGAAGAGCAATGAGTTCGCTGATAATCGATCTTATCATTTGGGCGCTGCTCTTTGCTGGTGTCGGCTTCGGCCTGATCGGCCTGATCGGGCTCCTGCTCTTTCCCGATACCCGGAGCCGGATGTATACTGCGGTGAGGTCATGCCTGATCAGTATCGGTGCAACCGGACTTGCCGTGATTGTCTATGGACTGAATGCACTGCAAACCTCCGGCGGGAACCAGTACGCAACTCTTGTCGTGCATGCGCTCGTGCTGGTGCTTGTCGTTGCAGCAGGAAACTATCTGGTATCGCGTTCAATTCTTGAAAAGATCCGGCTGTATACGGGTAACCCGGAAGTAAAAACTCATGCCGGCAAAGATGGCGAAAAACAATAATTTTTTCTGATTTTTTTACATCAATTTCAATGATGTTTTTTTTTAAAATTATCCTGTTTTCCGGCGGGGGGAACCCTCCGAAAGTCTGACAGGAAAAAAGTATTCCGGTCTTTATTCCCGGGAATTATCTTCATCAAAATTTTCAGAGAATTCTTCTACCGGCTCTCTAAAGCAGAGCACGGCTGCGACTGCCATCACGAGGATTGCGGGCGCGTACAGGAAGAGGAGATATAAGGTACCGGCTACGGGAACAGAAAGGGTAATCCAGGCCGCAGAAGAGATGAGCATCCAGCCGGCAAACCGTGGTTCTCGTATTGAGATTGCAGCACCCCCCATTCCGAGGCTTGAAAACAGTGCGGCCTGTACGCCTGAAAGCATAATCTCGCCGGATGTGGCAGTAAAGATCACCCAGAACGCGGTGATCAGCCCGAATATTGCTCCTGCAAGTCCTACTACGAACGGCCTTTTCATACACTTACCGGGATGTTATCGGCGATAAATGTTGTCGTTTGGACAGGTACTCTGCGAAAAAAGGGAAAAATAGACGATAGCGCATATTTCTGTACCGATGAAAAACCGACGAAAACCCGCAAACTGAAATCGCCCGAATATCGTGATTTAAGTAAATCCGAAGGATAATTGCAGGATTGCGCATTTTGCTCACTATCCGACATATAATTGGTTTCTGGTCGGATCGTGCCATAATCTATGAATCAATGTGGGTATTTAGCCCGATTCTACGCTCAAAAATGGTGTTGCGACCAAAATATTTATTAATTCGAAAATTAACACAAAATATAACCCTTTCCGGTAGGAGGTGGAAACCACATGGCAGCAGCAATGAAAGCAGCGGCAAAGAAGCCGGAAGTTAAGAAAGCAGCACCTAAGAAGGTAGTTGTGAAGAAAGTAGCGGCAAAGAAGGCAGCACCAGCAAAGAAGGTAGCGGTAAAGAAGCCGGAAGTTAAGAAGGCAGCACCTAAGAAGGTAGCGGCGAAAGCAGCACCCAAGAAGGTAGTTGCAAAGAAGGCAGCACCCAAGAAGGTAGCGGCGAAAGCAGCACCCAAGAAGGTAGTTGCAAAGAAGGCAGCACCCAAGAAGGTAGCGGCGAAAGCAGCACCTAAGAAGGTAGTTGCAAAGAAGGCAGCACCCAAGAAGGTAGCAGCTAAGAAGACGGCACCCAAGAAGAAGTGATGTCAGAATCTTAAAAACTATTTTTGATTGTGAATTTTGTAGAAATTTTGTTCAGAGCATTTTCCCGGAATTTTATTTTCTGATCGGGTTTATTTCGCTGTAGTGTTCTGCCCCAGCGAAAGCCAGGCTCTGTTTCTCTGGGAAATGGTGATACTATTTTCGTGCTGATGGGGGCTGATGTTCCCATGCCCCCAACTAAGGATGGTCTGCCGCTCCCAATGGGGCGTTCCCGCAATGGCCTTAATGATGGTTATTGCGTGGGCTCGATGAGGTTGTTGGGTAAATGCCGGACGAGGGAAGGGGGGGGTCAGTGGGGGCACTTTGATTTGTGGGGAACGGTGAGATCTGAAAGTGTGTAGTCGTAATTTTCAGGATTGCCTGCCTGGCCGGGCCGTTGTATTGCGAAATGTCCCTCACTGACCCCCCATCAACCCTTTAGATTTTTGGATCGGATTTGTAGCATTTAACGGTGTGGCCATGCCTCAATATTGTTGTAATGAGTTGAGGGGGGTCAGTGAGGGACAAATGTAATTTGTTGCGTATCAGCGATCATTTGTCTGGAGCGATAGTGAAAAAAACCCGGACTCTTTCTTTTACGATTGCGATGCACCCCGCCGCCCCGAAGGGCGCCCCGCGGCGGTTCAATGACTAAATTGTTGAAAACGTATTGCCCCGCCGTGCCTCGGAGAGGCCCTGAGGCGGGGGCTCTCTTAAATACAAAATTTATTTCTTCCGCATGGGTCTGGATTTCAAGTGGCCAACAAGATGGTGCAGCATTTTTAATTTTCGTATTTGTTATCGATTTGCTTTTGATAATTTTTTCAGGCTACATCGATAGGGGAAAGAGAAAACTACAATCTGGACATGACCTAAAAATGAAGATCGTTTTTAAAATTTTCAACTCTAAAATGATTTATTGTTCTTTTTTGAAAAGTGTGTAAAAATTATGCTACGCTCCTTGAAACAAGGATACAAAACAAGAAGTGCGCCGACCGGGACTCGAACCCGGGTTTAGGCGTTGGCAACGCCTAGTGATAACCACTACACTATCGGCGCAGTGTGCTCTACAATGTGGGAATTCAAATGATTTAAGTATATCGAAGTCGGGAGCCCCGGATTCCGCTTTCTCCGGCGTGAGCCGAATATTTCGGGGAACTCCCTGCTTGTATGCCCGCACAGAATTTCGGTTTCATGGAGCCGGAAGCCGGGAACCGGGAACCGGGAACCGGGTAGCGGGTACAGGTCCATGAACCCATAGCGTGACGGCTGGAAATTTTACGAACATAACGACAGGGTTTTTGCTATAATCGCTCTATCTAATAGCAGATGATTCCTCTCTTCGTGGACTGCTCCCGGCGGCGCATCGTCATTTTCGGAGGAGGGGAGGTGGCCGCACGCAAGGCTGCCTATTTTGCCGGTAAGGCTGAGGTAACTATCGTGAGCCGTTCATTCGGGCAGAAGATCCTGGACCTGCCGGCAGCCCGCAGGGAATGCGATGTCAGCACGGAAACCGATGCATCGATCGAAACCATGCTTGACGGGGCGTTTCTTGTCATCGGGGCACTCTCTGAGCCAGCCCAGAACAACCGGATCGGGCGGCTCTGCCGGGACCGGGGGATCCTGTTCAACAACGCGGATGGCGAGCCGGGCGATGTGATCCTGCCTTCGGTTTCCCGGGGTACTGGCTATACGCTTGCCATCAGCACCGGTGGCAGCAGCCCGGCGGTGTCCCGCTTTATCCGTGAGCACCTTGAACATGAATTCCCGGCAATGGACCGGATGATCGCCCTCCAGCAGCGCCTGCGGGCAGAACTCAAACGCACGGAACCGGACCCGTTAAAGCGGAACGCGATTCTCCGGGAAGTGCTCAACGATACATCGGTCTGGACTGACCTGTCTGTGGACCCTGCCGGTGCATGGGACCGGGTAAATAAGAGGTACCTTCATGACTGAACCCGAGGACATTTCCTTTGCTATTGCCGGTGTCAGCCATCACACCGCAAATGTTACCGATCTTGAAGCATTCCGGTTCTCCGGGGAAGCAGAATTCCTTGAGGCTGCATCGTCCCGGTTCAGTGGCGTGCTCCTGATCCAGACCTGCAACCGGGTGGAAGTGATCGTGGAAGGCGATGTGGACGAGCTCCGGTCGTTCCTGAATGATATGGGACGAAAAGAGTTCTTTATCCACGAAGGGAAAGGTGCCCTGCGCCATCTCTTTGCCATGGCATCCGGGATCGACTCAATGATTGTCGGGGAAGACCAGATCATCGGCCAGCTCAAAAAGGCGCTTTCGGATGCGCAGGAAGCGCAGACTTCAAGCAGTTTCTTAGAGACCTGCATCAACAAGGCCGTGCATGTCGGCGTCGAAGTCCGGCAGCGCACCCTCATCAACCGGGGTTCGGTATCCGTGGGTTCGGCAGCGGTGCTTCTCGCAGAAGCAGAGATCGGCAGCCTTGAGGGCAAGCATATCCTTGTCATTGGCAGTGGCGAGATGGGCCTGCTGGTTGCCCAGGCGCTTGCGGCCAAGAACCTGACCGCAATGTACGTGGCGAACCGGACGTACGGTCGGGCGGTCCACCTCGCCAACAAAATCGGCGGCAAAGCGGTGAAACTATCCGAGCTCTACCATTACATCACGCTCTCCGATGTCGTGATCTCCTGCACCTCCGCCCCGCACCCGGTCATTCACCGGAAGGATCTCGCCCATGCCATGAAGGACCGGTGCTGGCCGGTCGAAGGGCACCCCCGCCCGCTTATTCTCATCGACATTGCCCAGCCCCGGGATGTCGAGGAAGGCGCCGAGACGATCGATGGCGTCCATCTCTTTACCATCGACAACCTCCGCAGCATCAATGAACAGACGATGAGCACACGGAAGGCAGAAGCCGACCGGGCCCATACCTTTGTCGATGAGGAACTCGAGGTCTTCCAGCGTCACCTGCACCGGAAATCAGCCGACGATGCCCTTGCTTCCCTGCACACGTGGGCAGAGTCGTTGCGCATACGGGAACGTGACCGGGCGATTGCCCGCCTGGGCCCCGCAAATCCAAAAACTGCGGAAGTTGTCGATGACCTCTCCCGCGTGCTGGCAAAAAAACTGCTCACTGACCTGACCTTTTCCATTCGTTCCAGTGCGGAAGAAGGGGACCTTGAGATGGTGGATGCTCTCATTAAAGCGGTCACCAAAGGCGACCGGATCGACAACGAAAAAATGCCCGGTAAAAATTAATAGTTCACTTCTTTTCGGGGCAGCTGCCACCGGGCTGAATTGTACCGGCAACCCTTGGCACTCTCCCGCCTCTGACAATTGTGGTAATGGGAGAATCCTGTCGGATATCCCGGAAAAAAGAGAGAATGGGATTTTCAGATTATTCAGGGAATTTTTGCATAGGCTTTCTGGCTGAGATTGACCAGGAAATCCGTGTCGGGGTCGGTCCCGGATAGTTTGATCACTTCAAAGGTATTGCCCCGGGAAAAGATGATCATGGAAAAGTTTGTCTTCAGGCTTGTCCGGCCATCTGGGTTCTCCATGCTGGTAACCAGGGAACCGGTGTTACCGGTGTTACCGGTCATTCCGGCATTTCCGGGAATCTGCTCCCGTATTCTCCCGGAAAATGCCCTTGATTGTGCTCCGGGTCCCGGGACCGGGATAACGGAATAGGCAAAGTCACTGTCAGACTGTCCCTGTTGTACCGAATAATCGATCACATCCGGAATTTTGCCTGACGGGTAGATGGCAATGGAGTGCATGATATCGTACGTACCGGTTCCCTCCGGTACCGGGCCGGTATACTGTGCCATGTAGCCACCCTGCCAGCCGAGATCCAAAGCAAGACGGGGCATTTCGGAGGGGGTTTTTGTCCGGCTCTCCACCAGGGTAAAACCCTGCGGGAGATCGGATTGCGTGAGACCCAGGGGTGCGGGGTCAATCACCGGCGCGGTTCCATTACCCGGGGTAGCCATCACCGGTACTATGGTCACAGGAACCGGAGTCACCGGGGAAGCAGGTTGCGTACACCCTGCACACACCAGTGCAGCACATACTATGAGGAAAACAAAAAGACAGCGGGATATCTGCATTCTTATGATTATCTCAGACCTGCATAAAAAACAGGGTGATCTGTGATTGCGGCCCAGCTGTACCGCCAGACTTCATTATTTCTGTTCCGCCTCGGATCCTTTGATACAATAATAAGCCTTTTTCAGGCCAAGGATGGCAGTTACCGGGCAGGTCGGGCAAAGGCACCCCTGCTTCTCAAATTTGCAGTCAGCGCTTTTTCCTGTTACGCAGAACAGCAGTTCATTGCCCGCCCGCATGCACTCGGTGTAGGAAGGACATGGTTCGCAGATACACTTCTTTTTGTTATCCTCAACAATATTTTTCAGATTCTCGTTCATCGCAGGCATCCCCCGTCCATTGATCCGCAGGTTCCCGCATCCGGGGTCCTGCGGAACAGACCCATAAGTAGATAATCAGGACCAAGGATTATTAATTCATGCCTGCGTCACTGGTCGGAAGGAAGTTAGGCCTCAACATCATCCCGGTCCCGGACCGGAACACCTGTCGGCAGATCAATGTCCTCGGAATTTCCGGTTCGAGCCGGCAGAAGCCGGGGATGAGCAAATCGGAACGTCTCCTGCTCCGGGCTCTTGACCTGTATACCGGGTATGGGTGCCAGACGCAGTTCCTGCGGCTCAAGGATCTCGTTATCCATGACTGTGAGGGAAACTATTCCGAGAACCCGGATTACTGTACCTATCCCTGCCAGAGCTCGCTGAAGTACGACGATGACCAGATGCAGACCGTCTACGATGCCGTGCTTGCGTGCGACATAATGATCCTTGCAACCCCCATCCGGTGGAACAACCATTCGGCCCTGATCCAGAAATTTATTGAGCGGATGAACACTATCGAGAACCAGTTCACGTGGTTTGGCAACCGCATGATCTCAAACAAGGTTGCTGCTCTCATCATCATCGGGCATGTGGACGGGATCCAGCATGTGGCCGGCAATCTCTTAAATTTTGTTTCTTGGCTGGGTTTTCACACGCCAGAAGTTGCCATCGCGTCCTGGGTGGGAGAGAATGACGAGGACACCACCAAGGACTGGGGCCTTATTGAGAACAACAAGTACACGCAGGAAGACCTGCACAACATGGTCAACAGTGCGCTCCGGCTTGCCTGCTCCTTAAAGAGCCACCCCTTAGAGACCGGCGGTGCATGACGGGGAATAAAGTAACCATAAATACCATTGTTCTTAAAACTGTAGTCATCAGAATAGCAGGAGGCCTGTTTCCAGTATGTTTCCCCAGCGACGGATGAGAAGAACACGTACCCGGCATATCCAGCCACTCCTGCGTGAGTGCTGTATAACAAAAGACGATCTGATCGCTCCTCTTTTTGTGAACGAGACGATCAGTTCCCCCCGCCCCATCGATTCGATGCCCGGCCAGTTCAACTATCCCATTGACGGGATTGCAGCGGTTGCTGCAGATCTCTGGAAACGCGGGATACGTGCCGTGCTGCTCTTTGGCATTCCCAAAGTAAAAGATCCGGAAGCCTGCTCGGCTCATGACGCCAACGGTGTCGTGCAGCAGGCCGTCCGCAGGATTAAATCTGCTGTGCCGGGCATGGTTGTCATCACCGATGTCTGTGCCTGCGAATATACCGATCACGGCCATTGCGGGATTGTCGGGGAAGGACGGAATGGCCCTGACCTGCTCAACGATCCCTCGCTCGAACTGATGAACCGGATCGCGTGCAGCCATGCCGAGAGCGGGGCAGATATCATAGCCCCGTCCTGCATGCTTGACGGGATGGTCGGGTCGTTGCGTGCCGCGCTGGACGATGCAGGGTTTGAGGATGTGCTGATCATGTCCTACTCCACAAAGTTTGCCTCCGCACTCTATGGCCCGTTCCGGGAAGCGGCCGGCTCCGGGTTCTCGTTTGGCGACCGGTCTACCTACCAGATCCACTGTGGCAATGGCCGGGAAGCGATCCTTGAATCGCAGATGGATGCGGACGAGGGTGCCGACATCCTCATGGTAAAACCGGCGGGATTCTACCTCGACATCCTTGCCGGGGTTGCCGAACTTGGCCTGCCGGTGGCCGCCTACCAGGTCAGCGGCGAATATTCGATGATCAAGAGTGCCGCCGAGCGCGGATGGTTAAAGGAGAAAGAGACGGTGATCGAGAGCCTGATCTGCATCAAGCGTGCGGGAGCCGACCTCATTATTACCTATTTTGCGGCAGATGTTGCCGGGTGGCTTGATGAAAAACAGTAACAGCAGTACCAGCAGCGAATTGTTCGCTATCGCAAAGACCCTGATGCCCGGCGGCGTCAGCAGCCCGGTACGGGCGATAAAGCCGTACCCGTTTTATACCGCCAGTGCGAGCGGCTCGTACCTGACCACCGTTGACGGGAATACCCTGCTCGACTGCTGCATGGCGTACGGTCCGCTCCTTCTTGGTCATGCGGCCCCGCAGGTCCGGCAGGCTGTGGAAGCCCAGCTGGACTTCGGGTGGCTGTACGGTACCCCCTCACCGCTCGAACCCGAGTTTGCGAAGATGATCACGGGCGATCACCCGGGCATGGACATGGTCCGGTTCGTATCGAGCGGTTCTGAAGCTACGATGGCTGCCATCCGGCTCGCACGCGGGTTCACCGGCAAGAAAGATATCGTTAAGATCGAGGGCGGGTTCCATGGCGCCCATGATGCGGTGCTCGTCAAGGCCGGGTCGGGCGCAACCACAATGGGCGTCCCGGATTCTGCCGGTGTGCTCGCCGATCTCGTGAAGCATACCCGGCAGGTGCCCTTCAATGATCCCGAAGCGCTTGAGGCACTGCTCAAGAATCAGAGTGATGTCGCGGCTCTCATCATCGAACCCGTGCAAGGCAACATCGGGCCGATCCTTCCTGAAAAAAATTATCTCAGGGATGTACGGGAGATCACCAAAGCGCACGATGTGCTCCTGATCTTTGATGAGGTGATCACGGGCTACCGGCTCGGCATTGGCGGGGCGCAGGTGATGTATGGTGTCAAACCGGATCTCACCACGCTCGGAAAAATCATCGGAGGCGGGCTTCCCATCGGGGCATTTGGCGGGCGAAAGGATATCCTGCAGCTCATTGCCCCGCAGGGCCCGGTGTACCAGGCCGGTACGTTTTCCGGAAACCCGCTCTCGCTTGCGGCCGGCATCGCCACGCTCAGGTACCTCCACGACAATCACCTGCTCTACGAAGAGCTGGATGCAAAGACGCGTGTGCTCGAAGAATCGCTGGGGAGTGACAACAAGGGCTCGTTCGTCCGGCTCGGCTCGATGTTCAAGTATTTCTTCCGCAGCACACCCCCGAAAAATTACCGCGAGGTCAAGGAATGCAATACCGATGCCTTCGGCAGGTTCTGGAAACGGATGCTGGAGGCCGGCATCTTCCTCCCACCCTCCCAGTTTGAGACCAACTTCATTTCCACAGCGCACAGCGATCAGGACCTCACCACTCTCTCACAGGCGTACACACAATGTCGATAAGAATCGGGACCCGGGGCAGCAAGCTGGCCCTTGCCCAGACCGAGACGGTCATGAAAAAACTCTCTGCGCTTGATATCCCCTCCGAGAAGATCATCATCAACACGCAGGGAGACACCACCACGCAGGTTCCCCTGCATGCGATCGGCGGGCAGGGCGTCTTTGTCCGGGCACTGGACGATGCAATCCTGGCCAATGAAATTGACTGTGCAGTGCACAGCATGAAAGATATTCCCGCGTACCGTCCCCACGGTCTCTTCACAGCCGCCGTGCTCAAGCGCGATTCCCCTGCGGATTATATTGCCCACAATGGCCCGCTGGGAAAGGTAAAAATTATCGGGACCTCGAGCACCCGGAGGCGTGCCCAGCTGCTCCGGCACGACCCGGATCTTACGGTAAAAGATCTCCGGGGCAATGTCGATACCCGTATCCGGAAGCTGAACGAAAGAGAATATGATGCGATCATCCTTGCCGAGGCAGGGCTGACCCGGCTCGGTATCCGGTTACCCGGAGAACGGTTCCCCCCGGAAAAATTCGTCCCATCTCCTAACCAGGGCACGATTGCAGTTGTGAGCCGGGCTGATCCCTCGCTCATGGAAGTGCTCTCCGCTCTCGATCACCCCCAGACCCGCACCGATGTGCTGATCGAACGGGCGGTGATGGAACAGCTGGGCGGGGGATGTTATACACCACTCGGGATCTATTGCCGGGCCGGCCACCTCATCGCTGAAGTGCTCTCGCTGGATGGGACAAGGACGGAACGGATCGAGACGGATGTGACCTCCATCGAACAGGCCCGGGAACAGGGCCGGCTGCTCAAAGGCAAAGCACAGGATCTGATCGAAGATGCCTGCAGGGAACTGGGGATCAGCAACGAGGTATATCCATGAACGGTAAAGTGTATCTGGTGGGCTCCGGCCCCGGTAGCGAAGGCCTGCTCACGCAGCGGGGCCGGGCTGTGATCGATGCAGCGGATGTTGTGCTCTTCGACCAGCTCCCCGGTGAGGAGATCCTTGCCTCGCTCCCCGCCCGTGCCGAGAAGATCGACTGCGGAAAGTATGGCGGTAAACATACGCTGGAGCAGGACGAGATCGAGGCCCTTGTCGTGGACCGGGCAAAAGCGGGAAAGACGGTTGTCCGGCTCAAAGGCGGCGACCCGTTCCTGTTCGGTCGGGGTGGTGAAGAACTCGAGACCGTCCGCGATGCCGGTATCGCAGTCGAGATGGTCCCGGGGATCTCCAGTGCCCTTGCGGTTCCCGCGTCCGTGGGAATCCCGCTCACGCACCGGAAATACGCCTCGCAGGTCACCATCCTGACCGGCAACGAGGACCCGACCAAGGCCGAACCGGCCCTTGACTGGAAACTTCTCGCCCAAAGCCGGGGCACGATCGTAATTCTCATGGGTGTGGCGAACCTTGGCAAGATTGCTGCCGTGCTCATCCAGAATGGCAAGTCGAAAGATACGCCCGTTGCAATCATCGAACGCGGCCTGAGAAAGGACCGGCGGGTGACGACCGGATCGCTGGCAACCATCGCCGACGCGGCAAAAAATGCGGGTGTAAAACCTCCGGCGGTTATCGTGATTGGTGATGTGGTGAAGTTATATAATCCGGCAAACCCGGATCTTATTCCCGTGGAAGGGTGATCCCCTATGATTGAGATTGTCAATAAATTCGAAAAAAGTGTTTATGCGATACTCATGGTTATGCTGATGGTCGTGCTCGTTGCGGCTATTTTTGAGCTTGCGGTCAAATTAATTGGCGCTCTCACTGACCTTGACACTCCCTATCTTATAGACCCCACCGAGATGATCCTGGTGCTCGGCGGGTTCCTGCTGGTGCTGATCGGTGTCGAACTGTTAGACACCATCAAGGCATATTTCATCGAGAATACCATCCATGTTGAGATTATTATCCTGCTGGCCATCATTGCCATGGCGAGAAAAGTGATTCTCCTGAATCCGGCGCCGGGAGATTCCTATGCATTCGCGTTCGAGCTGATAGGGATCGGTGTGATTGTGGTTGGTCTTGGTGCAGGATATTACCTCATAAAAAAAGCGGGTTCACTGACGTATGTGGTAACAAAGAAACAGGAATAAATTTTTTCAGGTATTTTTTTGGGATCGGGATCATTCTCCCGGCAGCTGGCTCTTCTCTTCCCTTCGCTTCCTGATTCCCTGCGCCGCAAGGTAACCGGTCGAAAACGCGGCCTGCAGGTTATAGCCTCCGGTATCGCCATCGATATCCAGCACTTCCCCGGCAAAATACAGGTTGGGAACCAGCTTCGATTCCATGGTTTTCATGTCCACACCATCGAGTGCCACACCACCCCGGGTTGCCATGGCAACCGCGTAACCGCCCGGTGCGGTGACGGTTAACGGGAACTCTGTGCAGTTTGTTACCAGCCGCGTTCGCTGTTCTGCGGAGAAATGATTGCACTTGAGATCGTCCGGGATATCCGAGAGTTTCAGGAGTTTCCGGTTGAGTCGTTCCGGGATCGGGTACGCAGCAAGGATCGTGCTGACATTCCAGGTCCGGTTCTCCTGCACGCGCCGGGAGAGATCAGCGGTAAACTCCTCGCGCTTCACGGCTCCTGCAAACGAGAGCCTGATGATATCATCCGGCTGGATGTGCCGTGATGCATCGAGAATGCAGGGGCCGGATACGCCAAGGTGCGTAAAGAGGACATCTCCCTTGTAGTCCCCGACTTTCTTCCCGGCCCGCCAGACCGTAAACGGCATCTGTTCAAACGAGATGCCGGCCAGTGCGGCAAACGGGAAATTCCGGATCAGGAGCGGGGTGAGGGCAGGTGCAGTTTCTGTGACCGGTTGTCCCAGCGCTGCAGCGAACTTGAACCCGTCGCCGGTTGAGCCGGTCTTTGGGTAGGAAGCACCCCCGGTCGTGATCACGACAAAGGTGGAGCGGTACGTGGCGGGAGCAGTGGCGATCTGAAAACCTTCCGCATCGGGGGTGATGCCGGTAACCGGTTCGCTGCACCGGATTTCGACACCCCTTGTTTTGCATTCCTCAAGAAGGACTGCCAGTACATCAGCCGACTGCCGGGTTTGGGGGAACACCTTGCCATTCTCTTCTGCGATCATGGGAAGCCCGCGCTCTTCAAAAAATGCGAGGAGGGCTTTGTTGGTAAACGAGAAAAGTGCCGGTTTTAACCATTTGCCATGGTCGCCATAGCGGGAAAGGAAATCCCGCATCTCGCCGGCATGGGTGATATTGCATTGGCCGGTTCCCGCGAGCAGGAGTTTTTTCCCTGGTTCATCCATCTTTTCCAGAACAAGTACCCGGATGCCGGGTGCGCCTACGTGAATTGCGCAGGAAAGTCCTGCAGGTCCCGCACCGATTATGGTAATATCGTATTGCTCCATCACACATCCTCCATAGTAGTGCCGCCCGCGTACCTCTTGAAGCATTGCAGGCCCCGCGAGTCTGGGGAAAAACCTGATACCCCTCAATTCCGGGGATTTCAATATCCTTAATCCCTTCAAGCACAAAAAGCTGGTACTCATGGTTGATGAACGGGAAAAAAAGATTATTCTTCTTGTTGCATCACTTGCATCATTTCTTGTCCCGTATACCGGCTCGTCCATCACCGTTGCACTCCCGGCAATGGCCACCCAGTTTTCGGCAGATGCTGTCACGCTCGGGTGGATTACATCGGCGTATATTGTTTCGGCGGCTCTCTTTATCGTCCCGTTCGGCCGGTTTGCTGATATTTACGGCCGCAAGAAGATCTTCCTTGCCGGTGTCCTGATCTTCTCAATAGCCTCGCTTGCATCAGCGCTTGCCCCTACGGCCGGCATCCTGATCGCCGCCCGGTTCATCCAGGGAATCGGCGGGGCCATGATCTTTGCCACATCGGTGGCCATTGTGACGCAGGTCTATGGCCCGGGCGAGCGGGGATGGGCGCTGGGCATTACCATCGCAACGGTCTATGCCGGTCTCTCCATCGGCCCGTTCCTTGGCGGCATTCTTACGGAACGCTTCGGCTGGCCGGCAATTTTTCTCATCAACATCCCCCTTGGCCTGATTACCATTGCCTTGACCCTGCAGGGCGTGAAACACGAGTGGGCTGACGCGGCGGGCGAACGGTTTGATCTGACCGGTGCACTGGTGTACGGAATTATGCTCTTTTCCGGGATCTTCGGCATGCTCCTGCTGCCGGATCCTGGAGGGCTGGCATGGCTGTTTGCCGCGGTATGTGCTGCTGGTTTTTTTGTCTGGTGGGAGCGGCGGTGCACAACCCCTCTCTTCAATCTGAAGATATTCTCCGGCAACCGGACCTTTGTCTTTTCCAATATCGCTGCCATGATCAACTACGGGGCCACCTTTGCCGTAGCCGTTCTCCTCTCATTATACCTCCAATTCATCCAGGGGTTCTCCGCAGAATATGCCGGTTTCATCCTTATTGCCCAGCCGGTGATCCAGACCCTCTTCTCACCCGTTGCCGGAAGATTGTCCGACCGGATCGAGCCCCGTATTGTTGCTACGGCCGGCATGGCAATCACGACCATCGGGCTCTCGTTTTTTATTTTTTTGACCCCGTCAACGCCGCTCTATGCCATCGTGATAGCCCTGATGGTGCTCGGGTTCGGGTATGCGCTCTTCTCCTCGCCCAACACGAACGCGATCATGAGTTCGGTCGACAAGCGCTATCTCGGCATTGCATCCGGCATGAATGCCACCATGCGCTCGCTCGGGCAGGTGCTTTCAATGGCCATTGCCATGTTCAGTTTTTCGGTATTTATCGGAACGGTCACGATTACGCCAGCGGTTTTTCCGGCACTTATGACCAGCGTGACCGTTTCATTTTTGGTCTTCACCGGTCTGTGTGTCATTGGTGTGGGGACTTCCTTTGTCCGGGGAACGATCCACGAGTGATTACCCCACCAATTCCATAAAATTTGGCTTTCCGCTGGATTAAAAAAAAAAAGGAGTTGTCCGCTAGTGTGTGTGATGCCCTTTGACCCGCTTGCGCAGCGCCTCCGTGTAATGGTGGCGGAGCTCGTCGGTTTCTTCCGGGGAAAAATCTTTTTTCTTGGTTGCATGCAGGTGCTTTTGCATCTGCTTTACAATGTGTTCGGCCTCGTGGAAATCGTGTACCTCGAGGTACGCGGGGGTCTTTACTACTTCATGCGCATGTCCGCACTGGGGGCAGAGTTTCCATTTCTGGAAATGGTCCACGTACGTAAAGGTACTGCAGGACGGGCAGCGGATGACAAGGTACATGGTAAAGACGTCATGTGCTTTATCCTGATAAAAATATATCGGAGATTTTTTTATCCGGCCCACTATCGTTGTCTTTTACTGTTCCGGTGAGGGTAGTCATGCCGGAGTATTTGGGAAAATGAAAATCCCGGTACACAAAACGAAACTCCTATATCGTCAGTTCATCCCATAGAGCTGGTACTATGGAAAATATTCAGGTCATGGGCGTGCAGGGACTTCCCCTCATCCATGCGGGTGATGACATTTCCCGGATGATCTGCGAACGCGTCCCCCTGCAGGACGGCGATATCCTGTGCATCGCGTCGACTATCTATTCAAAGGCAAAAGGATATACCAAAAAACTCTCGGCCATCATACCCACGGAACGGGCTGAGCGGCTGGGAAAACGGAATGGGGAAGATCCCCGTTTTGTCCAGGCTGTGCTGGATGCATCGACCGATATTATCATGGAGCACCCGTTCATCCTTTCCGAACTGGCATTCGGCCATATCGGAGTCCGGGCCGGCGTTGACCAGAGCAATATCGAAGACGGGATGGTCATATTCCTGCCACCGGACCCGATGAAATCGGCACAGGATGCCCGGGATGAGATACGGGCATGCTGCGGGAAAGATGTAGGTGTAATTATTACTGATACCTGCGGGCGATCCTTCCGTCGCGGACAGACCGGCAATGCGATTGGGTGGAGCGGGTTTACTGCGATCCGGGATTTCCGGGGCGATACGGATCTGTTCGGCCACGTGCTCAAGATCACGGAAGAGGCTGTGGCTGATGAGATCGCCGGCTTTGCGAACTTTGTGATGGGCGAGAGCAACAATGGCATCCCGGCCGTGGTATTCCGCAACTGCCCGAAATGGACAGGTCATGATGACCTGTATTTCCGGAACAACGAAGATATCACCAAAAAAGTGTTGAAAAAGGAATTCTCTCAGTAGAGAAAGTTCAGTACCATGACGATGATGCCAACTGCGGCTGCTACTGCCATAACGGTAATGGGATCGATATGAATTGCCCGCCGGTCTTCGCTGTCATAATAATTGACGAGACCTGCTGATGATAATAATCTTCCACCTTGCTTCTTTGCCATGCAAATATATTTCATTTTTGGATATATAAAGAAGAGTCACCTCGCATGAAAAAAACCCTTCAGCAGATCTCCGGACAAGCACTCATTGGCGACGAGCTCCTGCTGGAACCCGTCGACATCATCATAGAAAACGGAATTATTACTGCCATTGAAGAAAACCCCCGAGCGCCCGGGGGTTGGATCTGCCCGGCACTGTTCAATGCGCATACTCACCTTGGCGATACCATTGCCATGGATTGTAATGTAACCGGTGATCTCACCTCACTGGTCACCCCCCCACATGGACTGAAGCATAAACTGCTTGCCGCAGCCTCCCGGGAGGAACTCGTCAGTGGCATGCGGGCGAGTATTGGGGGAATGATCACCGGGGGTGTTGCCGGCTGTGCTGATTTTCGGGAGGGAGGGCCGGAAGGTGTTGCCGCTCTTAAGGACGCTGCGGATGGACTTCCGTTCTCCCCGGTAATTTTCGGTCGCGATGGTGGGGAGTGTACAGCAGACGGGCTTGGTATCAGCAGTGCCCGGGACGTGAAGGATGTGGAACGCTCTGTGCAGGAAGCACGGCTGCGGGGAAAAAAGATTGCGTTTCATGCCGGTGAACGCGATGCTGCCGATGTTGATGCAGCACTTGCGTTCGATCCGGATCTGATCATCCATGCTACCCACGCGACAAAGCATCAGCTCCGCCAGTGTGCGGACCGGGGGATCCCCATTGCCGTCTGCCCGCGATCCAACTGGATCCTCGGAGTAACGGCAACTGCACAGAAACCCCCCCTGCAGCTTATGCAGGAACTCGGCTGCACGCTTTACCTTGGCACGGACAATGTCATGTTCGTCCCGCCGGATCTGTTCTCGGAAATGGCATTTGTCTCAGCGATTTACGGAATGGAACCCCGGCACCTGCTCTGTGCAGCCGTGCAGGGTTCTGTCCTTACGGGCTCATCATTTTTTATCCGTAAAGGGGCCCGGGCAAATCTCCTGCAGATCGATCCTTCGCGCTCTGCCCTTCATTTCAGCCGCGATCCGGTCGCATCCATCACAAAAAGGGTCACCGGATGCCAGATTGTCCACAACGTTTTTAATTCGTAAATTCAAATAAAAAGGGAATGTTTTTGGGTGATTCCAGTGTTTACTAATTTACTCGTTGCAATTGATGGCTCTGAAGTGAGCGACCGGGCATTGGCCCGTGCTGTTGATGAGGCACGGATCTGGAATGCAAAGATTCATGCGATTTATGTAGTAGAGACGGGGCTTTTTTCCTCCCTTCCCAATGATAATAACGTCGAGATAATGTACCGTGTCCTGGAAAAAGAGGGACAGGAAAAGCTAGCCCAGGCAAAATCATTTGCTGCTACCGAGGGAGTCACCTTTTATACGCATATGAAGCAGGGGCATGCCGGCAGCGAGATCGTTGCCCTTGCGGAAAAGGAGAAATGCGATCTTATTGTAGTCGGTTCCCATGGCAAGAGCAATGCTGATAAGTTGCTTATCGGGAGTGTCAGCTCGTTTGTTGTCGCCCACAGTAAAATCGCAACCCTGGTGGTGAGATCATAACCGAAATGCTTGTCAAAGACTACATGACTTCGGACGTTGTCCACGTAGAGATCCCCGGCAACCGCGATGATGTATTGAAGATCTTAAAGCGTACCGGTATTTCCGGTGTGCCGGTCATCAAGAACAAGAAGATTGTCGGTATCATCACCCGAAAAGACCTGCTGAGAAAACCTGAGGAGACCCAGCTGGGACTTCTCATGACGTCAAAGCCGATCAACATCGGACCGGATGCAGATATCCATGAGGCTGCCCGTCTTCTTGTCGAGCACCATATCCGGAGGCTTCCGGTTGTTGAGGACGGTCACCTGATCGGCCTTCTCTCGGTCTCTGACCTGATTCATGCCATGGCCCAGATGAAGATCAAGGATGAGATTAAGACAAACTATACCAGCAAGACGTTTGCTCTCTGGGAAGAAACACCCCTGCCGGTTGTCGGGAGGATCATGGAGATCTCCGGTGTCGATGCAATCCCCATCCTTGATGATGAAAACAAACTGCAGGGAATAATCTCCGAGCGGGATCTCATCAGGAATTCCAGTATCGAGGACTCTGTTGGCGTGAGCGATTTCTCGAACGGTACCGATGATGATGAGTGGACCTGGGAGAGCATCCGGGACAACCACACGATCAGTTTCGGCATTTCGAAAGTCCAGTTGCCCAATCGCCCGGTCAAGCTGGCGATGGTCAAGAACGTTGTTGCCGTTCCGCACAATGCTGAAGTCAGCGAGTGTGCCTTAAAGATGCGCCGGGCACGGGTTGACCAGCTGCCGGTCATCAACGGTGACAAGCACCTTGTGGCCATGTTGTTCGACCGGGAACTCATCCGGGCCCTCTGTACAGAAGGGTCTGAATAAAAACCTTTAAATTTCTTAATATCATCTAATACCTTACAGCGCTTTTAACAATTTTAGGCGTTAATTTGTTTTTGGGGAGTTACTATGCCTGAACAGTTACAGGAGTCCATGAAGGGGACAACAACCATCGGTATCGTTTTTAAAGATGGCGTTATCCTTGCAACCGAGAAGCGGGCGACCATGGGCTACATGATCGCAAGCAAGAAAGCAAAAAAAGTGTACAAGGTGGGAGACCGGATCGGCATGACTACGGCCGGCGGTGTCGGAGATGCCCAGCAGCTTGCCCGTATCCTCACCGTTGAATGCAATCTCTACCAGATCCGCAGGTCCCGTCCCATCACGGTCGGGGCGTCAGCCACACTGCTCTCGAATTATTTAAACCAGAACCGGCACTTCCCGTTTTATGTCCAGCTCCTTGTCGGGGGTATTGACGAGAACGGTCCCAGCGTCTACTCGGTGGATGCAATGGGTGGCGCAACCAAGGAAGAAGAGATCGTTGCAACTGGCTCCGGTTCGCCCATGGCATACGGTGTGCTTGAAGACCGGTTCCGCAAGGATATGAACGAGGATGAAGCAATTGATATTGCTATACGAGCGCTGAAATCTGCGATGAAACGCGATGCCGGATCCGGAGAAGGCATTCAAATCGTCGTAATTACCAAAGAAAAATACGAGATCCTAGGTGAAGACGCACTTCAAAAATATATTTCAAAAACCAACGCATAAAAAACTTTTTTTTCAGGACGTTAATTATTATGTTAATTGAAGAACGGCTCAAAGAGCTAAAAGACAAGATCAATGAAAAGGTGCCCCACGGCATCACGGTGACGCAGGTAGAATTCGAAGGCCCCGAGCTGGTCATCTACACTGACGACCCGAAGCGGTTTGCCGATGAAGCCGATTTAATCAAGATCCTTGCCCGGGATTTACGCAAGCGCATTGTTGTAAGACCCACGATATTAGAGGATCCCGAAAAGGCGTACAATGAGATCAAGGCTGTTGTCCCGGAGACCGCGGGTATCACCGATATCTTTTTTGATCCCGATACCGGTGAAGTGCTGATCGAAGCCGAGAAACCCGGGGTTGTGATCGGCAAGAACGGTACCACCCTGCGGGATATCACCCGCCATATCGGCTGGACTCCCAAGGTGGTACGGACTCCTCCCATTGAAAGTTCCACTGTCAAACAGATCCGCCAGTACCTCCGCTCCACCAACGAGGAGCGTAAAGCATTCCTGCGGACGATTGGCCGCCGGATTCACCGGGACATTCCCGGTAAAGACGATACCAGCAAGGAAGCCCTCAAACGCGATCACTGGGCACGGGTCACCACGCTCGGCTGCTGCCGTGAAGTTGGCCGGGCTGCATTCCTGCTCACCACCCCCAACAGCCGGATCCTGATCGATTGCGGTGAAAAGCCGGATAACCAGGGCGGCACGCCGTACCTCTATGTGCCGGAGATCCACCCGTTAGCCCAGCTCGACGCGGTTGTGCTCACCCATGCCCATCTCGATCACTGTGCACTTATTCCCCTGCTCTACAAGTACGGGTACGAAGGCCCGGTCTATTCAACTCCCCCGACCCGTGACCTCTCGGCCATGCTCCAGCTGGACTATCTCGATGTGATCCACAAGGAAGACCGGAAGATCCCCTATTCCTCCAATGAAGTCAAGACCTATATCCGGCACTCGATCACCCTGAACTATGGCAGTGTCACGGATATTGCGCCGGATATCAAGCTCACGTTCCACAATGCGGGCCATATCCTCGGTTCAGCCATTGCGCACTTCCATGTCGGCGACGGCATGTACAACATCGCATTCACCGGCGACTTCAATTATGCCAAGAGCCGTCTCTTCAACCCGGCGGTCAACCAGTTCCCCCGTCTCGAAGCACTCTTCATGGAGAGCACGTACGGTGGCAGCAACGATTTCCAGCAGCCCCGAATTGAAGCCGAAGCAAAACTCTATGAAACGATCAATGCTGTCCTCTTGCGGGGTGGCAAGGTCATCATCCCAGCGTTTTCGGTCGGGCGTTCGCAGGAAGTGATGCTTGCGCTCGAGGAAGGTATGCGCCTTGACAAGATCCCCAAGGTGAAGATCTACCTTGACGGCATGATCCGCGAGGCAACCGCGATTCACACCTGCTACCCGGAGTACCTCAACACGGACCTGCGGAACCTGATCTTCCGTGAAGGCATGAACCCGTTCCTGGCCGAATGCTTCCAGCAGGTGGACTCGCAGGATCTCCGCGAGAAAGTCATCAACGGAGATCCCTGCGTGATCATCACCACCAGCGGTATGCTGAACGGCGGCCCGGTTATGGAATATCTCCTGAACCTTGCCCAGGACGAGAAGAATGCCCTCATCTTTGTCGGGTACCAGGCCGACGGGACCTATGGCCGGCGCATCCAGAAAGGCTGGCGCGAGGTGCCGATGGGACGCAAAGGAACCATCACGATCAACTTAGAGATTGTCACGGTCGATGGTTTCTCGGGTCACTCGGACCGCCGGCAGCTGATGAATTATATCGGGCAGATCCAGCCCCGCCCCGAGAAGATCTTCTGTATCCACGGCGATGAGAACAACACGATCGATCTGGCCAGTTCGATCTACAAGCGGTTCCATATCGAGACGCACTCACCCATGAACCTTGAGACCTACCGCATGGTCTGATCATCAGGTTACCATGAGGACCCGGCTCACTCTTTTTTTCGGGGTCTTTGTCGTAATGGCTCTCTCCAATGCCATCGTTCCTGTACTGCCGTCATTTGCTGACAGTTCTTCGCTGCAAGGTGCGATCTATGCAGCCTATTTCCTGGGCGCCGTATTCAGTACGCTCCCTGCCGGGATTCTCTCTGACCGGCTGGGACGCGTTCCGCTCATCCGCCTTGGACTGGCTATTACTATCCTCAGCGGTATTGTACTTTCCGTTGTTTCATCGCCGTATCCCGTGATAGTGATCCGTTTTATTGAAGGGGTCGGAGCCGGGTGTTTTATTGCGGCAGCCATGTCGTTTGTCAACTCTGTTCCGGAACATGAGCGGATGAGCGGGTACTTCATGGCTATGCTCAATGCCGGGCTCGTGACTGGTCTGGTTACTGCCGGTTGGCTCAGCGCGTACTTCCACCTTCCGGTTATTGGCGTAATGCTGTTTACCGGATGTGCCGTCATTCCTGCATGTGCTGCTTTTTTCATCCGCGAAGTGCCGCAGCTGGCAACCGCTCATGATACCCGCCTCCTCCTGCCCCTGGTGAGCGGGTACCGCTGGCTCTGGTATTCTTCGGTTGTCATGGTCGGCATCACCGGCGTGGTTATCTCGCTCTACCCGGAATTTTCCGGCGCGTCTTCCGATATTGCGGGCATCTGGATTGCCTTGATGAGTGTCTCTACGATCATTGCCGTTCTCATCGCCTCCCGCTTGTCGCTGCCCCCGGTCCCCACCATCCGCTGGTCTGCAGTCCTGATGATTTTTGGCGTTATGATCGCTTTTTATTCTCCGTCAGGTTTTATCGTGATCGGGGCATTGGCCGGCATTGTCATGATTGCCCAGATGGCATTCCTTGCCGGTGTTAAAGCGCCACAGGGGTTTGCCATGGGACTTTTTTCAACCACGAGTTACCTGGGTATGGCCGTACTTCCATTCCTTGCCGGGCTGGTCGCGGATTCCGGTGGCTTTTTCCTGGCGTTCTGTACAGCAGCTTTTTGTGCACTCACCGTGGCCCTTACTATTGGTTTGTGTGCCTGCGGAAGGCCGGTATCCTGAAAAAATCCGTTAAAATGAATAGATTCATCTGCGATTAAGGGAAATTTCGTCATGGGATTATGAGATCAAAAATAATTATTCTGGTTCTTCTTGCTGCCATCCTTGCAATTCCTGGTGTGTATGCCGAGGATGCGCAGGAATGGTATATCCGGGGGGAGAATGCGGTAACCGTGGGCCACTATACTGATGCCCTGACGTATTACAATAATGCTCTTACGCTTGACAAGAATTATGCTGCTGCAATGGCCGGTAAGGCTACGGCCTTGAACGGCCTGGGAAACTATGAATCGGCTGTCAACCTGTCAGAACAGGCACTTGCCCTGCGAGGATCAGACCCGGTAGCTTTGAATGCCCGGGCCTACGGCCTTTTCAAGCTCGGGAGATTTGAAGAATCCGTTGCCGCTTATGATAAGCTCTTCACGGTTCAGACCAACCGCGTGGATGCCTACTGCAACCAGGGTTATGCTTATCTTCATCTGGAAAAGTTTGATGCATCCGTTGTTTCCTATGACCGCTGTACTGCTGTTGATCCCCAGAACTTCATGGCTTTTAACTATCAGGGTCTGGCTTACATGGGCAGCAGCAAGTACGACCGGGCACTCACGTCGTTTGATCGTGCAACCGGTATTACTATCAAAAATGCCACGCTCTGGAATAACAAAGGGTTGGCCTATGTCCAGCTGGGAAAACCCCAGGACGCATCCGAGTGTTTCAAGAAAGCCTTGGGTATTGATCCCAATTTTGCCGATGCCCTGAAGAACCGGGATAGTATGGTAGGAAAACTCCAGATCGTTAACATATCCGGCACGGTTACTCCGGTCCCCACCATAAGCCGGATCGGCACGTTTTACACAACGGCAACACCCGTGCCCCTGGTAACTGAAATGACGACTGCCGCACCAGTGGTCACCCCGGAAATCATGGAGATTGTGCCGACCGAAACAACTCCCGTACAGAAGAAAACAACCTATTCACCGGTATCGCCGCTGTCCGCATTTGGTGCGGTCATTGTTGTCAGTGGGATTGTCTTTGCCCTGAACCGGCAGAAAAAATAATTTTTTTATCTATCCTGTTTCTGCATATTTTGCCATAATGTCCTGGTAGACAAGGGACGCTTTTTCCAGAGAATCGATTGGTGTCCGCTCGTTTACGGCATGCAGGGTCGGGATCTCGCCGGGACCATACTCGATTACCTTAAAGCCGGCCGCACGGAGATGACGTGCATCGCTTGCCGCCCACTGGACGATGGGGAATACTTCTCCTTCCTGAACGCGTTTCACCGCGTCACAGGTTATTTCCACCAGCGGGGATGCCGGATCGGTAATCGAGGGATTATGTGTTTCCTGCGACAGGATCTTCCCGTGAACTGCATGGGCCTGTATCGATGTGATAAGTTTGTCAATAGAGCATCCCCACGGAACCCTGAGTTCGAGTTCAAGGGTGCAGTGCTGGGCAACCACGTTGGATTTCTCGCCGCCCTTGATCACGCCCGGGTTGAACGTGAGCCGTTTTAAGATATCGCCAACACCGTCAATGCCGAATTCCCGCCCAAGCACCGCAGATGACTGTGCAATGATCGCGTTGAGCGAGGGATCAACAGGATATTCTTTTTTATTCAATGCTTTGACGTGGTTGAGCAGGGTCATGGATTCCATGATCGCACTGGTGCCCACAGCAGGGTACAGGGACCCGTGGGCGGGCGTGCCGGAGAATACCATCTCGAGCCGGCAGAGCCCTTTCTGGCCAATGCAGGGATGCCTCGATGGCGTAGGTTCGGCGATTACACAGTCTCCGGGAGTGAGAGCACCTTCGGACAGGAGACGGCGAATCCCATTCTCTCCCCCGGTCTCTTCATCGCAGACAAAGGCGAGGGTGGCCGGAATTTCCTCACTCCGGTCCACCCGTGCCTGGCAGGCAGCCAGAATGGATGCGCAGCCTCCTTTCATATCGGTAGAACCGCGCCCGTGCACAAACCCGTCCTGGATGATGCCGGAGAACGGGGGATGGGTCCACCCTGCATCCAGGGCCGGCACTACGTCCACATGGCCGCAGAAGAGAAGTTTTTTCGGCTGGCCTGTGCCGGTGGTGACAAGGTTGCACTCCCCTGCCGTATTTCCCGAGACGGATGAACTGATACCGATTTCTGTCAGAAATGCCCGAATATATTCAATAACCTCATCCGTGCGCCCGGGAGGGTTTTCACTACGGATCGCTACCAGATCGGCACAGATGCGGCTGACTGCTCTCATGGGTTACCTGAGTTTTTTAATGATTGGTGGAATACGTGACAAATAATTTCGCGAGGGAAGCATCCTCGTACAGGCTCTTTAAAAATTCCTTGTCGAAAAATTCATCGATAACGGTGTAGAAGAAATCCGCAGGAATGGGGGATTTGCTGTCAGGGTCTCGCACGATTCGGAAACTCCGGTAGCTGGCCGGATCTTCCGTATCATAGATCATCTGCCATAATGAGGGCAGGGAGTCAAATTTTTTCGGGTTTTCTTCCCGCAGCCAGTTGATGAAGCCTTTGAATTTTACCCGGTCCCCTTTCTTCTCTTCATCAATGCGCCAGCGGAGGTATTCGGCGCCCATGATATTTTTTGGGGACTCGTAATGATAGGCATAGAGGCTTGCCGTATAGTCGATGTGGGCTAATGCATCGATAAAGTAAAAGTAAAGGGTCTTATTGAAACTGCCGGTGTCATGGAGCATGAGCGACTTCTCATAAAGGTGGTTGAGCACCGCCAGGAATTCGTTTTCATCCTGCATAGCAACAAGTTCGTTACGGGATTGTAAATATATTGCCGTGAGGCAGATTGTTGTTAACTAAAAAGGGTCACTATTTGTAAAACGGTTCCCTGAGTGACACGGCTTTTTCAAATAATGCTTCCAGCTCCTTGCCGCTCTTCCCGCGAATATCGATATGATTGTCCGTGCGCAGGAGGCAGGGCTTGAGTTTCCCGTCCGATGTCACCCGGAGCCGGTTGCAGAACGCACAGAACTCGGTGTTGTGGAGCGGGCGGACCACTTCCACTTCCGCCCCGTCAAGGCAGTACTTCTTCCGGTGGTGCATCCTACGGGTAATGATCTGCTTTGAGCGGGCAGCAAGTGAATCTTCCAGCTGGTTGAGATCGCCGTGATTGGTGCAATTATTGAAATCCATCAGCTCGATCAGCTGGAGCACGAGGTTCCGGTTCCCCCGCACAAATTTCAGGAAGTCATCGATCTCGTGATCGTTGATACCGGCCAGCACAACCACATTCAGCTTTACGGGTGTGAGGCCGGCATCGACTGCTGCGGCAATGCCTTCCAGCACATCATCGAGTTTATCGGTTCCGGTAATTTTCTTGTAGGTTTCATGGTTCAGGCTGTCGATACTGACATTCACCCTGCGTAAGCCCGCCTGCTTGAGATCCGCGGCAAGCCCGGCGAGAAGGGTGCCATTGGTGGTGATCGATGATTCCATGCCGGCAGGCACCGACCTGGTGATCTCCAGGAGATCGGGACGGAGCATGGGCTCGCCACCGGTAAATTTCACGCTGCGGATCCCGAAATGTGCGGCAACCCGTAAAATTTCTGCAATTTCCGGTGCTGACAACTGCTCTTTCGGCGCTTTCTCCCCTTCCCGGTGGCAGTAGATGCAGGACAGGTTACACTTGGGAGTGAGACTGATCCGCAGGTTGCTGACCGGGCGATTGTAAGGGTCCCTGAGCGTCATGGAAATGTTTCAGCCTATGAAGTTCTTTGCAACAATGTAAAGCTCGGTACTTCCTTTCCGGGTAGACTGCGTCATACAGGTTTTTACGGAATAGAATTTCGTTTTGCATTCCGCATAAAATTCAGGAAAGTCCGTTCCCTGGAATGATTTCACCGCGAAATTGCCGCCCGGTTTCAAGACTTTGCAGGCAAACGCGAGTGCCTGTTCATTGAGTGCAATGATCCGGGCCTGATCGTAACTCCGGTGCCCGGAGAGTTTTGGCGATGCATCGCAGAGCACGACGCTGACCTCACTGAGCATCGATTTGACCTGTTCCACGACCTCGGGATCATTAATATCCCCCTGGATGGTTTCTACCCCATCGAGTTCGGCTATCGGGTTGAGATCGATGCCGATAATCTTGGCGTCAGTAAGTGTCCGCTCGATCTGGAGCCAGCTTCCGGGTGCCGCGCCCAAATCTACGATATTGTCATCCGGCCGGATGATTGCAAATTTTTTCTGGATTTCCATCAGCTTATAGGCTGCCCGTGAACGGAATCCCTCGTGTTTTGCCCGCAGATATGTTTTATCCTGTCCCCACTGTGAACCCATTGTCTTTATCGTTCCCCTAAAATGTCCGGGTTAAACCCAAAACGCTATAATTAAAGTATGACGATATACTGTATAAGATAATGTGTTAAGGGGTAAGCGATGTTAAAAGCTACGATTGATGCAGATATTTTCAGGGAATTCATCGATGCGATCTCGGCACTCATCCCGGAGTGCCGGCTGCATACGGACGAGAATGGTATATCCACGCGTGCTGTTGATACCGCTAATGTTGCGATGATCGGACTTACGCTCAAGAAAGAGGCGTTCGATTCGTACCAGGCAACCGACAGCCAGCTGGGGATCGACATATCGAAGATGAAGAACATCTTCGGGATGGCGGGAAAAGGCGACCTGATCAGCCTCGAGCTCGGCGACAATGCCCAGAAGATGTCGGTCTCGGTCCACGGGTACCACTACTCGATCACCCTCCTCGATACGAATACCATAAGGAAGGATCCCAATCCCCCGACCATCAACCTGCCAGGTAAGATCGTGATTGCCGGGGATGACTTAAACAATGCCATGAAGGCAGCAGCAGTCATCTCCGATAAGATCGCGCTGGGGATCAACCCGAAAGACCAGACTTTTTACCTGATTGCTGAGGGAGACACGGACAACATCCGGCGCGAGTTCTCAAAAGACGAGCTCAAGTCGCTCACACCAGTAGAGGCCCGGTCGCTATTTTCCCTGGATTACTTAAAAGACATGGGAAAAGTCATGTCCAAGGCCGCAGAAGTGGAGATCTATCTCGGAATCGATCACCCGGTCAGGTTCTCATTTGACATTGCTGGTGGTAACGGGCATGTCGAATACCTCCTTGCACCCCGGATCGAGGCCGATTGATGGACTTCAGCCCATCTGCAAAGGAACTTTCCCATTTTCCGTTTTTAAAAAAAGCCCAGGACCATGTCAAGGTCCGGTTTTCATCACTTGATTTCCTGTTTGCCGATGCACGGGGCCAGGCGCTGATCGATCGCGCACTCGGGCGCATCCAGGACGCAATCACGGTAAAAAAAACAAATGTCCCGGATATTACCGGTTCTGTTGACGATGAAATTGCCAGTTATGCACTGGCCCGGATCATTGTCTCCTGCGTTCACGACAAAACCCTTGTTGACCGGCTCACGCGGTACGAAGCCGAACGGGCATATTATTTCCTGGTCAACGAAGAGGAATGGAACCAGAAATTCCAGGATGGCGAAGGGGAGTACTCCCGGCTGTGCATCGCGATTGCGCAGGAGCTGGGTATCCAGATCACCAAAGATCGTATCCCGCTTGTGGACTATGTCGAGCTGGTAGCCCCCCTGCACCAGGACCGGTTCAATCTCATCAACCGCCGGCTTGAACGCGGTTTTGTGGATATCAAAAAAGATGAGCGCTATGAATTGCTCCGGGAGCGTATCCGCGTACTCCTGCGCAGGGATCTCCCGCATAAGGTGCCCCCCTCGCTCTGCGAGAAACTCGCACCCGGTGTTGCCCAGCTCAAAAAGGTGTACCAGGAAAAGATGCTCCAGCAGTTCGGCACCGTGGAAGAGAGTGCGTTTCCCCCCTGCATGCAGACACTTATCACGGCGCTGACTGCCGGGACAAACCTGACGCATGCCGGCCGCTTTGCCCTGACAACATTTCTCCACACGATTGGCATGGATGCCAATGCCATAGGCCAGCTTTATGCCCGGTCACCCGATTTCGATCTGGAAAAGACCATGTACCAGGTCGAGCATATCACCGGGAGGGGAGGTTCGGGGACCGAATACACCACTCCTGCGTGTGCGGCCATGCGCACCACCGGGCTGTGCATTCACAGCGATGCCCTGTGCGAAAAGGTCAGTCACCCGCTCAGTTATTACAAGGCACAAAAGAGGGCCCCGGTAAAGGGTTCACAGAAAAAAAGCGGGGAGCATCCTGCGGCTCCGCCTACGCAATCTTCTCGTTGACGAGATATCCTGCGCCAGAGAGAACGAGAATAAAGACAATTATTGCTGCAAGGTAGGCAATGCCTGCGGTCATGACCATGGGCAGTACGGCAAGCAGGGCAATCAGGATCAGAAAGGCAATCACCCCAATGATCACATCAAGAAGTCGGGCATCCATTAACTCATTTTTCGTTGCAGGAGGATATAGGTTTAACCGATTTTTACCGTACCGGGCTGGAGCGGATATGAGACACCCTTAAGATTTCTCCCGCCCATTTTTCCTGCAGGATGCACGATCCGGCGCAGCAACGAAATGAGGTCCTCAAACGGCTTGAGCTGGCAGTAATGCACCTGAATAACTCGATGAGCCCCCTGCTCGTCCCGGAACAAGGAGCATCCATCGGGTACGCGATACCGGGTGCACGGGACAGCAACGGAATTGCAGCGGTGCCGGGAAAAATTATTGTCCGCGATGGCAGGGTTTCTGCCGGTGGTCCGTGCGCGTTTGGTGCGGATGATGCCTGCGCGCGGATTATTCTTACGGTAATGAAGTGCGATCCGCTCATACGGAGTGTCGCGACCATCCGGTTTTCAGGAAACGTACTTGCGGTGTTTGAAGCAATGCTCCTTGAATGCGTACCTCTTGACCGCACAAAGAAAGCCCCGGGAATCAGCACCATGGACTGGGGAATTGCATCCAGTTGCAACGACGGTGTTCCTGATGTCATATATGATGACGGGGGAGATCAGCGACCGGGAATTATCCATGTTTTTGGCGAGGATCCGCTCGTCGTTACAAACAATATCATTATCTGTTCTAACCGCATTTAATGTATAGAACTTTTGAGGAATCGTAATGGGAATCAAGCCATCATACATTAAAAATCTCGGTACCGCAATCCTGGCCAAGCAGCGGGAGTACTTCAGCAACAGCTTTGATGAGAACAAGGTGCAGTTAGGCGCTTCAGCAATCATTTCAAGCAAGCGTGTCCGGAATCGCGTCGCCGGGTACATAACAAGAAAAATAAATACCAAAAGACGCTCATAACCTATTTCATGTTCGAAGGTGTCCTTCCAGCAATTATTACCCCTTTTAAACGGAACTCTGCGATGGGCCTTGATATTCAGGGTCTGGAGCGCAACATCGAGTTTCTTCTGTCCTGTGGTATCCACGGGATTGTTCCGTGTGGATCGACCGGTGAATCTGCAACCCTTTCGTTCGAGGAGCATGAGAAGGTAATCAGGATCACGGTCGATAAGGTCAAGGGCCGGATACCCGTCATTGCCGGCACCGGATCCAACAACACAGCAGAAGCGGTAAAACTGACGAAGGCTGCAAAGGACATCGGTGCGGATGGTGTTCTGGTCATCAGTCCGTACTACAACAAGCCAAACCGTTCCGGGCTCATCAAGCATTTTACGAAACTGGCGGATCTCGATATCCCGATCATTATGTACAATGTCCCGGGACGAACCGGCCAGAATCTCGAACCCGATCTTATCGCCGAGCTTGCCCGGCACCCGAATATCGTTGCGGTCAAGGAAGCCAGCGGCAATATCGGCCAGATCTCGCGGATCATTGAAGAGACGCAGGACGATGAATTCTCGGTGATCTCCGGTGATGACAACATCACGCTCCCGATCATGGCGCTGGGAGGAAGCGGTGTCATATCTGTTGCCGCAAATGTGGATCCCCGGCGCATGGTGGCCATGTACGAAGCCATGAAACAGGGCGATTACCAGAAGGCTCTTGTCCTTCATTTCTCTTTGTCCCCGCTCTTCCGGTCCATGTTTATCGATACCAACCCCATCCCGGTGAAAAAAGCCGTGGAGCTGATGGGCATGGCAGGCGGCCCTGTCCGGCTCCCGCTCGATGAACTGGATGCAAAAAAGACGGAGCAGCTCAAAAAAGTACTGGCGACGATCCCGGTAAAATCCGGTGCAAAACGTTCAGTAACCGCTAAAAAACCGGCAGCAAAACCAGACCCAATGAAAAAGTCTGTAACCGCGAAACGGACGAGGTAACCTGAATCATGATCAAAGTGGTAGTATGCGGCGCCTCAGGACGAATGGGGCAGACGATCGGAAGGATGGTCAATGAATCGTCCGATATGGAACTGGTCGGGGGAATCAACCTCAAGCCCAGTTCATTTTTCGGCGCTGAAATTGTTGAAGCGAAAAATGCTGAAGATCTCTTAAAATCGACCCGGGCCGATGTGCTGATCGATTTCACGATTGCGGCAGCAGCTGTAGAGAACGTGAAGATGGCTGCGCGGAACAACGTGGCGCTGGTTGTCGGCACCACAGGATTTTCTCCCGAGCAGCGTGCTGTGATGGAAAAAGCCATTCATAACAATGTTCCTGCCGTCATATCCAGCAACTTTTCGGTAGGAGTGAATATCTTCTGGCAGCTGGTCCGGGAGTCCGGGAAGCTGCTGAAAGACTATGATATCGAGGTCTTTGAGGCGCACCACCGGAACAAGAAGGATGCGCCGAGCGGTACGGCAAAGACCATCCTCGAGATCCTGGAAGAAGAAGTCGGCCACCGGCAGAAGCAGTACGGGCGTGAAGGTATGACCGAGCGGAAAAACGAAATTGGTGTCCACGTTATCCGCGGTGGGGATATTGTTGGTGATCACAAGGTCATGTTCTCAAAGAATTTTGAGACCATTGAACTCTCTCACCATGCGTCTGATCGCTCTGTCTTTGCCAGCGGGGCCGTCCATGCAGCCCGGTGGGTTGTGGGCAAAAAACCCGGTATCTACGGCATGAGCGATGTGCTCAACCTCAAAAAATAAGCCCTTTTTCTGAAATTTACCGGGAGGGTACAATCGAAACCCTTTTTTTGTCTTTTGTAAAACATATACGATGGAGTGAACGAGTTGGTAGCAGTCGTTGATATTTCCAAGTGTACCGGATGCGAAACCTGCGTGAGTGAATGCCCAGCATCGGCAATCGCCATGGAAAATGAAAAGGCCAAAGTGGACAAGGACATGTGCGTTGACTGCCAGACCTGTGTTGATGTCTGCCCGGCAGAAGCCATTCGTATGGAATAAGCCCGGAGAATAAATCCGGTTCTTTTTTTCATTCCCCGACATCGGGTTCCTGTATTGCGCTGTAATTTCTTTATCCTGTTCTTTTATCCTGCATATCTTGGATAGTGGAAAGGGTTTTCTTTCTGGAGTATTTTGAAATTTTCAGGATTTTTCCCCTTATGACGGCCAATAAGCCCTTTTGTATAAATTAAAATAAATTTTTTTTGATTGTTCCGTTAAAATATTAAAAAACAACGTTTTTATTATCACAGGTGAAATGGAATTTTACAACCCGACATTATCTCAAACGGGAAATACACACACAAGCAGGAACTGACTACTTATGATCAATGTTGGAGTGCTCGGAGCAACGGGTGCGGTTGGTCAGCGATTTGTTGAACTCCTTGCGGATCATCCCTGGTTCAATCTGTCGACGCTCGCCGCATCCGATCGCAGCGCGGGAAAGCCCTATGGAAAAATTGTGAACTGGCGTCTTGACACGCAGTTTCCGGAAAATATTGGGAAAATCAAGGTCGTACCCACTTCGCCAAAAGCGATGAAGGATGTTGATCTGGTATTTTCTGCCCTTCCGGCAGAGATTGCCATCGATGTGGAGAAAGAATTTGCCGATGCCGGGATCGCGGTCTGCAGTAACGCAAGTTCCTACCGGATGGAGAAGGATATCCCTCTGGTTGTACCGGAAGTGAACCCGGAACATCTTGGTCTCATCGATGTCCAGAAGGATGCCGGCAGGGATGGGTTCATTGTCACTAACCCGAACTGTTCCACCATCGTGATGGTGACAGCGCTGGCACCATTACGGCAGTTCAAATTTACGGATGTCCGTGTCGCAACCATGCAGGCCATATCCGGAGCCGGGTTTGCCGGTGTCGCTGCCATGTCCATCTATGATAATGTCATCCCGTATATCGGCAAAGAAGAAGAGAAGATGGAGACCGAGACGCTCAAGATCATGGGGGCCCTTAAGGGAAACAAAGTAACCAATGCCCGGTTTAATGTGAGCGCCAGCTGCCACCGGGTGCCGGTTATTGACGGTCACACGATGGCAGTCTGGGTCGATATCAAGGAACCGATCGAGACCCTTAACAAAGCATTCCGGAATTATAAACCGCCCATCAAAGGCCTGCCTACACAACCCGCGGAATCCGTTCACTTCTTTGAAGAAGAACCCGATCGCCCGCAGCCCCGTCTTGACCGGATGCGGGGGAAGGGAATGACCGTTTCAGTAGGGCGTCTGCGTGAGGGTGTTCGTTTCATTGCCATGGGGCACAACACGATCCGTGGTGCTGCTGGTGCAAGTGTACTGAATGCAGAACTGATTGTGAAAAAGAAGTATCTCTGATACAGGTAGTACCTATGCAACCGCTCAAAGAGAACACTGTATTCGTCGGGAATAAACCGGTAATGAACTACGTGCTGGCCGTAGTCACACAGTTTAACAATGGTGCAGATCAGGTGGCAATCAAAGCCCGGGGCAAAGCTATTTCCCGGGCTGTTGATACCGCAGAGATCTCCTTAAACCGGTTTTTGGAAGGAGTTACCAAGAAAGAGATTGTGACTTCAACTGAAGTCATTGATACCGATTCAGGCAAGACCAATGTTTCGAGCATTGAGATCATCCTGGTTAAATAATAAATAATATTTCTCTATATTTTCCGGCGTAAATTTATTTTAATCCGATAATTTTCTCACGATTCTACCCAAAACCATTTATGTGGTATTCACGAATTTGTATTGCTATGCGAGCCCGTGCCATCGCGCTGCTGTTTATTCTTATATTGGGCATCGCCACCCCGGCATTCGCCGCCAATGAAGAGCGCTACGGGTACCTGAAGATTGAGGATGTGACTGTACGGCTTGACAACGGGACTGCCGCCATCCATGTGAATTATACCGTTGATGAAGGCACGCGGTTCATCTTTTTTTTACTGGGAAAACAGGATCTCAAGAACAAGCTGTTAAAGATTCTCAATTATGACACAGCCCAGATAAAACGCATTGATCTTTCCAGTGCAGATTTTACCGTGGATGACGCGGCATTTGCGTATGGCAATGGGATATACTGGTATCCATCTCACGAATTCAATGTTGCCATCCCCACGCTTACGATCGAGACACCCCAGGTTTCGCGCAACTTTACTATGGTAAAAGAGTTTCCGGCCGGCATGGGGTATTTCTCCGCCAACAAAGATGAGTTCCCTGCGCCCCCTCCTGAACGTTTGCTCTCTGCTGGTCGGCCCCACTAACCGGCTTCTCTTCATTCAGGAACCCTGTTTTCCAGGGATTATTTCCTGATTTATGCAGGGGAAATTGAAATACGATATCCAGTCCGGATTGGGGGGTTGTTCCTGTTTTAAAGTATCACTGTATCCAGGCCGAAAGAATACTTCAGTGATTCCAAAACCATGCAGTTGTCTATTACCTGTGAACCCCGGCCGGAATATTTTTCCTGTTACAACCGGATTGCAGGTTGTCTCTTGTCAGATCTTCAATCGCTGACTCTGTAATATCGGTAAACAACCGGATTTATTGTGATAAAAAGATATTGAGAAATTCTTGTTTTTTTGCATCGGGAAAAAGATTATATTACTTCGATAATTTCCTGCTTGCGGAGTTCTGTCATTTTCTTATTCACAAAATACTGGACAACAACTCCCAGCACGGCAGATATGATGCCCACTATGGTTGAGTACATGATAGCACTTTGTGCTTCTGTTGCATTCAGCGGGAAATCGGGAAGGCTGCTGACGATTGCCAGAATGTATACGCTGGCTCCGTAGAGAATGAGACCAAGGGCCGTGACAAAGAAGGGAAAGACGATCACTTTTCCGAGTGCTTCGCGTTCATTGGCATACACATCGATAATTATACCAATGGATGTTACCAGTCCGGCAACAATCAGCCATTCGACAGAACCAAAAATAAATGTCATCAGGTACTGCAGGATACCAAGACTCGCGTCCGTTGAATAATATTTTAAGACGTTGATAAAGCCCGTGGTAAACCCGATGATAACGAGTAGGATTGTCGTTGAGTAGGTGATGAACGAGAACCTTCCCCGCGAGAGGGAGATGCGCAGTGCATCGAGGGTGCCATGGACAATTTCATCGAACCCGAATCCCTTGTAGAGCAGGTAACACCCGATAACACCCACCACAATGATAGTGGCAGTCCCGGGATACCCGAGCAGGTAGGCTGAAGCATAGAGCAGCATCGCAAGCCCGAGCGGGATGAAGATCATGCGGGAGATCTTCGGATCATCGAATAATTTCTTTAAGATATAATAGGTGCCTTCGAGATTGGGCATCTGGTTGACGATGACCCGTGTTATGGAGGTCACAGGGATTTTTGACTGGATGATGGGAACAACGTATTCATCTTCAGCGCCATCCGAAACAAGGATACAGTTAGTTGCCTGGGTTTCCTGTATTACCTGTTCCAGTGCGGTTGCAATCCGGCGATCCCCTTCTATCATGTGCAGGTGATTTCCTGCAACCACGGCAATGGCCGCATCTTCACCCTTGCCAGTGAGTTCATCGTAGATTTTGACGGCCATGAAGATTGCATTGACATCGGAATCCTCAGGGTCGGCAAGGGCTAACGTATTCGCTGCTTTTACCGTCGCCGCTCGGCCAATGACTGGGCTGTCTATTTTTCCTTTCCAGCCGATATCATCATCCCGATCGACACTGAGAACCAATGTCCGCCCTTGCGTCATTACTAATATAAAATTGCAGTAAACCTATTAAACCGTTACTGACGGAGAAAAAAGTAAGGTAAAAAAATTAGATGAGTTTTGAGCGCTGGAGGAGTAAAATATCGTCGGTAGTGAGTTTTTCTCCGGCCCGGAAATTCTTAAACAGGCTCTCTGCTTCTTTCCTGACCGCTTTCTGCTCTTTGGAGACCTTGACTTTCTTGGTCTTCTTGCGCAGACCTGATATGACCTTATCGTAATCGCGAAGTTCCTTCTGGCAGGCAATAAAGAACTTGTGCTCGGAATCTGCGGATTCCTGTGCCTCGACAAAACTCTTGTGTGCTGCGTCGGCGGCTTCGCGTGATTTGTCAGCCTTTCGGTAAGATTCGACCATGAGGTCGTGGTGCTTCTGGGCAAGTTCTGCGACTTCAGTTACTTTTGCGTGCAGATCGGATGCCTGCTTGCGAAATTCGCGTGCATCAGTAATCTTGGTGCGCATCTCTTTGTTCTGCTCGAACTCGGCTTCCTGTTCCCGCACCTGGCTTTTCATCTGCTTGATCTTATCGATCAGTTCGCGTTCCTTATCGGTGGTGAAAACCTCGGTCTGCTGGCGGTACTCCATGAACTCTATCTGTTTCTGGAGTTCTTTGGTGCCGCGGCTTTTTGCAGAGCCATGTTCCTTTTTAAAGGATTCAATATCTTCGAAAAGAACGTTTGCTTTATCGTTAAAATCATTGCGCTGGGCCTTGACATCAAGGACATCCTGGTTATATTTATCCCGGAGATCCTTGTTTTTCTGCGCTTCTTCTACAAACTCCCTTGTCTGGTTGTTGAGCGTGTTTCTTTCGCGGGCAAACTTGCTTGCAGATGCATTCAGTTCGTTGCGGTGGTTTTTGTGTTCTTCAGACTCGGCAAGAGTTTTTTTTCTTTTTTCCATAAGGTCATTCAACATGCGTTACAGCTCCTCATCAGATTTTCCTGTCCGGGAAGTGCATGAATTGTAAGGAGTTTATTTACTAAAAAGAGCAGAAAACCTGTCTCTCCTTTGTTACTCAAATACCAACTCTGCATACAGGATGCAGGGTGAAAAACATCAGAAAATGTAACCAGCGTATATTTCGAATGAGACTTCGATGCGAAGTCTTTGTTCAACACTCTGTTCATGATGTTCAACTCCCGATACCCGGGTCTCACTTTTCTTGAAAAGCAAAACCCCTCTCCTCCCAGTGAAGGACAGATCGAATGTACTATATTTTAAAGGATTGGGGAATAATTAAGCGTTTCGCCACATTCATCGAAGTGACATCAATTGGTTATCAGTAACAATTGACTCTGGTTTTACAGAATCATTACAAAAAGGATGTTGGTAGTTGGATGATGCCAACATTTCCCTGAATTACTGGAGTTTGGAAATTTGGTGTGTTAACAATTGTTCCGGTATGCTTAACCGACCCATTCAAGAACGCCGCCGCCACTGGGCTGGTCCCTGCCGCCTCTTCTGCTTTGAGGCATCTCAACTGCCTTGGGGTTTGAACGCTTGTTTTCAATATCATTGACCATGGTCTTGTAGGACTGGCGTGAACCGAGGATCTGCGCGCTCTTGACACCGGTCATGATCGCGAGTACACGGATCTTGCCTTCCATGTCACTGCGCACACGGGCGCCCCAGATGACATCTGCGTGGGGGTCGAGCTCGTACGTGAGTGAGGTTGCAACTTCTTCTGCATCCTGTAAGGTAAGGTCAGTGCCACCGGTGATGTGGATCAGGCTGCCGGTTGCGCCGCGGTAGTCGATGTCGAGCATCGGGTTGCTTAAGCATTCGCGGACTACGCTTTCTGCCTTGTTCTGCTGCTTGCTCTCTCCAACGAGCATGACTGCAACGCCGCCCTTTGACATGATGGCGCGGACATCTGCATAGTCAATGTTGATGAGTGATGGCTCAGTGATTGTTTCTGAAATTCCCTTGACGGTCTCACCGATGAGCTGGTCCATTACGGAGAATGCCTGGCCTAACGGGAGGTTCGGGACGAAGTTCTTCAACCGGTTGTTATCGAGAACAATCACGGAGTCTGCTGCTGCTGCAAGTGCCTCAAGACCTTCTTCTGCACGGATCAAGCGGGCCTTTTCTACCTGGAACGGGTAGCTGACCATGCCGACTACGATTGCGCCCTGCTCTTTTGCAATGGATGCAACAACGGGAGCTGAACCGGTACCGGTACCTCCTCCCATACCTGCTGTGATAAAGACAAGGTCTGCTGATTCCAGGATTGCCTCAAGGGTGGGGCGAGCCATCTCTGCTGCACGTTTACCGACATCGGGGTATCCACCGGCGCCGAGACCTTTGGTTAATGATTTACCGATAAGGATACGTTTGTCGGCCTGGATCATGTCCAGGTGCTGCTTGTCAGTGTTGATTGCGATCGTCTCTGCACCGGAAACACCCATGTGGTGGATACGGTTTACGGTGTTGTTGCCAGCGCCTCCGCATCCGATAATTACGATGCGTGGCTGTCCGCAGAAGTCGTCATCCGTTTCATTTGATGTGCTGGCCTTTTTCATCTCTTTTTCTAGGTCAGCATTTTTTAAAGCGTCGTTAATAATGCTCTGCATTTTTACCCTCTCAAACCTTGAATGAAACCTGGTCGCTCTCCTTTAAGACACGGTTTGCACGTTTTTCAACAAGTTCGCGGACCGCAGCCCGAACAGCTTCAGAAATGTTGGGATATTCTCCCGTGTCTACTATCTGTTGTAGCAGATTGATTTGCTGTTCAGGCAATCGGAGCGTGATTCTTTGCATCATTTTACCTCACATTTCTGACATATGTCTGTCATTTGTCATTCATATGTCAGACAAAGGGTGTCTTAGTGTCTGACTTAACCAGATGAATCTAAATAAAACATCTAGGTATAAATACCTTCTCCTTTGGTTGTCAGACATTCTCAAAACGAATTTAAGACAGCCAGACTAAGTATTCTAGAAAAGGAGGGATTTTTGTGACTCTTGATTTTCCTAAACGAGTGGTTCATGGGGGGACTGGAAAGCGCCAGCTCGAAAAAACCCGGAAAAGTGTGCTGGATTTCAGCGCGAGTGTCAATCCCTTTCCCCCACAGTTTGCCTGGCACTGCGATCCGGCACTCCTTGCTTCGTATCCGGACGACTCCTACCATGAACTTAAGGAACGAATTGGTGCAATATTCCATCGCGACCCCGAGGAGATTTGTGTAGGCAACGGTTCGATAGAGTTGATCAGGGCGTTTTGCTCTGTCGTGCTTCGCGGGGATAAACATTTTTTTTGTGAATCCCCGACATTTGGTGAATATGCACTTTCTGCACGTCTTGCAGGAGCTACACCTGTGGATAATCCTGCGATGGCAGATGTCTCGTTCATCTGCAATCCCAACAATCCAACCGGTATATTACAGGAAAAAAAGAGTCTGGTACAGAAACTTGCCGATATGAGATCGCATGGCGGGATGCTCTTTTGCGATGAAGCTTTTATTGACCTTTCTGATCCTGACCAGAGTCTTTCCGGCGTCAATGACTCAAATCTCTTTGTCCTGCATTCAATAACAAAAAGTTTTTCGGTTCCGGGAATCAGGTTCGGTTTTGGATTTGGGGACCCGGATCTGGTTGAGAAGATAGAAATATCCCGTTCTCCCTGGAGCGTGAATTCCTTTGCCGAGGCTTTTGCCATGGAGGCGCTTCTCCATATGGATGATCTTAAGGTATCGCGAGACCGAATACGGAAGGAACGTGACTGGCTCTCCCAGGAGATTGAAGCGCTGGGATTCCACTGTCACCCCTCATCAGTAAATTATATTCTTGTGGAATGTTATCGTGATGCCACAAAGATTTGCGAGTGCCTGGAGGGGCGCCTGATTCTTGTTAGGAACTGCACATCCTTTGGGATGCCTACCCATATTCGCGTTGCAGTCAGGACCCGGGAAGAAAATCTTCTGCTCATGGAGGCTTTAGCGGCATGCACGCCCTGATCATGGCAGGGGGTGCAGGAAGCAGGCTTAACCTTGGGGAAAAACCGCTTATTTTGATCTGTGGACAACCCTTGGTTTCCTACGTGGTTGATGCGTTTGAAGATGCCGGGTGCAAACCCGTTATAGCAACCTCATTCCGGACACCGATGACCCAGAACTGGTGTCGGGCCCATGGCATTGAATTCTGTAAAACTGCTGGTACCGGGTATGTGGAAGATATGGTACAAGCGGTTGGTATGCTCGAAGATGAAGGACCGGTGTTTATCAGTGCTTCCGATCTTCCCTGCATTACCTCGGATATCATCAGTACGATTTCTGATGCGCATCGTTCCAGCGGAAAAGATGCCTGTTCTGCCTGGGTGCCTGCAGCAATGGTAAAATCCTGTCGGGAGGGTATGCCTTACCGCGAAGAGATACTCGGTGTTATGGTTTGCCCGGCGGGAGTAAATATCCTGCATGGTGCACTTATTGACCAACCCCAGGATGAGTTTCAGCTGCTTTTAGAAGAACCCCGCCTGGCTCTTAATATTAATACGAAAGCTGATCTTGCTGAAGCTGAGATTTTTATCCGGCAAAATCCTGTTACGAAATCTGCAGGAAAACCATTTTCATAATTTAAAAAATTCTTTCTAATCCGTGACATTAAACCAAAAACGGGCTCAAATTCAGTCACATTAGTCAGGAATGCATATTAAGGTGCATCACCAAGATCATGGTATTATGGGAGAGTCGCAGGAGATAGAGCTGCGGGGTCATATCATAGACTCCGGGATTATGACACAGCTCTTCGACCGGGTCATGGATATGGGCGGCAACTATGAGATCCTGGTCTTTGATATAGGTAAGAAGAAGACCGACCCGAGTTATGCCCGCCTCCGGATCAACGCCTCAAGTAATGAGAACCTCCGTTCTATCCTGTCCGAAGTTCATCGTCTCGGTGCCCGCCCGGTCGAAGTCAAGGATGTCTTCCTTGTCGCAGCGGAAGCGGATCGCGTTGTCCCCAAGGGATTCTATACAACCTCTAATCATCCCACGGAAATTAAATACCAGGGCGAGTGGATTCCGGTAGAATCAATAGAGATGGATTTTCTCATTGTCGTGGATCCAAAAAAGAAACGTGCAGCAGCTGTTGCCTTGGGAAAAATCCGCAAAGGGGATCTGGTTATTGTCGGGGAACAGGGAGTAAGTGTGAATTATCCTGAACGTCCCCGCGAGGAGAGCACATTTGAGTTCATGCATGGCACGGTATCTTCCGAACGACCCAGTGAGACCCTCATTGCCCGGATCGCCCGGGAAATTCTTGACGTCCGGAAGAAGGGAGGAAAAATTGCAGTTGTCGGGGGACCTGCGATCATCCATACCGGAGCGGACAAAGCCTTGGCGGAACTGATCCATAAAGGGTATATCGATGTCCTTTTTGCGGGCAATGCCCTGCCTACTCACGATATCGAGTATAATATCTATGGTACTTCCCTCGGAATGGATATTTCAACGGGAAAACCCGTCATGGGCGGTCATAAACATCATCTCTATGCGATAAGCGAGATCATGAGAGCGGGATCAATAAAGAATGCCGTTGACAATGGGGTAATAAAAAGCGGGATAATGTATGAATGTGTCAAGAAGAATATCCCATTCGTCCTTGCCGGGTCTATCCGGGACGACGGGCCTTTACCTGATGTAATTCAGGATGTCATGGAAGCGCAGGATGCAATGCGCAAGCATATCGAAGGGTGCAGCATGGTGTTAATGATTGCAACTCTCCTCCACTCCATCGCTGTCGGCAACTGCCTGCCTTCAAAAGTCAAGACGGTCTGCGTGGACATCAATCCTGCCCATCTTACCAAACTGATGGACCGTGGCACGACACAGGCAATTGGTATCGTGTCCGATGCCGGAACATTCCTACCCCTGCTCGCAAAACAGCTCGAGCTCCAGAGTGCTGCAGCAAAAAAATAATATTTTTTTTAACCGGATCGATTTTATTCAACGGGTCAGTGGCATGCAGAATGGCGTTTCATGCGCCAGAACGTACTCCCACTCTTTTTTGCATTCACAGGGTGTTTCTAACAGGGCATTGATCAACTCCCTGTCTGCATTTAAGGAATAGTCGCGGATGCCTTTGACCAGATCATAATCACAGGTACCGCAGTTATGGGGTCCCCGTTTTTGCCCGCCACCGAGCGGATCGCAGGTCATATGAACCGGGGCATCTTTGAGAAGGGTAAGAACACTCCAGAGATAGGGCGGGCGGTATGCGCCCCGCTTCCAGTAAAATTCAAGTTCAGTTCTCCGCTGAACTGTGCAGGGGTTCATCGAGATCATTTCGGTATGTGAAGCTGCATCGCGGATTGACTGTTTCATATCATCAAGCGACTCTTTCTCCGTTAAAAAGAGCGGTTTGAACAGGAGGTATGCCTTGATACCTGCTCCTGCTGCTTTGGCTCGTGATACTGCTGCTGTAAATTCTGCATAGGTAAAGCCCTTGTTGATGCATTTTTCCCGGATGGGATCGCTGCTCGTTTCCAGCCCGACCGCACAATAGAGCGGTTTTTTCCAGGTACCATCGTCAAGGTTTTCAATGAATGTACGGATCACGTCAGAATCGACAAACTCCGGCCGGGTCTCGGCGATTACCAGTTTGCCGCGGAAATATTTTGCAACTTCCCCCAGAAATGCTGCCGGTACTTCAGCAGGATCAAAAAAACTTCCTGATGTGAAGATCTTAACCATCCGGTAATCCTCGGGTTTGAACTCGTTTTTTACCCAGGCAAGCTGGGCTGACAGGTGTTCAGCAAGTTTTTCGCATGATTGCTTATCGTACCGCTCGTGGCGGTAACTGCACATCCGGCATTTTGACCAGGTGCACCCGGCAGTTTTAAAAATTACCGTGAGGCAATCCAGCAGTTCGTTATCGTACCGCTCTTTTCCCCGCCAGCTTGCAAGGGGTTTTTCGATCCGTTCAGAAATCATTAACATCCTATTAGTTGATCCTATATAGATGAAAAAGATCGTCCTTTTTATGATAGGACTTTTCTTTTTATGGGGATTTGTATCGGCATATCAGGTTGATATAGATACCCCGGAATCCCTGTCTATCGGAAAACCCCTCATCGTAACCGGGACAACTACTCTGGGAATAGGAACTCCCATCGATGTAGTGCTCTATTACCAGCAGACATCTACCGCTGAAATCGAACGTAAGATTGTCTATGTCCAGCCGGATCAAACCTTCAAAACCTTTTTTGATACAACCCGCCTGAAGAAGGGAACCTACAAAGTTGAGGTGCCGGCCAATAGTCTGGGCAGTTCATCAGAACCTATGCGCCTAATCCAGCTAATCGATCGTTCGGATGAAATTGAGATGTCTTCTCTCTCCCGTCAGGCATTCAACGGGAAGATCTATATAGCGGGGACCATAAAGGGCGGTGAAAATTCTGGTGTCCAGATTGAGATAATCGGCCCTGACAATATCGCGGTGTTTGGACCCAGTTATATAAACACCAACAACGCCGGGGGCTTTTCTGCAGATGTTTCTATAACAGGGCCCGGGGATTATGAAGTGAGTTTTACCGATGCGAAAGGTTTCATTGGAACACGCACGGTCTCCATTTCGGGAGAAACCACAACAAGTTTTATCCCTATGGCAACAGCGACCACGCCCCCGGTATTCTCCGCACATGCAAAATCCTCGCGTGATACACCGGCATATTTTATTGTGAGGACTGTGTCCGGGCCGGTCATCCTGCATACCTCGTCATCCATTGACTGGGTGATCGAATATGTGGATGACAAGGGTGTTCTCCATATGGAAAATAATCAGGGGGCACTCAACCCGGAAAGAGCTGAATTCCTTGGTAAGGGAAAAACCATTTATGTAAAAATATATCCTTACACGTATGCCGATCGCAGTGAAGTGTTCCTCTATGCAGAAAATGTCAACTCCGTTCTCGTGAGTCCAACGGTACCTGCAGTGTTTGCAGTAACTGTTCCCCAGACTCCAACCGAAACACCACAGTCCCCGTTATTTCCTTTCGCTGGTCTGGTGGCAGCCGGCATTGCAATCTTTATTTCGCGAAAATAACCCGCTCATACGGGAAAACACCCTTGGTCGACCTTGGGCTTAATCATACCTGGATTAAGAAGCCTTTTTTACATACTACGCCCAACATATGGAGCACTGCCGGGGTAGTCTAGTCCGGGAAGGCGGTAGCCTTGAAAGCTACTGGTGCCTGCACCTCAAGAGTTCAAATCTCTTCCCCGGCGTTCCTGTTCTTCTTTTAAAAAAAATCTTGGGTGTCTGAATTTTAATTCTCGTTTCACTATTTCCCTTTCCTGTCAAAGATGATGCCGGAAACGCCATGAATTCTGGGAATTCCTTTTGATTATTCAAAAAATGCTATCCTGTATCAATATCACTGTTTTTATGTGGTTGAACCACCCACAGTACGGAATAGCTAGATCAAAGAGGATTATCGATGTGTGTTGCAGTTCCCGCAGAAGTGCTTGAAATCAAAGAGGGAAATATTGGTCTTGTCGATTATGGCGATCTCAAACAGGAGGTGAGACTGGATCTCGTGGATGTTAAAGTCGGCGAATTTGTCTTAGTCCATGTCGGGTTTGCAATCCAGCGGCTTTCCCGGGAAGAGGGTCTTGAGACCCGGGAAATTTTCAAACAGGTCTATGCTGCGCTGGAGGAGTGATGCACGAGTTATCCATTGCCTATGATCTGTACGCAACTGCACGCAAGGCTGCACTTGAAAATAATGCAAAACAAGTGAAACGAATCAGCGTTGATGTCGGTAAGATGGCGATGGTAAATCCGGAGCAGGTAACTTTTTTGTTTGGAACGATCAAAGAAGATGATCCTCTTTTTGAAAAAACAGAGCTCGTCTGTACCGAAGTCACTCCCCAGACTACATGCCCTTGTGGATATTCTGGTGAAGAAATTTATGTCTGTCCCGGGTGTGGGGCACTGCCCCACATGGTAAAAGGCAGAGAAATTGTTGTTACAAATATTGAAATTGAGGTTGATGATTAATGAAAGTCAATATAATGCACGGAGCCGGTGGAGAAGTTATGGGCGAACTTTTACAAACGCTCACGAAGTTCAAACATAATAATGCCGGAGGTATTGGACTTGAGGCGCTGGATGACGGGGCCGTCATCCCGTTAAATGGACAAAATATTGTTTTTACCACAGATTCCCATGTTGTCCGTCCGGTCTTTTTCCCCGGGGGCGACATCGGCAGAATTTCTGTCTGCGGAACCGTCAATGATCTTGCAATGATGGGCGGTCGTCCAATCGCACTCTCCTGTGGCATGATCATTGAAGAGGGATTTGAGATCGATGATCTCGCAAAGATTGTTGTATCTATGGATGATGCCCTTGGGGAATGCGGGGCGAACCTCGTCACCGGTGACACAAAAGTTATGGAGAAGGGTGCTATTGATGGCATAGCAATCAATACTGCCGGTATCGGCATAGCAAAAACCATTGTCCGGGACAATGGTCTTATGCCCGGTGATGTGATCATCGTTTCCGGCACCCTCGGCGATCACGGTCTGGCAATTATGGCACACCGCGAGGGATTTGATCTCGGGGAGCAGATCAAGTCCGATGTAGCGCCGCTCTGGAATATGGTTGATAAAGCCCTTGATGCAGGTACCATTCATGCGATGAAGGATCCGACACGCGGCGGATTTGCGGCTGCTATCAATGAAATGGCCAGAAAAAGTGGGGTTTGTGTTCGTATCCAGGAAGAAAGAGTGCCCATTCGTAAGAATGTAAAAAGTGCAGCCGGCATGCTGGGTATCGATCCGCTTGAGGTGGCAAATGAGGGGAAGGTAGTGATGGGTGTTCCGGCATCCAGCGTGGATGCAATCCTTGCAGCCCTCCGGTCGCACAAATACGGAAGAGAAGCTACGGTAATCGGGACTGTAACAAAAGGTTCCCATGTTATAATGGAAACATCCATTGGGGGAGAACGATTCATTGAACCGCCCATGGGTGATCCAGTACCCCGTGTGTGCTGATTACTTCCCCTTTTTAATAAAACCTGTAATCCGAAACAATATTCACACTTTTTTAAGGCAATGTCCGCTCTCTTTTTTAGGATTATACTATAGTGTCATTTCCCAGAATGGAACGATATGTTCCCGGGGGTGCATGGATCACAAACCGGGCTCCCTTTCCAAAGACTCCGTTTTCCGTGATTGTCAGGTTGGTGATCGCAAGGATTTCACGGGTCAAAAAGAGGCCGAATCCGGTATGTTTGAAATATGCTCTCCGGAAGATCTGTTCTTTGGCATCGTCAGGAATTCCTGTGCCATTGTCGCTGATAATAATATTGATGCCGTCATTAACCGTTTCTGAAATGATCTCTATCTCAGTCACCCGTTCCCCATGACGGAGGGAGTTTTCAATCAGGTTGTAAAATACTTTCTCCAGTAACGGATCCGCATAAATTTCAATGGATGCGATATTCATCGTAACCCTGATATGACGGATTTCGAGAGTTGCCATCACCAGTGAGACTGTCTCACCAATATTATACCATTGGGGAGAATGAACCCCGATATTCTGGTAGTCACGGGTGAACAGGATCTGGTGACGAATGGCATTTGCTGCCTGTTCTTCCTTGGTCACATAGGACAGTAACCGGGGATCTTTTTCTTCCTCCCGGGATATTTCGAGATACCCGATGAGCGCTGTCAGCTGGTTGAGAATATCATGCCGGGTAACATTATTGAGCAGATTGAGTTTCCGGTTTGCAAGGCGGAGGGCATCCTGGGCCTGCTTTTGTTCGGTAATATCGACAACCGTACAGAGAATTGCCGGTTCAGCGCAATCGGTAGCTGATGCCAGTGCCCAGCGTTTACTTCCGTCTGCACAGGAAAATCGGACCTCAATGTCTCCAACCTTTCGTTTATCCCGCACTTGGGACAGGAACAATTCACGTTCTGTTGTATCGGTGATGATCTCAGGCAGCGTCTTTAACAAAAGTTCATCGCATTCATAGCCGATGAACTGGGAAAATTTCCGGTTTGGATCAATGATCAGCAGTGTTTCCCGGTTATAACCGAATACCCCCGCCTGCGAGTTGAAAAATGATCCACAGCTCCGTTCGCCTTCTTTACGGTATTCCCGGGAATAGGTCGAAATGAGAACCCCGATGGAAACGAAAATAAAGAACCACACGGTTGCCCGTGCAAATATGCCGGTATCCGGGAGACCCAGGGAATATACAAGGGCGATGTAGAGCCACCCGACAAATACTGTAATAAAGATGCTGATCTTTGGCCGGGTAAAGGAGATGAGCACAACCGGAATCAGGTAGAAGTAAGGGAATACATCGTAAATTCCCCGGGATATGGAGAGGTACGTTATTCCTATCGAGGCAAGAACGCTGATGATGATGAATATATCATAGATAAACTTTTTTTCCTTGCTGATAGGGCGCATGGTATCCTGCCTCTGAAATGGTTTTTTCGCCGCATCCACGTTATAACCGAAGTCGGGCGCAGATATAGTGAGTTGCAGTTGGGTAATATAAAACCGTAGTGGTTAACCGGAAATGCAAATGTGGTTTTTATGAGAAAAAAGTCTCTCAACAGGGAATCATGAAATATAGTTCAGAAGAAGTTCCAGTGCTGCATGTTCCTGTTTTCCCCCGCACTTTCTGACAATTCCTGCATGGTAATCGATCTGCTTTTTTAGTTCAGGATCGCGGTTCACCTGGTATCTGGTAGCATGCACCGTCATATCGATGATGCTGTTAAAACCGCGGTTCACCGGGTGCACAGACACTTCTTCGATGATCTCTTTCTGGAGCGTGAGGGTGACCATCAGCGCCTCGGAGGTCTTTTTATCAACCGTGGCCGTGAACGCAGCCCATGCATCCGCATCCTTGAGCCGGTGCATTTTCCTGCCATTGATTATCTCTTCAGAAAAAGCGTCCTGCGGGATATCCCCAAAGGCCGTTGTAACGTACAGGATGGGGTCATATACAAAATTTGCCACAACCCAGCCGTTTTTCTCAATATTATTTGCGGTGTGGGTGCCGGAAAACAGCACCATTCTTGCCACACCTTTCCGGAAAATGATGCCCATGGGAGCTGCGTTGAACCCGGTTGTTGCAATAACTTCGTTAATACCCGGTTTTAAGAGTCCCATTCCCATCCTTCTCCCAGGGCAATAAAAATCGCCGCTATCGTTATATCGGCAATCGAGCCCGGGTTGATATTCCTGTCAATGCAGTCCTGGTCAAATCCTGCAAGGGTCTCATTACCATCAAGCACTTCACGGGCTTTGCGCATCGTATCCTGTGCAACGATTGTACCATGCTTCTTGATAATGAAGGTATCCGGTTCCTGGGCAAGAAGAGTTATGAACATCTGGACAATAGAATCCCGTCCCGGTCCGAAGTGTTTCAAGAGATCTGCACCCCGCCGGGTCAGCGGAAACCCGGTTACCCACTCGCGTGCCACCATATCATGCTCAGCAGAATGCTGCATGACATCCAATAATGTCATCCCGCGATCCCGCAACTCCGCAAGGGATTTCGGGTCATTCACATCCAGTTCATCATCAGAATAGGTGTGGACTTTTGTAAGGCCGAATGCCCGGTAAAAAGCGACAGCATCCGAGGTATCTGTTTTTTCTATGGCTTTCATTGCTCCTTCAATGGAACTGCCATAAATAAGGGGAATGAGGAGAATGAATGCACCAAAATGAGTGTTTCCCCCTTTGTGACAATTGGTCTGCTGGACCGCATGCCGAATGATCTCGCCGATCCTGCCTTCGCCTTTTTCCGCTTCTTCAAGTGCCGGGCGTGCAAAGATCGTGGATGCAAGAAAATGTTCGAGACGTGTTTCAGGATAATCGTGGCAGCGATCGACATTACCGGGCTTGGGAAATGCGCACACTTCCAGCATCATGGCAAGCTGGGCCCGTTCAGCTGCTCTCATCGGTAGGCACGTCATGAAAGACACCGCTCATCAGCGTTTCAGAGAGATCGCGTTTGAGACGCATATATTCTTTCTTTGAAAGACCGGTCTGCTGGATAGTCATATCCCGGAACATGCAGGGAGATGAGATTTTGCAACACCATGCAAGACTGCCAAAACAGGTCTGCTGGCCGGTGTCGAGAGGAGTGCCTTTCACCCCCTCCAGTTTCATGTGTATGTACTGTTCCTTGGTAATGCCGATGCGTGTGAGTGTTGGGATCAGGGGGCACTCTTTTACCGGCATGCAGCAGAATGTCAGTGAACGGATATCCCCGCCGCGACAGAGCTGCTTGGGGGCATTATACCAACCCTCTTCATCCGCATACCGGGTGATGGCCGCATCCAGTCCCGAGAGCGTACGGATATCTGACTGTCGTGCGAGTGAAACAAGGTCAGCGCCGTGCGAGAGCATCTCTTTCATCTTGTCAAAACTGGTGATCGAATTGTTGGCAATCAGCATCAGGGGACAACTGTTCCTGATCTGCCGGAGTTTTGCCGGGCCAAAATCCATAAGATCGATATGCAGGATATCAGCCCCGGCTTTCCAGAGGATCCGGGAAAGGATACGGTCATCCGCTGCCACACCCGCCCGTATCTTCACTGACACGGTAACGCCATGGCTTTTTAATGCTTTTATGATTGCAACAAGCTTGTCCGGGTTTTTTAAGAAGTGCTCTCCGCACCCTGCTGCTATCATCTCGGGCTGGCGACAATGAGCATCGATTTCGTACACTACCTTGTCACCGATTGCGGCTGCAATGGCACTGAATGCTTCCGGAGTGCTGCCGCGAAGATTCATTCCCGGGATGACCGTGCTTTTTTCCATCATTGCGATCTGCCGGGTCAACTCTTCGATCGGGTCATCATACAAAAATTCCCTGCGATCTCCCTTTGCGGCAATGCTCCTGGCAGCATCCATGGTCCGCTGATCGATCGAATACCCGCCAATGAAAGCAAAACCGATATGCTCTGCTCTTTCCATCACATATGGTGCATCAACAATGCCCGCCATGGACGCAATTCCCACCGGTGTCCTGACTACCCGATCATTGATGAGCAGCCCGAAACGCTCAAATGCATCCATCATGAGTTCATATCCGTTGAGGCTGATTGAACAAATTACTTTGCATATTTTTTTCAGAAAAACAGGGATCTTTTTACATTTTTTCTAAGACTCCCGCATTTTTCCCGGTCATTCCGGCATTGTGCTTTGCATGGCAGAATTTTTTTAAAAGAATGGATAGCGAATGGAAAATCCCGCAAAATCTTCAGGTTTAAAATATTGAGTACTCTGTTAGGGGTATTATCGCCAATGGCGATCAAAACAAGAAAGTTATTACAATTACAGGTATATTTTCTTACGTAGTATTTTCTCGTGCTGTTTTTTCAGCATACGGAAAATCGAACTGACCCAGATGGTTACATTTAAAAAATCCTCAAAAACATACCATGGAGTTTACGCAAATGAGTAAGAAAGGAATGTTACTTGTAGGACATGGCAGCACGATGCCCTACAATCAGGATCTTGTCGAGAAAACCGCTGCAATGATCAAGGCAGGCAACACGGATTTTATCGTTAAGTGCGGTTTTATGAATGTGAACAAGCCCTCGATCAAGGAATCGCTCGATGCGTTCCGTAACGAACCCATCGATGTGCTCGTTGTTGTCCCCCTGTTCCTTGCAAAGGGTGTTCACATCGAAAAGGATATTCCCGGTGAGATCGGACTTCCTGAAGGTACCAAGAAAGGGAGCTTTGTTATGAACGGGACTTCGATCCCGCTTGTATACGCGGATCCTATCGGAAGCGATCCCCTGCTTGCAGACCTGATGGTCAAGAATGCAAAAAAAGCACTTTCCATTCTCTAACTTTTTTATGCACATCCTGGTACTGGATACAATCCACGGCGGCAGGGAAATTGGCGACCTGTATGCAGGGCAGGGACATGTCACTGATGTTGTGGATGTCTATACTGGTACCACTCCGGAAATTGCAGAGAATGCCCGTACCTGGACGTATGATCTTATCGTAGCACCGGTTCACCTTGACCCGGAACACCCGCTTTTACAAAACCGAAATAGCCCTGTCATCACCCATCACGAAGCAGTACGCCGGTTGCTGGGCGAAAAACTTCCCCACCCGATGATTGAGATCACCGGGGCCCGGGGAAAGACCACCACGGCACATGCTCTTGCCCACCTGTTACCGGGAAACGGTGTACTGCATACTTCAACCGGAACCTATGCGTATCCGACAAAAGAGTTTCTCGGAAAACGGAGTATTACTCCCGCATCGGTTCTTTCGGCAGTGCAGTCAGCCAACCAGATGAATGGCTGGCTTGTCGCTGAGATCTCTCTTGGGGTTATTGGGTCCGGGGATCTCGCCATCATCACTTCAGCAGAGGATTATACCTTTGCTGCCGGCAAGAAGTTTGCCGTAAAAGAAAAGATTGCATCGGCACAACACGCAAAACGTCTCCTGGTTGCTGACGGAATTGCCGGTGACCATAAAAAAGTCGTGCATATTGAAGATATTGCCCGGTGCGATGGAATGAACTGCACGGTTGAGCTGGATGGACTGCGTTTTATCCTGACAAATCCCCTCTTCATCCTGCCCCCGTACCGCCTCCCCCTGATGCTTGCCGCAGCAGCTGCAATGATGCTCAACGTGGATCCCACACCGCTCAATCATTTTGCCGCACTCCCGGGAAGGATGTCGATCAGCCATGAAAAGGATATCATCATTGTTGATAATGCCAATACGGGTACAAATATTATGACAACGGTCTGTGCCTCCCGGTACGCCCGGCATTGCGCCGGGGCCAGAGATCTGACCCTGGTGATCGGGCAGGTGGAAGGTGATGGTGCAGTCTGTGAAGGCTTTTCTGCATACCAGATCATCAGTGCAATTGAGAAAGTATGTCCCACAAACCTGATCTGGGTGGGACGGATGCCGGACCCGGGTTCAGATGCGTTCCGTGGAATCCGGCATCGTATCGATGCTCACTGCACGACCCTGGAGGAAGGCCGGAGAGCGGCTGTAGAAAAAACCGACAAAGGATCCATTGTCCTTGCGGTAAAAACCTGGAGATAACTGATACCCATGAAGTACATGCACCCCCGCCCCAGTTCGATCGTTGCTGCGCTCTATACCGCTCGCGATCTTGAAGCCGATGTCGCGATCCTGCACGGCCCGTCAGGATGTTCATTCAAGCACGCACGTCTTTTGGAAGAAGATGGCCTGCGGGTGCTCACCACCTCTCTTGCGGATAATGAGTTCATATTCGGGGGCCAGGCATCGCTTGAGAATGTTTTGCGGTATGCCGAAGATAATTTCGCACCAAAGCGGATGGTTGTGGTCGGCACCTGTGTCTCCATGATTATCGGGGAAGACCTTCAGTCCGCTATTGACGGATCTGGTATCACCACCCCGACTATCGCAGTCGATATTCATGCAGGATTTTTGGAAAATATCGCGGGTGTGCTAGCCACGCTCGAAGCTGCGCAACTGGCCGGCTGGATAACTGAAGAGGAACTCACCCGCCAGCAGTTCCTGATGCAGAAAGCCAACGAGGTTGAGCGCGTCCGGGGTGCAGCCAGCAAGTCATACATAGAACCATCCCGTGGCGACATGAAACACGTGGCAGCACAGCGACTACAACAATGCGCACGGAGTGGGGCAAAGGGAATTGCGATCTTAAATGCAAAGAAAGAGACCGCATACATGTTTGCCGATGAACTGATCGCTCTCCACGATAAGTGTCCTGATGCAGATATTACCTATATTGTCAATCTCGACCAGCGGGGACTGCCTAAAGTGCGGGCCGATGCTGCACGGATTCTTGACGAGATGAAAAAACGGGGCCTGAAGGTAGAATTACTCGGTGCCCTGGATGAGTACGGCGCGAATGGCGATGCACTCGGAAAACGCATTCGGGAAATAGCACCGTCATTTGCATTGATTGCCGGTGTGCCTCATGCCATTCCTCAGGAATATACAACGGGAATTGAGTGTTTCTCCATCACCAACGGCCCCCGACAGGTAGAACCGCTCCGGGATCTTGGTCACCAGCACGTGATGGTCGAAATAGACCTCCACCCCAAGACGCTGGGTGTCCGCGACATTGTTGAGAGCGAATTCGGGGCGGTTCTCCGGAGCTTGTAGATGAAACAGATCCTTATCACGGGTGATCGATCCGGCAGTGGCAAGACCAGTATCACGCTTGCCCTCACCGCGCTTCTCGCAAAAAATTACCGCGTCCAGACGTTTAAAGTGGGAATGGATTATATCGATCCATCTTACCTCGCGGCGGCTTCCGGTCGGCCATGCCGGAACCTTGACAGTTTTGCCCTCTCAACCAGCCAGATTCATGAAATTTTCTCGTACGGCTGTCGGGATGCCGATATTGCTCTTGTCGAAGGTGTTCGAGGGCTTTACGAGGGAGCAGAAGCGCTGAGCGATGTAGGAAGTACCGCAGCAATCGCAAAGGAACTCGATCTTCCGGTAATCTTGGTGGTATCAGCACAGAGCATTACCCGCAGTGCAGCGGCTCTCGTGAAAGGTTTCCAGGCATTTGACCCGAAGATACGGATTGCAGGGGTCATTCTCAACAATGTAAAAGGCGGTTCCCACAAGGCAAAAGCGGTGGCTGCCATTGAGCATTACTGCGGGGTGCCGGTCATTGGTGCAATCCCCCGTATGGACGAGATGCAGCTGACCATGCGCCACCTGGGACTCGTACCTTATCGTGAAGGTGCCGGAAAAGGGGATTTCGATACGCGGATTCGCACGATCACTGATAAGATCGGGCAATACGTGGATCTTGACTGGCTGCTCTCCCTGATGAAAGAAACGAATGTTCCTTTGCAGCCTTCGTCGGCATTCGAAAGAACTACGGAATCTGATGTAACGATTGGCATCGCCTTCGATGAAGCGTTCAATTTTTACTATGCCGATCTCTTTGATGTGCTTCGCTCGCTGGGTGCAGAACCCGTGATGTTCAGTCCCGTTCATGACAATCTTCCACGGGCCGATGGTTACATCATTGGTGGCGGATACCCGGAACTCTATGCCCGGGAACTGGAAGCCAACAAGGCTATGCGGGATGCTATCCGTGCAGCATCAGCCAATGGGACTCCGATTTATGCAGAATGCGGGGGGCTGATGTATCTTACCGACCGCATTGTCCTGCAGGCCGGCTGGCAGGGATCAACTGAAAACCGGCAGTATGCAATGTGCGGGGTTTTTTCCGGGGAGACCCGGATGCCTGCCCGCAGAGTGGTTAGTTATGTGACCGGTACGAGCGATGCGGACTCTCCTGTTGGCGCAGCGCAATTTCATGGGCATGAATTCCATCATTCTGATGTTGTCCTGTCAACCGGTACCCGATACGCGTACCGTCTTAACCGGGGTATCGGTATCCAGGATAATCTCGATGGCGCTGTAATCAGCAACACGCTGGGCAGTTACACCCACCTGCACCCGGTGGGGAGTAAGGGCATGCTCGAACATTTTGTCCGTATCTGTCGGAAGAAAACCTGATTATTCTGATTGTTGCTATTGTTGAAAAAAGTAAAACCCGAAAAAATATAATCATGTTTTTTTATTGGAGCGGGTATCAGTGCGGATTTTATCCGCGTAAAGATGCCTTACTGGTCTTTATCCGTATTTTCAGTTTCAAAATCTATAATTTTATCGACAAAGGAAGACATCTGCGAAAGAATGACCGGGTCAAGCCCTTTCTCCACGCAGAGGAAAATACCTGATACATCGGAGAGTTTGAGTTTGTTTATTACAAAATGAAAAAACTTGGATGCCGTTGCTGACGGGATGTGGATGAGAAGCATGCTGACAGAATCGAACATAATGCACTTTTTCTCCTCCGGCATCTGTTTCAGGAGTTCGGTTATGGCAATACCGAGATCGGTCAGGTTTGAAGGGTTATTGATATATTTCACCCGGGGAGTGTTCTCACAGACTCCCCCGGAATATTGAGTCACGGTATCTATCACATAGATTTTTGAAGTGTCAATGCCCTCCCGGTCATAAGTTCTTGTCAGCACTTTAAAAGGCTGGTTAACCGTGATAATGAGGGGTGTGCAGTTCCGCCCTAGTATCTTTTTCAGTACGGAAATGTTCATCGCATGGATACTTTCAGGAGGAGAGAGCATCAGGTACAGGACGTTATCCAATGTAGTATCAGTCGGGGTTGCGTCAGTCAAATCACTCACTTCCCGAGAAGGAATTCCCTGAATTCCTTGGGGATATCCTGTCCTCGCTCTTCTGCAACCATCCGGACAAGGTCATCGAGATTTTTTATCATCTGGCTGATATTATTTGCTTGTATCTGAAGTTCCATGCGGATCTCTTCCGGTTCAAATTCCCCAGTTTTTACCTGATCTGCAATGAGTTGCATATTCATTTTCGTCAGTTCAAGGGGCCGGCGGATACGGAGCATCGATTCATTCATAAAACCAATAAGAGCAACTTTCCGGTCATCTGCCTTTTTCCGGTCTGATATGTCAATGAAACTTTCCAGCAGGAGTTCTTTTCCCGCAATGGTAACCCTGGCTACCGTCTTTAAGATATCTACCATCTCGCCTTTTTTATTCAGGAATTTCCCCTCTTCATTAATTATGGAAGTATTCAGGTCAGTGATCGGACAGGTCCCCTCTTTTGCTGGGCAGATAAATTCGTGACATGTCCGGTTTATCAGGTCATGCTTCGATGCACCAAGGATCAGTTCAGCAATCGGATTCGCATCAACAATCGCATGGGTATCGGGATCTATGAGAATTATGCCAGTTTGTATCCGGTTAAAAATTTCTTTGAACAGGCTATCAGATGAATCAAAAGTAATCCCTTTTTCCGATGAAGAGATTTTTTGTTTTTGGGACATTTTATATCATTTCTCCATTCTTTATGCTATGGCCGAATCGTTGTTTTTACATGACACTATTGTTATATGCAGGAGTTAACGTTTCGTATTATCAAATATATATTCACGATAAAAAATGTATTGGCTGGTCATTATCTCCCCGCTTAAAAGAAAAAACTACAAAAACCCCGGCGATCTATGAGAAACTATGATCATCTATTATGATGGGAAATTTCTGCCGGATGACCAGGCAAAAGTCTCTGTTTTTGATCACGGATTCCTGTACGGGGATGGTGTGTTTGAAGGTATCCGTGCCTATAACGGCAGGATATTTCGTTTAAAGGAACATCTCGACCGTCTTTACGATTCGGCAAAAACCATTGATATCCATCCCCCGATATCAAAAGAGGAGATGACTGAAGCGATCTGTGAGACCCTACGTAAAAATAACTTAAAAGATGCATACATCCGCCCGATCATCACCCGGGGTGTCGGGGATCTTGGTCTTGACCCGCGCAAATGTCCCAAATCATCCGTGATAATTATCGCAGTCACCTGGGGTGCGATGTATGGCGACCTGTACGAGAAAGGATTGAAAGGTGTCACCGTTTCTGTGCGGCGCAATCCTGCAGAATCCCTGCCCCCGAATGTCAAGAGTCTCAATTACTTAAACAACATCCTTGCAAAGATCGAGGCGAATTACAAAGGAGGAGATGAGGCAATTTTCTTTGACACGAATGGTTACCTGTCAGAAGGGTCCGGTGATAATCTCTATGTAGTGAAGAATGGTGAGATTATCACCCCCCCCACGCTTAACAATCTTCGTGGAATTACCCGGCAGGTCCTTATTGAATGTGCCAAATCACTGGGTATTAGTGTGAAAGAACAGAATATGGGGTATTTTGATCTTTATACTGCAGATGAGATAATCTGTACGGGCACCGCAGCTGAAGTAGCACCAATTACCTGGGTGGACGGGCGAACAATTGGCAGTGGCAAACCCGGGCCGGTTACCCGGCAGCTTATGGAAGCGTTCAAATCTGTGACTGCAACTGAAGGTTATCCCATCAATAAAAAATAATTTTTTTTCTCACGGAAAAAAAGCATGAAGTCCTTTTTAAAAACAATGAGACCAAATGGTCTTTTTCCCCCTCCATAACCTATTTATAAGCCACAGGGTAATAATAGAGAGCAACTTGCTGCTATAGTGTAGTCCGGCCAATCATGCGGGCCTTTCACGCCCGCGACTGGGGTTCGAATCCCCATAGCAGCATCATTGGTGTATGAATTCCCTCTTTTCTTTTCGATCTTTGTTGATTTTCTTTTTAGTTCTGCGTTCTAATCCTGCTTCCAAAATACTAACAAAAACCGTGCCGGACAATAACCGGACCGTACCCAGATATCAAAATTTTGTGCATATTTTCCTTGCAGATCCTGCATGAAAAATTTTAATCGCGATTATAAGGTGTTAGTTGATGAGGCTACAATCAGATAATTATCCTACAAAATGCATGTACATGCTACAAAATTTTTGATTCTCCGGTGTGAGGGTTCGGAAAATACAATCAAGATCCGATTGAAAAATTTCAGGTAGGGGGCGAGGGGTCGATTGGAAAAAATTTCCGGAGATCGATTGCGATTTTTTTGCAAACGGTTGATTGCAAAAAACGCTTTTTTAAATGGAAACATCCAGAAAAAAGAATTAAACTGAGACCTATGCCGTTCCTGTTGCATTGGCAGTTGTATTCAGTGCCGCTGTTGTTGCGGGAGTGACTGCAGATGGAACAGGTGTCGGGGTCGGTGCCGGCTTGAGATCGACTTGTAGTTCGACAATGCCTTTGGGTGCCTGTGTTGAGGCACGTTTCATCATCTCACCATTTTTATAGACTTCCAGGATAAGCTCATCGGAAGACCCATCGAGTTTCTGGATGGATGCTTCAACCGGGCCGTTAATCGTTGATACCATGAAGAACTGGTCCCCGGTGTCCTTATCTCCTACAGGGTACTGGCTGCCCGGCATACCATAGGTACCGCTGAATTTCCCGTCATAGGTCACTCTCAACCACACACCGTTTTTCGGAATCATCACTTCAGGTTTTGGGGTTGGGGTTGCCGGGGTTTCAACGGTTACTGCAGGGGATGGGGTCGGAACCGGCGTTGGCGTAGCGGTAGTAACGATTGGGGTAACTGTCGGAGTGATTGTTGTATCCTGCGGAGTTGTGCCAAATGGATTTGCAAAGAGGAAAACACCCCCGATGACTGCCAGGATGACAATGGCGAGCACACCAATTGCGACAAAATTTCGCTTTTTTGGCGGAGAAGCGACCGGTACGGTTGGAGGTACCGGTGGTAGTGGAGGTGGTGTGGACGGTGCAGTGCCGTCAGGCTGAGCCTCGCCTGTTGGCGGCATTGCGGGAGTTTCTGCCTGCGGAACAGCAGCGGGAGATTCTATGACCGGGATTTCTGCCACGGTTGGGGGGGCCGGGTAATGACGGGGAATCAGAGGTGCAGCTTCAGAGCGACGGGGAACTGAGTCTTCGATCAATGGTTCGATGGAGTGGATAACATCTTCAATCATTCGCTCTTTACGGTCTCCACTTTGTCCGAAGACCGGGAGAGTCGGGACGTGGACCTGAGGTACAACCGGCTGGGGGGTTGGAACCGGGGCCGGGGCATCCACGGGTTGATCCGGTGATGTGGTCACTTTGGTCCCGCACAGGTTACAGAATACAGATTCCGGGGGTACGCGGTTGCCGCACCGGGAGCAGAACGAACCGACCGGCAGGGTCGTAGTCTCGACGGGACGGGGCATAGTGGGAATGGGTTCGATAATATTCCGTCTCGGTTTTGTGATTTCAATCTTCTTCTTTTGGGAGGGTGCACCGGAACCTCCGGATTGTGACTGGGGGGCAGTCCCGGCATTTTGTGAAGATGGCTGACCGAAGGCTGTTGTGTCAGGAACACCCGGGGAAGTGGCTGCGTAAGCAATCTGTGCTTTGAGTGCCTTTAACCATTCATCCCGCTCCCGCCGTCGTTCTCCACTGGCTTCGCGGGGGAAGGTAAGAATCATCTGGCGCGCGGTACCCCCCGGTGAAAAAATTGCGAGCGTGAGGATGGGGTCACGGATTGCATTCTCCCCGCCTTCAACGGTACTGATCGATGCGATCAGGATCTCCTGAGGGGGAATCAGGCCTTTCTTGCTGTCCACCAGCATAAGGCTTTTACCCGTAAGTACTGCGTCAAACGCTACCGATTTTACTTTGATATTGTGAGCCCGGAGGATCACCGGCTCATCATTGTTCTGTTCAGGAAAACCCATACAACCCCTTCGTACTATTATCTAGGTTATCCTCATAAAATAAGGATTTGCAAAAAAATGACTTTTTGAGAGAAAAATCAGAGATATTCCTGGTCATTCATATAGGGACGTAGTACCGGCGGGATCATGACACGCCCATCGGGCTCCTGGTAATTCTCAAGAATTGCACGCATGACGCGCGAAGTGGCAATTGCTGTTGAATTGAGCGTGTGTATATGATATTTAATCTCAAATTCGCTCTTGTCACGGACCTTGATATTAAGGCGTACTGCCTGGTACGAAGTGCAGTTTGAACAGGAGACTACCTCTTTGTAGGCATTTTCCCGGGGCATCCAGACCTCAATGTCATATTTTTTGGCTGCAACTGTACCGATATCGCCAGTGCATATATTGACAACATGATACGGAAGTCCCAGGTTCAGGTAAATTTCCTCTGCATTGGCAAGCAGTTCTTCATGGATCTTCCATGAATCTTCAGATTTGCAGAAAACAAACTGCTCCACTTTGGTAAACTGGTGGACCCGGAACAGGCCTTTGGTATCAAGACCGTGCGCACCGATCTCGCGCCGGAAACACGGGGAGATGCCGGCGAGCCGCAACGGGAGATCTTTTTCCTCAAAGATCTCATCCTGGTACATGGCACCGATAGGGTGCTCGCTGGTGGCAATGAGATAGGCATCATTGCCGTCAATCTTGTACATCACCTTCTCAAAATCCCCGAGATCCGTGACGCCTTCGTAGGAAGAGCGGTTGATCATGTAGGGGGGAATGACCGGGATGTATCCTTTCTGTGCCAGCAGGTCAATGGCATAGCGCTGGAGTGCCATATCGAGCAGGACAAGACTGCCTTTCAAGAAATAAAAGCCAGCACCCGATGTTTTTGTTGCCCGCTCGAAATCCGCCCAGCCCATGTCAGCGGCAAGCTGGCCGTGGTTCCGGATCTCAAAGTCAAAAGTACGGGGGGTCCCAACCCGCTTTATCTCGACATTTTCAGTATCATCTTTCCCGACAGGTACACTTTCATGCAGGATATTGGGAAGGCGCATCAGGTACGAACGGATCGTTGTCGCGTTCTCTTCCTGTTCGGCATCGCAGTCCTTGATCTTCTGGGGAAGAGCTGCAGCTTCTGCCATCAGGACCGTTGCATCCTGGCCGGCTTTTCGTGCGGCATTGATCTCGCGGGCAATGGTATTGCGTCGCTGGCGCAGCACATCGGTCTCTCCCTTGAGTTCACGCGACCGGGCATCTTTTTTGAGCAGTTCGTCAACCCACGGAAGTTTCTCCATGTCGTTGCGTTTTTTGAGATCGGCTTTGATCGCATCCGGATTTGCCCTAACGAACCTGATATCAAGCATTGATGAAACCTTCTTTTATTGAAATTTTATACTATTGATTGATTACTCATCATTATGGAACGTTTTCATTCTTATTTTGCACAGGTTGATACACGAATGATAAAAATCGTAATGTTACCCGTGTGTAAAAAATAATGGGTGCAAATTCCTTAAACATAATTTATATTTGACGCCAAGGCACCAGTATGGTTAGGGAGACAGAGAATCATGAAAATCGCGATTTCCGGAAAAGGGGGTGTTGGCAAGACCTTTATTGCGGGAAGCCTGGCCTCGTATTTTGCCCGGCATGGTCATTCTGTTCTTGCAATCGATACCGATCCCTCCCCCAATCTTGCCATGACCCTGGGGCTCACTCCTGAAGAGACATCCCGTATTGTTCCCATTGCAGAAAATGAACAATTGATCAAGCTCAAGACCAGCACAGAATTCTCCGGGGTATTCCGCCTCACGTTCTCGGTCGATGATATTATAGAAAAATACTCGGTTCGAACTCCCGCCGGTCCTGCGCTCATGGTGATGGGAACTGTCCGTGCGATGGGAGCGGGATGTACCTGCCCGGCAAATTCGCTGGTAAAAGCCCTGTTGCGCCACCTGGTAGTGGAGCGTAATGAAGTAGTGATTCTTGATATGGAAGCGGGTATTGAGCATCTCGGGAGAGGTACGGCAGAGCATGTCGATGTCCTGCTCGTGATCGCAGACGCGAACCGGAAGTCGCTTGAAATTGCCGGAACTATCTGCAGGCTTGCCCGGAATTCAGCGATTAAAAAGGTCTGTATTATTGGAAACCGGATTGCGGATGCCCGGCAGGAGGCGGCCGTATGGACATTTGCAGAAAAAAATGGCATTGAGGTACTTGCCCTGATCCCGTTTGACAAGCTTGTAGCTGATGCAGGAATGACCGGAGAGCCCATCGGGTATGACAATTCTGCCGCACTCCAGGCAATTGGTAATCTTGCAAAAACCATGGTGAGTATGAATCATGGATAATTCCGTGATTGTTATCTGGCTTAAGAGGAACAACGGATGAAAACGATAGTCACGATGGGACGCGGGGGGACCGGAAAGAGCAGTTTTGTCGCCCTGATGGCAAAATACTTCATAGAAAAAAAAGCAACGCCCCTGCTCCTTGTGGATGCCGACCCGGACCAGAACCTTGCTGAGATGGTGGGAGTAGATCTCGAAGCGGCCGGTAAGAAGACAATCGCAGAACTCCTGTCGGATACGTTCATTGCGCGAGGGGGCACGACCGTCGGTATTGCACCTTCGCACCGGATAGAAAACCAGATCTGGGAACAGGGATTGTACGAAGGGGATCAATTTGACCTGTTCGCTGTCGGTACAAAATGGGTGGAGGGTTGTTACTGCCTTCCAGATGCGGCGCTCAAAAATGCGCTCCTTGCAATAACAAAAAATTACCAGTATATCCTAATCGATTCTCCCGGAGGACTGGAACATCTCAACCGGAAGATTGCAAGCAATGTCGATATCATCTTTGATGTCATGGGTCCCTCAGCAAAATCGTTTGCCCATGTAAGGCGGGCCTACCGGGTAATCGGGGAAGTCGGCATCAGTTTCAATCGTTTCTATGTCATAGGCGGATATGCGTTCCCTCCCGATGTATCTGCCCGTGTATCAGAAGAAACCAATCTACCCTACCCGGGCAACATCGCTTTTGATGACGAGGTAGCAGCTCATGTCCTTGCCGGGGAATCGCTTCTTGATATCCCGGATACTTCTGTTGCTTATCGCTCGGTTTCAGAAATTATGGATCACGTTCTTACCATTCCGTAACTGGCGGACCGGAAAGAAAAGTACTGCCCTTTTATCAGTGCGAGAAAAGAGCTCCCTCCATGCTGCTGAAGATGAATTTCCAGACAATGGAAGATGTTGATATCCATTGATCTGAAAAAAGGTTTAAAAACCATCGCAATTCCTCTTTGGCAATTCTCGCTAAAAGAAAATGAACTGCCACTGCCCACTTCGATAACCTTATGTGGGCTATTCTTCAATGTATGTGTGAATTTTTCGTGGGTGAATAATGAACAGGAAAGGCGTCAATATCAAGATCAAAGAGTTGAATTCTGATATCGCACAGCTTCGCGATATCAGCCTCACGATTGGCGCCATTAATGAGGAGAAATGGGATGAACCGATGGGCCCGACGCCATTTCCTTCGCTCACCACTCTCCGGAACTGGGATCTCACCCTTCTCAACCGGTACAAACCCTTTTACCTGCCATTCTGCGATCTCTGCTGCCTCTGCACGTACGGCAAGTGCGATCTTACCGGCACCAAACGCGGAGCATGCGGTATTACCATGCCCGCCCAGCAGTCAAGGACTGTATTAATCTCTGCCTGCATCGGTGCGGCCACTCATATTGGTCATGCCCGGCATCTTCTTGATCATTTGATCGAAAAATACGGCCGCGATTTTCCGATAAATGTGGGGGAGACGGGTGTTGAAGTGGAAGCCCCGGTAACCCGGCTAGTCTGCGGTATAAAACCGGTTACTCTCGGTGACCTTGAACCCGTGCTGGACTATTGTGAAAACCAGGTCACCCAGCTCCTCTCGGTCACCCATGTCGGGCAGGAAGGAAATAACCTTGATTTTGAATCCAAAGTGCTGCATGCCGGCATGATCGACCAGCTCGGGATGGAAGTTGCCGATATTGCACAGATATCGGCTCTCGGTTTTCCCAAGGCTGATCCTGAATCAGCCCTGGCAGACCTTGGCCTCGGAACGGTGGATACCAGCAAACCGGTAATTCTTGTCATCGGTCATAATGTTCCGCCATCGACCGAGATTATCGATTATCTCCAGAAAAATGACCTTAGTTCTGATGTAGAAGTCACCGGTATCTGCTGTACTGCACTTGACATAACCCGGTACTCTGCACGGGCAAAGATCATCGGCCCCATCTCCTGGCAGCTCCGGTACATCCGGAGCGGCATTCCCGATGTAGTGGTGATCGATGAGCAATGCGTTCGCGCCGATACCCTGCAGGAATCTGCACATATTCATGCCCCCCTGATTGCGACCAGCGAAAAGAACTGTCTCGGGCTTCCTGACCGAACCAACGATCCGGTCGATGAAATTGTCCATGATTTTGTGACCGGAAAGATGAACGGGGCGCTCATTCTCGATCCCGTCAAAGTCGGGGAAGTGGCAGTTCGGACCTCAGTTGCAATCGCTCCGTTAAGAAAAAAGCACAAAACCCTGCCAGAAGGAACTGATGCCATTATTGCACTGGCAAAAAAATGCACCCAGTGTGTCCTCTGCCGGCGCGCCTGCCCCAATGATCTACCCCTGCCTGCCGCAATCAAGGCCGCAGCGCAGGGCAATTTGTCCGGTCTCGATGAGATTTACGATGATTGTATTGGCTGTGGGCGATGCGAATCTGCCTGCACGCAGAAGATACCGGTCCACAGCCTGATTGTTGCAGCTGCTGAGAAAAAGACCCGGGAGGAAACCTATTGTATCCGGACCGGTCGGGGAGCCATCCAGGATGTTGAGATCCGGAAAGTGGGTGGCCCGATTGTCCTTGGAGAGATCCCGGGTGTAGTCGCGTTTGTCGGATGCGCCAACTACCCGAAGGGCTCGCGTGAAGTAGCTGAGATGTGCATGGAGTTTGCAAAACGCCGGTATATAGTCTGCACCTCCGGTTGTTCTGCTATGTCTGCGGGAATGTACCGGAATGAAGACGGGAAGACCGCGTACGAACTTTACTCCGGTGCCTTTGAAGCCGGCGGTATCGTAAACGTTGGCTCCTGTGTATCCAATGCCCATATTGCCGGCGCCGCCATCAAGATTGCCAGCATCTTTGCAAAGCGCCCGCTGCGGGGCAACTACGAAGAGATTGCCGATTACGTGTACAACCGGGTCGGCGCAGTCGGTGTTGCCTGGGGTGCGATGTCCCAGAAAGCAGCAGCAATTGCCGCCGGTTTCTGGCGTCTCGGCATTCCGGTAGTTGTCGGGCCGCATGGCACCAAGTACCGGCGCATGCTGCTCGGCCGTGCGGATAAGGAAGAAGACTGGTACGTGTACGATGCCCGGACCGGGAAAAAAGTGTATGGGGGGCCGGTACCGGAACACCTCTTTTTTGCCGCAGAAACAAAGGAAGAGGCGATGGTAATAATTGCCAAGCTGACCATGCGCCCCAACGATACCAGCAAGGGTCGGGCAAACAAGCTGGCAAATTATGTTGACCTCCACAAGCGGCTCATTGGCGGTATGCCCCCCGATGTCCACCAGCTGGTCAGGACCCTTGCTGATGTGCCCCTGACCATGAAAGATGAGATCGTTACCCACCTCCATGATCATAACTGGAAGGAACACCCGATCCCGGACCCCACGCTCCTGAAACGAATGATCCATAAACCGAGGGACGGATAATCATGTCGAAGACTGACTCATGGCAGACCGCTGAGATCCCCGGGCCGAAAAAGGCTTCCCTGATCATCAAGCCGGATATCGCTGATGCCATGATCCGGAGGGCCAAACGCCCCATCATGATCGTTGGTCACGGCATTCTCGAATATGAAGTTGAAGGCAGGAAACTGATTGACTGCCTTATCGAACTATCAAAAAGAGGAAAAATTCCGGTTGTTGTTACGGCAAGTACGAACCGGGAATTTCTCAACCGAGGTTTCTCTCCCGCTGCCCTGATGCCTGCCGTTGATATCGCCAACCGTCTCACGGACTCCCAGTGGAGAGGCCTTGACGGGAAGGAATCCTATGACCTGGCAATCTTTGTCGGTCTCCCGTATTACATGGAATGGACCATTCTTTCGGGTCTCAAGCATTTTGCCCCCCACGTCAAGACCATGACCCTCGATTGCGTGTACCAGCCCAATGCGAGCTGGTCATTCCCGAACAGCACGATCAAGGACTGGGCGGCAAACCTCACATCCATTGTTGCAAACCTGGGGGACTGAAACGCATGTTTGACAATATTCCCGTAGAAGTCGGTCTTGTCCATGAAGGGGAACGTATCCGCAAGAACGATATGCAGGTGGAACTGGGAGGGCCAGCCGAGCCGGAAAAATTCGAGATTGTCCGGGTCCGGCCTATGGAACAGGTCACTGACGGTGAGATCCGGATTATCGGCCCGGATCTGAGCGCCATGGAACCGGGTTTGCATTACCCGATTGGCATCCTTGTCGAAGTTGCCGGTGCCCGTATCGAAACGGATCTTGAAGGAGTCGTTGAACGGCGGATACATGAATACTCGAACTATATCGCGGGATTCATGCACCTCAACCAGCGGTATGATATCTGGATCCGGCTCTCAAAAAAGGCCTATGCCAAAGGACTGAACTCCTTTACCTTTATCGGAAAGGTCATGCACGAGCTGTTCCGGAACGAACTGCCCATTTTAGAAAAGGTCCAGATAACATTCATCACCGACAAGGAAAAAATCCGGCCGCTCTATGCAGAAGCCCTTGGAGTCTATGAAGCCCGGGATGCACGGGCACGCGGGCTTTCCGATGATGACGTGGATACGTTCTACGGGTGTGCACTATGCCAGTCCTTTGCCCCTACGCATGTCTGTGTCATCACCCCGCAGCGCTATGCCAACTGCGGTGCAATCAGCTGGTTTGACGGCAGGGCAGCAGCGGGAGTTGATCCCAAAGGCCCGATCTTTGCAATCGAGAAAGGCGAGTGCCTCGACCGCGAGAATGGCGAGTATACCGGCATAAATGAGAGTGCAAAAAAGCGATCTATGGGTGAAGTGAGCCGGGTCTACCTCTACTCGGCATTCGGGTATCCCCATACTTCCTGTGGTTGTTTTGAAGGCATTGCATTCTATATCCCCGAAGTGGACGGGTTCGGGATTGTCCACCGCGGGTTCCGTCAGGTTACGGTAAACGGCCTTGCCTTCTCGACCATGGCTGATTCAACGGCCGGCGGGCGTCAGGTGGAGGGTTTCCACGGTCTCTCGATCGAATACATGCGGTCAACAAGATTCCTGCACGCGGATGGCGGGTACAACCGTGTGGTATGGATGCCCTCAGAGATCAAGGAACGCCTGAAGGAGTTCATTCCGTCAGGTGTCTATGAAGCCATTGCCACGGAAAAGGATGCCATGTCGGTTGCAGACCTCAGGGTATTTTTAGAAGACCATCATCATCCGGTGATCCAGCGCTGGGTTGCAGAAAAAGAAACCGCTGCGGGATCTCCGGATATTCCCACCGTATTTTCTGCCGGGGATATTCCTATGACGGTTGGTGGATTCCGGGTTATCTTAAAAAATGCAAAGATTACTGCGGAAAAAGTGATCATCCTGCCGGTCAAACCCCCGGCACCGAAGGGGAGGTGAATGGTGGCGCAAAAAAATAATTCCGGCATAAACAGCGAACAGTTGCTCTCGTTAGCCCCCCAGCTTCTCGAACTGCTGAAAGGTGTACAGCAGGTTGAGTTGCAGAATGTGATGCTGGAGATCGGCGATCTTGAGTTTTTCATCCCCTCATCAGCATTAGCTCCTTTGCTCACCCAGCCTCAGGTCACACCCGTCTTAATGCAAAAACCCACGGAACTGATCCGTGAATCCTATGTACCCCACATAACAGAATTCCCGGGAAAGATCCGGGAAGTAACCCTCGGGGCAACAAAATCACAGGGCGGCAGCCGGAGCAAGACCCTCACCATCGGCGGTGCAACAACTCCTGCGTATGCAGACCGGTTACATCCACCGGCCCATGCCCCGGTCTTCTCGCTCGATGTCTTTGATATGACCGTCTCCCTGCCCATGGTCCTTCGCGAGAATGTGAAAGAGGTGATGGAAGATCCCGCTGAATGGGCGCGGATGAATGTGAAAAAATTCGGGGCGGACATGATCACCATCCACCTGATGAGCACGGATCCTCTTCTCAAGGATGCCAGTGTAAAGCAGGCGGTAAAGACCGTTGAGGACGTGTTGCAGGCTGTAGATGTCCCTATCATGGTCGGAGGCTGCGGCGATCCGAAGAAAGATGCTGCTGTTTTTACCGCGGTAGCCGAGATGGCTCATGGGGAGCGCCTGCTGCTGAACTCTGTTACGCTTGATATGGCCGAAGCAAAAACACTGGAGAGCGTTGCTACCGCAGCCCGCGATCATGACCATGTGCTTCTCGCATTCACCGGTCTTGAACTGAATAGCGCAAAGGAACTGAACCGGAGGCTGTATGAGTTCATTCCCCCAGAACAGATCGTCATGGACCTGACAACCGTGGCGCTGGGGTACGGGCTGGAGTACTCGTTTACGATTCATGAGCGTGCCCGGTATGCGGCCCTCATGGGGGATTTGGAACTGGCACACCCGGTGATATCGGCTGCAACCAATGCCTGGGCTGCCCGGGAAGCCTGGATGAAGATGCCCCCGGAATACGGGCCGCGTGAACTACGGGGTCCGATCTGGGAAACGGTCAATGCCCTTACCCTGCTCCTTGCCGGTATTGACCTGTTCCTCATGATGCACCCGGCAGCAGTCCTCACGCTCAAAGACGTAATTCACCGTCTCGAAACAAAGGAAAATCCTCCGGTTGAACAGATCCATGACTGGGTGAGCGTGAGAATATGAGCAGCCCCGGTACCCTGCCCCAAAAAAAGGCTAAAAAAAGCATACGGGAGATCAGCCCCATAGATGTCTATACCCTGCTCCCCCGGACAAACTGCAAGGAATGCGGGGAATCCAACTGCATGGCATTTGCCACGCGGGTAGTCAATGGCGAACTGATGCTCTCTGCATGCCCTCCGCTTCATACGATTGAATATAGCAAGGAGCACGAGTCTCTTTCGCATCTTATGGCACCCCCGGTGCGCCAGGTAACCATCGGTACCGGAGCATCGGCTGCCATTACCGGTGGGAAATATGTGCTCCAGCGGCACGAGTTTACCTATCACAACCCGACCCCGGTCGCAATCGATGTCAATGATCTCATGACCGATGATGAACTGGTTGCCCGGGTCCGCCAGATCAGCGGTTTTTCCTACAATTATATCGGAAGAACCCTAAAACTCAATGCGATTGCCATCCGTTCCTGTTCAAACGATCCTGCAATCTTTAAGGCAACCGTGAAACGGGTGGCAGACGCAACCGACCTGCCCCTGATTCTCTGCACTCTCGATCCGGTTGTCATGGAAGCCGGCCTGTCTGAAGTGAAAGAACAGCGCCCGCTCATCTATGCGGCGACCGAGAAGAACTGGAAACAGATGGCTGACCTTGCCCTGGCCTGTCATGCTCCGCTTGCCGTCTTTGCCCCCCATGATATCCCGTTGCTTCGTTCGCTGGTAAGGACCTTACTTGCATATGGTATCACCGATCTTGTTCTTGACCCGGGGACAGTAGCAGAAGCCGGATTGGCTGAAACGATCAGTACCTTTACTGCCATCAGGACACAGGCCTGCAGGAATTTCGATGAACTGTCCGGTTTTCCGCTTATCGGGGTTCCGCTCACGGTCTGGACCGGTGGGGAGTTATCCGAAGATGTCTTAAAATGGCGGGAAGCCACCACGGCATCGATGCTCCTGACCCGGTATGCTGACCTGCTCATCATGCATAGCCTTGATGGCTGGGTGCTGCTCCCGCAGCTTATCTGGCGGTTCAATATTTACTCCGATCCCCGGAAACCGGTGTCTGTCGAAGCCGGTGTAAAAACATTCGGCAGGCCCGGCCGTGATTCCCCGGTCCTTATCACGACAAATTATGCTCTCACCTATTTCACCGTGGAATCCGATATCAAGGCAGCAAACCTTGACTGTTACCTCATCGTAACCGATACTGGTGGCCTGAGCGTGGAAAGTGCTGTTGCAGGACGGTATTTTACCGCAGATGCAATCGCATCGTCCATAAAGGAATATGGGGTAGCTGACCTCGTGGATCACAAAACGCTGATCATTCCCGGATTATCCGCCCGCCTCAGTGGGGAAACCGAAGAGGCAACCGGCTGGAAAATCCTGGTAGGGCCCAAGGATTCATCCGGTATCGCCTTGTATATCCGCGAACGCTGGCACAAGGAGTAATGAATTGAACATCACGGTCGAAAATAATTCCCGGTCGGCTTGTATGATTCATTATCAATTTCCATTTTTTCCCTATCTTTTCTCCGAGGCTTTCCATGACTGAGCAGGTTACCGTCTCGTTCTCTCCGGTGAACAAGCAGGTTTCCGTACCAAAGGGCACGACCGTACTTGATGCAATCCGTAAAGCAGCAATCCTGTTCGAAAGCATCTGTGGCGGAAACGGGGAATGCAATAAGTGCAAAGTTATCTTTGTGAAAGGCTCAAGCGATGCCGGTTCACCGCTGAGTCTTCACGGGCTTACTCCAGAAGAGATAAAGAACAACTATTGTCGGGCCTGCCACACACATGTCCTGGCAGATTGCGAGTTTATCATTCCCGTGGAAAGCAGGATCTTTTCTCCCCAGATCCTCATGAACAGCATAAGCGACAATCCCGAACTTTCTCCTCTTGTCGCAAAATACCGGTTAATGCCGGAACATGATGCCGGTCACTCCGCTTCGTCCCGCTCGCTGCGCCTTGAAGGGTATGCCGGAACCCGCCCGCACATGACAAAAGAGCAGCACGATCGCCTGCTTACTGTAAAAGCAATGGTTACGGTCACCATTACCCGCTCCCGTAATTACCCGGAAGTTATCGCAATAGAAGACGGCGATACCCGGGAACAGAACTATGGTCTTGCCCTGGACCTCGGAACTACAACCGTTGTGGGGGTGCTCGTAAATCATTCCGACGGAAGTATCCGGGCACAGGCCTCTTCTCTCAACCGGCAGATCACGCTCGGTGAGGAGCTCCTGACCCGTATCCATGCAGCAAGAAAACCTGAAGGCATGGCAACGCTCCAGCGCCTTGCGGTGGAAAGTATCAATGATGTTATCAGCCAGTTGACCCCTTCTGCAGTCGTGGACCCGTCCCATATCAACGACATCTGTATCAGTGGAAATACCGTGATGGAATACCTTCTTGTTGGAAAAGACTGCCATGACCTTGAGCTAGCCAACATCCCGGTCTCCCGGAAACCGATCCTGATCCCTGCCCGGCAGCTTGGGATTGGGGTAAATCCCGGGGCATATGTATACTGCCTGCCCAATGTCAGCCGCTTTGTTGGGGGCGATGCCGTAGGAGATGTATTGGCTTCGGGAATGCATTCCTCAAAAGATCTCTCGCTTCTCATCGATCTTGGGACGAACGGTGAAGTAATCCTGGGAAATTCCGACTGGCTGGCCTCCGTTTCCTGCGCATCCGGTCCTGCCTTTGAAGGTGCCGGGGTCAGCTCCGGTATGCGGGCCATGCTTGGCGCAATCGAATCTGTCAGTATCGATCCCAAAAACTTCACAGTATCCTGGACTACCGTTGGAGATGCACCCCCCCGGGGGATTTGCGGTTCTGGTATCATTGATGCTGCTGCCGCGATGGTACGTGCGGGAATTCTTGACTTTACCGGAAAGTTGGTTGACGGAAAGCCCGGAGTCCGGACCGGGCTGGAAGGTCCTGAATATGTGCTTGTACCCAAAGACAAGACGGCTACCGGCAGGGATATTGTGATCACGGGGCAGGATATGGCATACCTGATGGACTCGAAAGCAGCAGTACTCGGGTCGATTGGAGTGCTGCTGAAAAAGTACCGCATTCTGGTCTGCGATATAAAAAATGTGTACCTTGCCGGGGCATTCGGGACATTTGGCGACATAAAAAATGTTGTCCGGTTCGGCATTCTGCCTGATTTTTATAATGCCTCATTCCAGGGAATCGGTAATGGTTCGCTGAGTGGCGCCTATGCAACACTCATGTCTGAAAAGAAACGATCCACCGCACAGGAAGTGGCAGACAAAATGGTTTATATCGATCTTCTTACTGAGGCAGATTTCATAGAAGAATATTCAGCGGCAATTTACATTCCCGGAAAAAAAGAATATTTCTCCCGTGAAGAAATAACCTGAAGACCTAGCAGGGATATTGGTTTTTTTAATAAGAACCCGTGCTGATGACGGCTATTTTAAGCAAATCCTGAACCTTGCTTTTATTTATGGGAATTATTTCCAATAACGTTTGCAGATCGTTTAAGGTCCTGACAGATTCCACCAGGTATGCGAGTAACCGGCTTTAAATTTCCCGGTCCTAAATTGGTAAGTAAGGAGAGATCGTGAGAAAAGATTCCGAGGCCTGGGACAAGGATTACCTGCAACGCGGAGCACTCTGGAGTGGTACCGTACATCACCTGCCGGTCTTATCGCCTGGTTCCCGGGTGCTTGAACTTGGTTGCGGCAATGGCAAGACCCTCTCTTGTATGATCCAGCGCCACTGGGATGTGGCAGCCATTGATTTTTCCCCCTGTGCAGTCAGGATGTGTAAACCCATCACCGATACCGACCCCAATGGATTTACCTGTGTAGCCGATGCCCGCTGGTTGCCCTTTGCACCCGGCATTTTTGATGGGGTGATCGCGATTCATGTTCTTTCGCATCTGGTGAGCAGCGATCGCAAACATGCGGCTGCTGAAGCAACGGGAATGTTGAAAAAAGGCGGCATCCTGTATTTTTCAGGATTTTCTGTTGAAGATTTTCGATACGGTAAAGGGTCTTTAGCAGAACCGGGAACGATCCGTAAAGGATCGGGGATTATTACCCATTTTTTTACCGAACAGGAAGTACAGGATCTTTTCTGTACCTTACACCTCCAATCCATTACCACGAAACGGTGGTCCCTGCGTGTCCGCGGGCAGGAGCATCCCCGTGCTGAAATCCAGGCATTGTTTATCAAATAATTTCGGGCAGGTTTTTTCTCTGCAAAATATCTCCTGATGATGTTTTTTTCCGGTTACCAGAAATGTTTATACTGGAAAAAGCCATTCTCCCTAGACGGAGAATTACTATGAAAAAACTGCTTTTTCTTGTGGGTATCGCTATGAGTATGTTCCTGCTTACCATCCCGGTGGTAAGCGCACTTGGCGGCGAAGAGGGATGGATTGATATCCGCTGCAATGTTGATGGGGCGAGAGTCTATTTTGATGGTGTGGAAAAAGGCTTGATCAACGGGGGTTCCCTCACGGTCTCAGTATATACGACGGCTGCCCCGTACCATTCATTTTCCGTAGAAAAATCCGGGTACACTCCTTACAGCGGGGATATCTCGATGCCGGGTGCCGGGGAAACAAGGACTTATTACGCCACATTAAACCCGATTCCAACACCGGTTCCACCGGTTAATTATGGTTCAATCTATGTTGAATCGTCACCGTCCGGTGCCTCAATTTATTTTAATGGCAACTACCGGGGAAGTGCCCCCCTGACAATCAGCGAAGTCTGGCCAGGAAGTTACACGATACAGGCAGAACTCAACGGGTACCATACCTACACGACAACCACTTCGGTCTCATCCGGGACACGTTCGTCTGTCTATTGCCCCCTCTCTCCCTTGGATACTTCGGGCGCTTTGTATGTGATTTCCGATCCCACAAACTCAAAAGTGGTCCTGGATGGCATGTACCGTGGAACAACTCCCCTCACCCTCAACAACCTTGCATCCGGTACCCACATAGTCGAACTCGACCATGCAGGATATTATGACTGGAAATCAACCGTCACCGTACCGTCCGGCGGGACAAAAACCGTTTCAGGCACACTCAACCCGGTACCCGTGAGCAATGTCGGATGGGTATATGTGTCCTCAAGTCCCGGTGGCGCATCGGTAACCCTGGATGGGAATAATTACGGGCAAACCCCTTCAAGCGGCTCACTGAAACTGAATAACATTGGCGTTGGCGATCATACCATTGCCCTCGCTCTTTCGGGTTACGAGACTTATACGACTCCGGTCAGTGTAAATGCAAACACGGTTTCGGAAATCAACGCGATTCTTTCACGGGTGGGACCAAAACCCGGCTATGGTGAATTATCCATCTCCTCAACACCAGCTGGCGCAAATGTATTAATTGACAATAATTTTGTCGGGATTACTCCATTAACCTTAAAGGATATTCCTGTGGGAAGCCATGTCGTGATGGTCCGGCAGCCTGGTTACCAGGATTATGAAGTCACGACAACGGTAAACGCGGGTGCAGTGAGCACGGTTGTTGCCGGAATGTCACCGGTTACTCCCACAACCCAGCAGAAATCCGCGACGCTTCCGTTGATGGCGTGCGGAGCGCTTCTTGTGCTGGCGTTCTTCTCCATTAGAAATAACCAGTAACTTTTTTTTCTTTTTTTGTGTTTTGGATAAAACGGCCTCACTGTATCGTCCCCTTTCTGACATCCAACGATCAAGGAGGTTTACGGACATCCTTGCCTAATCACCGGACCCCGATACAGAATGTGTCCGAAGATGTGACTCTGCAGATCGTAGATGGTGAAGAAATGCATAATCCCCTAAAAAGGGTGTTCTTCCATCCTCTCCTGGATGAATTATCAAAAAAAAAATTACCGGACTATCTTTCGCAACATGATGCATCCGCTGACCGCAAGTCCCGTGATCAACAGACAGAACCCGGGAACAGGCAGAATTCCCTGGGGGGCAGTAGTTGTTTGTGGCGAATACTGGAGGAATACAAATACATTGGTTGTTTTGCCTTCAACGATGGCTATGGTCTTTGTCACGGGTTGAAAACCCTCTTTCTGGAACAGCAGCGTATGGGTTCCTGCCGGAATATCAGAAAATGTCCCGGGAGTATCTCCCATATAGTTGCCATCAATGGATACCTGAACACCTTCCGGGGACGCAGTTACGTTAATGCTGCCGGTCTGATCCATGGTTGTGGAGGCAGAAGGTTTCGAAGGATCGATCACAATATGGGTGAGTGAAGGAAGAACCGCTGAGTTTGCAAATGACCTTGTATAAGCATCAGGGAATGTTATCGTGATCTTTGCAGGTGTAAAATCGGCAGTCACCACGCTGCTCAATGCAGATTCTTTTAAGGCAATCTCTGCCTTCTGGAAATTCATGGAAGCGGTGCGGTACTCAGTTCCCGTTGCCACATCCTGCGTATCGGCAAATTTTTTTAAGATCATGACTGCTCCCGTTTTGTCCATGGAGAGGAGAACCGGGGGTTCTGAACTGGTGGTCAGGCCTTTTTTGAGTTCTTCTTCCAGCATAGACTGGGGTATGGCATTTTCCAAAAAACCCTCAAGGGTAAATTTGAAACTTGCCGTAGCATCACCGCTTTTGTCAATAGTAATATCAAGAGAATTTGCGGTAAATGCATGTGCCGGTGAAATAAAAAGCACAGCGATACATGCGATTGCGAGAATGCGGAGCAGGTTTGTAGAACAGATATGAGACATTGTTACATCACTCCATGGGGGATGATATTATCCGATCGAGTGAATCATTTTAGGTGCTTATCCCCGATATATGTTCTTAAGCGGATGATTTTTGAGATAATTTTTCCGCACTCCGATTGGAATTACCGCATTTTAGCTAACCGGCAGGAACTCAACTTAATATAGGGACCGAGCCCATATTTTTTTACCCATATGTTCGATTTTTTGATCACTATTTTTCTTCATCTCGACCAGAACATGGTCTCTGTTGTCCATGAATACGGCATGTGGACGTACCTGATTCTATTTTGCATCATTTTTCTTGAGACCGGTTTTGTCATTATGCCTTTCCTTCCTGGAGACTCCCTGCTCTTTGTTGCAGGTGCGGCGGCAGCAAGCGGGATAATGGATCTTCAGTGGCTGTTTATTGCAATTATTCTTGGTGCAGTACTGGGAGATTCCGCAAATTACTGGATTGGCAATTATATCGGCCTGCATGTTTTTCTCGAGCGGTTCCCCAATCTTGTGAAAAAAGAGTATATTGACCGTACGTATATTTTCTATGAAAAATACGGTGGTGCGACGATCTTTGTTGCACGGTTCGTCCCGTTGGTGCGGACGTTTGCCCCGTTCCTTGCCGGCGTAGGATCCATGCACTATCACCGCTTCCTGTTCTATAATGTGGTGGGTGCCGTGTGCTGGACTGCGGGAGTTGTTCTGGCCGGGTATTATTTTGGTTCATTTACGGTAGTAAAAGAAAACATGAGCCTCATGATCATTGCTGTCATTGCCCTGAGTGTGATAACCATCCTGTTCATACTCTATGGCATTGTATCCGGGTACCTGGAAAACCGGAAAAATTCTGAAGCCCGGAAAGAATAATTTTTTTATAGTCATCAATATTGGCGGGCAACAGGAATCTGCTTATTGATAAGGGCTGATGCCCCCATACTCCCATGAATGAGGTTCTGCCGTACCCGATGGGCGTTCTCGTGGCAATCCCGTCGATAAAAAGGATGGAGCCGGATTTTTTAAATCACCTTAAGACCCGCTTAATCTAATTATAATTTGGATAAACCTCCCTGCCCAGCAAGGCCCTGCCGAGGCGGCCAGCGACTCTAAATGATGGTGGGAGACATCGCAATAATAACAGGAAGGAAAAATTTCGGTGGTAAAATTTCACTTAAAAAAATTATTTTTTATGGCGGATCGTCATGCCCTTGTTATCGACTTTTGTGCTGATGGTAACGTTCAGGCCAAGAGGTTTGAGCAGTGTATCCATGGACTTCCTGTCAAGCGCAGTGACTACGGCAATGGAAGGTCCTACCGAACTCATACCGACAAACTCGAGTTTTTTCTCCCGCAGCTGGCTCATGTAGTGATAGATCCCGTAACTGTGGTGCTCCACTTCAGCCCGCTTGGATCCCCGGAACTCGATCTCCCAGACCACATCGCCTGCCTTTTTTATGTCATCTTTTTCCAGTGCAGGGACAAGGTCCATCAAGAAAAGATATGCCTTGAGTTCGCGGTCCCGGTAATCCAGTGTCCGCGCCTTGTTCATCAGGAGATCGAATTCCTGGGTACCGGCCGATGAAATGTCGGTCGGGGGGATGATGATATGGACATTTTTTCCTTCGGCAAACGCATGGTGGTAGACCAGCGAGAGCTCATCGCCCATGATTGCCATGCCGCCATAGGTACTTACTGCCGGGCCGACACCGGTCTCGAACCCGAAGGCAATATTCCCGTCTTCGGTCTCTTCGACATAGTTATGGCCGATAAGGTGACGGAGCTGGGTGTTGGAAAGCGGGGAACCCACAGCGACATTCATCGCTGTCGCAACTGCAATCATTACGGTGCTGGTCGATCCAAGGCCCACGTGTTTCTGTTCATGATCGGTTGCCGTAATGGAAAAACCGCCATTATAACCGACCGCCTTTTTGAAAACCGCCACAAAGTTTTCGACAATGGGGGCGCGCTCGTAGTTGATAGAGATTGATTTTTTTGTGCATTCTACGGTTGCAGTACAGTAGCACTGGATCGCAAACCCGATACCCCCGCCGCCCGGGTGGTCCGGGGCAAACCGGTTCATGTCCAGCACGGTTAAGTGGATGCGTGCCGGGGCTTTTACGATAACTTTGCCTTTTTTTGGAGCCAGCTTATACTTCTTTTTCTCAAGTCCGAGCGTCTTTAAGATCGTCATTGGAGCGAATGATTTGAACTCGTACTCCACGAGATCGAGATCTCCGCCACGGATTTTCATGATCGGCATGGTAACAGTTTCCATTAGGAGCGATCGAAGAAAATGTTTTTGCCTGTTGCAGAGAGCGGAATCGCATAGGCAACTGTGCAATCCTTTCCCATGAGCCCGAGATCGATAGCCGCGACTCCACCGGAATACATAATCCGGTTATCGGCATTATGGAACTGGGCGGTTTTTACTGCCGAGCCAAGGGCAATACCGAGATCCGCCATGCGTATTGCGCAGTTGGGCCCGGAGAACGGTGTGGTCTTCTTGTTCTTCCGTTTTTTGCATTCCGTTGTCATTTCTGCACAGGTTGCATACCCGCATGCCCCGCAGTTGATGCCGGCAATGGTGTCTCCGCGTGCCCCGACAAGGACGCATGCATCGCTAGCCGAGATGTTCTTTGCATCCCGTAAAAAAAAGCCAATGCCCTGCTTTTCTCCAAGGTCCGAGAGTCGGGTTGCGAGCGTGGATATTTCTTTGCCGGTAAGTACCCGGATGATGATCGTGTCCACCCCTTTTCCTTTCGGGGCCGTGCGTGCGGCAAGGGCCATGAGACCGGCAACGGTCATCACTGCCGTCTTTTCAGGAGTCATACAAACCTAGTGTGACCGGGCAGATGAAAAATGCTGAGGAAACGATCTAAAAATGTTTGAAAAAAAGAGGAAACAGACCTGATTGTCCGCATCGTTCCTGCGATTTCCTGAATCTTCCTATCTAATCTTCCATTCTTTCATTGGATGACGGGGTGTTCCATACCTGCCAGCACATACCGCCAATGCCAATGATAAGAAAGAGTACGAACAGGATCAAACTAAAAATATTTTCTGCTATGAGCAGGTTGACCGGGATCTGCATGCCCAGCTTATCATTTATTACACCAATTCCAAGCGCAGCGATGAGGAACAAAACAGTGCCGATGATAATGCCAAGAATTACTGCTGCTGCAAGGCGCAGCATACCGGGTCTTTGCATATTTTCTGTCATAGTGACAGATACTCACGCCAGATATTTAGTAATTGGTAAAAAAAATTGAAAAAATCCAGAAGGATCCTGTTTATCGTGGGGGTGGGTTTACCTGGAGCGCTACTCCGTCAAATTCAGCAATGGTGCGCTCACCTTCATAGACCATTACCCGGAATGTTGAGTACTGGCCATTGTCGGCAACGCGGTGTGCAACCGCAACAAGGGGGCCGGTTGCCGGTGCAATATATTGGATGTGCACCGAGACTGCGACCCGGTCAGCATTATCGCAATTTGCCGCAATACCGAATGCCTGGTCTGCAAGAGCAAAAATTGCACCCCCATGCGCCACATCGTGCGGGTTTAATGTCTGGCAGCAATCCATAACCACCCGGGAATAGCCATCATGCGCTTCAGTGATGGTCATGCCCAGCAATTGTGCAAACGGGCTCTGGTTGAAAGCGGCAATCCGACGCTCTTCCTGAGCTTTCCTGCTGGCTGGTTGATCTGCTGCTGGCATACTTTTACGATCCTGCCGGTAACAAGGGTAGAAAAAAAATTATTTGTACTTTTTCTGGGAATACGAGTATTTTTCAGAATTCCCGCCCTTGGACACGATATATATCCATTCGTAGAGTGACTGGAGGGTGCCGAATTTCTGGTACCGCCGCATGGAAAAACCCACCTTGAGCCGGTTATCGAAGTATATCTTTCCCTCGTCTTTCATCCGCATCGCGATCTCCAGGTCATCGCCGGCATCAATGCAGCGGTACATCCCTGCCCGGGTGAATGCATCTTTCCGGAACGCTGTATTGCAGCCAAGTGTATAGAAAAAGGTCTTGCTGTAATAGCCGATGCGGGCAAAGGTGTTGGCGAGCAGGAGCGAGAAATGGTTCCCTATTCCTTCTTCGATGGGATAGACCGGGCCATAGACCTGCACTACCTTTGGATCCTTAAAATCCTCTGCAAGGTTTTTGATCCAGTGCGGAGGAAGTATGCAGTCTGCGTCCGTTGTTGCAACGATATCGCCTTTTGCTTCCTTAACCCCGTCGTTTCGGGCCCCGCCGACTTTCCTGCTGGTCTGGGTGAACACCTTGTCGGCATACTTCTTTGCAATCTCACACGTGGTATCTTTTGAGCCACCGTCAACTACGATGATCTCGTATTCGGTCCGCGGAATATTCTGGTGCGAGAGCGAGACCAAGCACTGGGCGATATTCTCTTCTTCGTTAAAGGTGGGAATGATAACGGAAATCATTAAAGGAAATACTCCTGTACCATTTTTACGTTAACGGATAATAAGCGTGTGCCAAAACCGGAGAATCAGGACTCCGGTTGCTGCGCAGAAAAATCCATAACGCTGCGGAGGCAGCCGTCCATGTTGAGATACTCAAACTGGGAAAACCGGCCGACAAGCGGGATATCAACCGATGTGCAATACTCTTTTACAATGGCGATATTTTTCTGGTAATTGAGATCATAGACCACATACGCATAGGGCTGGCGTTCTACCGAGGAATAGACAACCCGGTCTTTGGTGAGGATCTGCATTGCCTCTAACGTTTGGACTACATGGGCAACAAGCGTGCCATCATCCATGCGGGAGACTTCATCGCCCGGCTGGTGGGTAATCTCCGCAAGCACCGATCCACAGCCTTCGGGTACTGCCCGGGCACTGTAATTGGATGGAAACGAGATGCGGTTGGTCATGCCGAGTGCTATCTCGGGAATATAGAGCCACGAGATATCCGGAACTGTTCCCCGTATACCGATATTCACGCAGACAATGGCATTGTACCTGAGGGCTGCACAAGCCTCCTTTACCCGGAGAGGCACACCCTCAAGGGCTGCAACAAGGTGCTGTACCGGCATCGTGGAGATGCACCGGTCGGCCACAATTGTCTCACTGCCATTACTGATCTCGAAACGCCCGTCTTTTTTCCGCACTGATGTTACGCGGAACCCGGTCCTGATCTTTTCCCGGATAGGTTGGGCGACAGCCTTCACAAGCGCTTCAATGCCCCCGTCGAGCGGGTAGGAAAAGACCGACTGGTGGGTGTACCCTTCCGTGGGAATACCGATGGCTGATTTGATCACATCTTCGACCGGGGGGCGGGGGATGCGCCCGTCCACCCAGTGCAGGGACATCTGGTCAGTGGGAAACTTCCAGATCTTCTCATTGTAGGGAACCATGTAGCATTCGGCAATGCCTTTACCGAATGTATAGTATATCCATTCCCGGAAATTTTCCGGTACAGGAAGCTCGCATTTTTCCACGGCAACATGGGTCTTTACAAACTCGTTGATGCAGAAGAACCGGTCCTCGATTGTGAGATCAGAAAGCCCGTTCTCAAACGGATATTTCACGTAATGGTCTTTATAAAAAATTTTTGTATTCCGGTCATTGCGCTGCTCGTTTCCTGCGATCATCCGCCGCATGAACCCGAGCACTTCGGTATCCCGGGAGAAGATGATATGCGAACCGCCAATATCGAACGTGAATCCCTGTTCGGTTTTTGAACGGCAGAGCCCGCCATATGCCGGTTCCGCTTCAAGGACAATGACATCCTTGCCTTTTTCATGCAGCAGGCGGGCCAGTGCGAGTCCTGAAAGCCCACCGCCAAGAATTGCTGTTGTCACTGCTCATACGTTGGCACCCGGAATTTATATTGATGAGTGTAAAAAAGGGGATGGATTTCCGTCCCGCCCGTCTTTCTTATCGTTACTGACAAGTCACTGGGGTACCGGCATGGGAGTTACGGGCGAATCACACCTGCCCGCAGAACAGATCAGCCCAGCCGGGCAGGAATTTTGGCAGGAACCGCAATGACGGGGGTTGGTCAGCAGATCAAAACAGCCGTCAATGCAGCTGGCCTGTCCGGCAGAACAGGTAAGTGCGCAATTACCGTTCAGGCAATAGGTTCCGGTGGGACAGGAATTATTGCAATACCCGCAATTGTTGTTGTCAGTCCTCCGGTCAATACAGGTATTATTGCAGGCAAGCCGGTCAGCAGCGCAGAAGACAGACTTTGTAACCTGAACCGTGGTCTGGAGGGTGGTGACCGGTGTTTTGGGAATAATCGTGGTGGCTGTGATGAGTGGTTCTGTTGCAGGTAATGGCGTTGGCTCTTCTGTTTCAACAATCACGTATGATCCGCCCGGGTAATCCCCGGGCCCGCCAGCGGGAGACTGCACTGTTGCAGGGGACGATAGTGTACCTGCAATAGCGGTGGTTCCCGGGACCATGAGCAGGGGATAGCCAATGGAGATGATAACAAGGATGATGATAACCAGTCCCGCGACCGCGATAAGGCTGTTTCTGGATGGGATCCCGGAGAGTGAGACCCGGGGAAACCGGCCGGACAGTAACCGTTGCGGGGATGCTGCTTCATCGGTTCCGGATAGATCCGGCCGGAGGGAGGCGCCACAGTTCCTGCAAAATTTATTTTCGGGCTTAACAGCATTGCCGCACAGTGGACAGAATCGCAGAACAATCACCTTATGAGAGTATCTGGTACCATCGTTGAATGTCAATGGGGAAAAAATGTTTTGCCAGCAGGTAAAAACCTGCCCGCCCGGACACCCAGAATTTTTTTATAAAGATGTCCAGTATTGTCTGTCCCTGAAATCATAAAAATAGATTAATGTTTTGAGAAGTACCAGCCGGTCTGGGTCTCGTTGAGCACTTTTTCAGAGGTTTTTGCAGTCAACAGGCTGACAATAATCATTGCAAGAATGGAGATCACGAATGCATAGAATGAGAAGTGCATGGGAATTGTTGCAAATTCGAAGCCCATGGCAACCGTCTTGGAATAATTAAGACCCCCTATAATGAGTGAGGAAATTAGCCCCAGTGACATTGCCGCAAGCGCTCCCTCACGGGTTGCTCCCCGCCAGTAAAGACCGGCAAGGAGCGGGACCGCAAATGTTGCGAGCATGACCCCGATACCCATCCAGATGAGGCTTGCCAGCATCTCCGGCGGGTTGATTGCAAGGATCATGGAGACAATAGCGGAGATCACTACCACAATTTTTGAGAGCAGGAGAACGGATTTGTCATCCGCATCGGGTTTTAACACTTTCTTGTAGATGTCCCACGAGAACATCGCCCCGATAGTCAGCATCAACCGGTCGGTCGTGGACATGACGGCGGCAAGCACAATAACGGCAAAGACTGCCCAGAGCGTGATGAGAGGCAGGGCATACTGGATCCCGTAAAGGATAACAAAATCCCCGGCATTTGGGACATTCGGGAGGGCGAACACTCCTTCTTTTACCATGGTGAGCCCGGCAAAACCGGTGAATTTCAAGAGGACCATGGTTGCCAGGTAGATGAAGAACGCGATGAGTGGTGCCCATTTAAAGTACTTGACATCTTTTATCGCCAGCACATTGTTGATGACATGCGGGGCACAGGCCAGGCCTACCATGAGGAGTATGGCAAACGAGAAGATGTACGGGATGGCAAATGCACCGGTCGGCATCCACGGCATGACAAGGTTCGGGTTTACCGATGCAATGAATTCATTGACATGAGTAAATCCGCCCGCATAAAATATGATGATGGGTGCCATGATGAGCACGCCGACAATCAGGATGATGGACTGAATGGTTGCAGCCCACGCCACCGCGTAGAGCCCGCCAATCGCGGTATAGACCATGGTCACTGCGGTTGCGATAAGCAGGGCCAGCCAGAGCGGGATCTGGAAGAGCCACATAAGCACGATCGCAATTGCGGTATATTGTCCGACAAGGTAGATGAGTGAAACGATGATACCGGCAATTGCAGCGAGTGTTCGCAGAGCGGTCGGGCTCTCGTACCGGTGAGCAAGGTAATCCTGTACCGTTACGTACCCGGATGTTTTTGCAACGTTATGGAGTTTCACGCCAAAAAAGACGATACAGAACGCAATCGAAAGCGGGACAAATATTTGTTCCCACATCGTTGGCCAGCCCATCTTATACCCGAGACCGGAAACCCCGAGCAGGGACATGCCCGAGCAGACCGTTCCTATCATCAGGAGAACGAACATCCAGAATCCTAAGGAGCGTCCGGCATTGAGATAATCGTTGGTGTTCTTGATCTTTTTAGATGCCCAGAATCCAATTCCGAGCATGGCAAGGAAATAGAGAGAAACAACCGCAATAGTGACAAAATCGGCCATATTAATCATGCCCCTTAAAGGTTATTCCCCATATAATGAGCAAAGCGATTGCAATGATCGTTACTATTCCAAAAACAATGATTGTGATATCCGGTAATCCGAACATAGTACCATGCTATATTGTAGCATGCTAACATATAACATAATCGAATTTGTTTTACAAAAACAGGGCGGAAATAAATCTAAATTTTATGGAATATTTATTGTTTTTAAGGCATTGCTATTGAGGAATTATTGCAGTAATTTTTACCGGTCCGGCCAGAGGATCTGTGGATAGTTTCAGAAGTCTGACAAACAATTAAAAAAACGGAAAAAAAATTTTCCGGAGTTATTCTCTTCGTTTCGTGTTCATCAGGATTGCCAGCCCAATCGCACCGATCAGTATAGTCACCGGTACTGGTGCTTTCTGGGTTGTGGGCACCGGTGTTGGTGATGGTATTGTTGTAGTGACCGGTGCTTGTGTTTGTTCTGTAACAACCGGTGCCGGTGTCGCAGGAGTGGGGGGGAGTTTTGCTACGATAGTAAAAAGGGTAGATCCCGTTACATCCACGGTGATACCGGAGACTTTAACGATATATTCATCCGGCTTGAATGTGGAGGCATCGACCGGAAACGACCACCGGTTCAATGTACCGCTGCCCTGTTCTACTTTGACCATGCCCGATGCACCCGAGAATTCGGCACTCTGCGATTTTGATGTGGGTTTAAATGACGAAGAGGTGATCTCGACCATCAGGTTATCCCCGACGGCAAGGTTGGTTGAACCGGTTATAGTGAACTGTTCTCCCACCGCATGAGTCCCGACCGGGTCGATAAATGCGGTCGAAGGATTGACGATAAACGATGTGGCAGCAAAGGTATCGTCAACATTCTGGCTGTTGATTGCCTGCATCAGTGCGTTTGCACCGGCCGGTGTCTGGAGACTGCCGGATCCGGTGAGCTGGAAGATGGATGTCCCGGTCCCGAGCTGGCGGTTGACAATCTGGCCCGTTGCGGCATCATAGTAAATATCGAACTGCCCGTTCATCATGGGATGCTGGATCAGGACATAGTACTGTCCCGGTGCAAGGGCCCGGGTATCCGCAGGTTTGAGTTCGTACTCGTAGGAATTATCCGCGTTAGTTGACACTGTGGAAATTTTCATATAATTATTCCCAAACAGCCATACCTGCAGGCCGTTTTGCGGGTGACCGGTGGCTATGCCGTGAATATAGACCGGGTCGCCGTTTGCTATTGACGCTGCACCTGAAAAAGAGCTGCCGGGTGATAATGAGACCGCAGCAGCCGGGGGCAGGGCCAGCAGTACACAGACGAGCATGATAGATACCCATAATCGAAGAGAAATTGTCATAGTGCTCATCCGTTATTATGCCTGCTTGGCAATGAATATGTGGTTAGGAAAAAGGCAGGGATATGCCACTCCTTCGATGACGGTATATCTAAATAGGTATATAACAACCAATCCTCATGGATCAAAAACCACAAGCCATACGAGTGAAACGTGATAAGCCGATCTGTGCAAAGTGCCAGGATACCAATCTGAAAGTCAGGCCCGATGGCAGCTACACCTGCAAACGCTGCGGGTATGACAGCGCAAAATAAGACCGGGGATTTCCCAACCCGTTCATTCCCTTAGTTTCCGATAATTTTTCTTAAAAATATTCTACCTGCTTGTAACCCTGGTTATCGATTTTTTCAAGAATTTTGTGACATTTTTTTTATGCTATTGATACTGCCCGCGCGACTTTCCCGGAGGTTGCCGGTCTCCAAAATGACACCAATTCACAAAAAATGACACTATTGTTTTTGAAAACTGCACATTGAACCCCGATTGGCTGAATCCCCTGGTCAATTGGCTCTAAAAAGTCAGCAAATCGCATCATTGAGGTGGCAATCGTTTTTCAGATTAATAGGTGTGGGTGAAAATGAAATGAAGGCCTGTTTAGGGGCTGATATTGGAAGTTTCTCTCTTCAGATAATGACGTTAATCTAGGGTTATTCCCGGGCAGCGGAGATGCGACGAAAAATGTTTTACAGGAAAAATCAGATGCATGGATATGCGGGATGAAAAATTGTTCGCGTTAACCAGCGAGAGAAGGGACGAGATGGTCGCGGAGATAAAGAAATATTTTTTACACGAGCGGGAAGAAGAGCTCGGTGACCTGGCTGCGGGTCTGATCCTGGATTTCATACAAAAAGAATTAGCACCGGAATTTTACAACCAGGGCATCGAGGATTCCCATCGTTACATGCAGGACGCGGCTGAGGATCTTCTCTCAATCCGGAAATGATGCCCGTCTATCCGCAGATACAGCGGTGATTGACACTTTCGCGACTCGCTCCTGTCGGTTTAATATCGCAATCGTATGATGCTGTTGCATGGAATGCATGCACAAACCCCGGCGTGCCGGGAAGATGGATACTCCCGTTACGATATATGATGATGAGAAAATAATCCGGATTCGTGAAAAAATTTCCCTTGTTTTTGGCAGAACGAGTGCTTGGGATGATGCAACGATCTCTGAGCGATATAATATAACTCCGGATGGCGACCTGATTGTTATTGTAAAATGACGAACCGGTCAAAATTTTTTGCCCGGAACAAAGTAAAAATTTTCAGAAAAAATGTTCACCGGAAATACCCGACGGCATTCCGGAACAGGTGCATGTTTAATGATTCTGCCGGCAGCGCCACACCTTTGCGCCGCATCTCTTCTTTCCTGAGCGGCCAGTCATACAGGTTGACAAACTCCATGGCCCGCTCGGGGTGCGGCATTAGGCCCAGCACTTTGCCGTCAGCGGACGTGATCCCGGCAATATCCTCTACCGAACCATTCGGGTTCCACGGGTATTCGCCATAGGCCGGGGTCAGGTCCTCGTGGCAGTAGGTAAACGCAATCTGCTTCTGTCGCTTGAGGCGCAGCAGGGTCTCGGGCGAGCACGAGAGGTTGCCTTCACCATGGGCCACCGGGCAGTACAGCCGTTCGATACCTTTTGTCCAGAGATTGTCGGCAGCGGGTTTCAGGGAAACAAACCGGCACTCCAGCCTGCCGCCCCGGTTGGGCATCAGGGCAATGTCGCGGGCATAGTGCTTGTCAAACGCCGGTACTAACCCGAGGTTTGCGAGAATCTGGAAGCCATTACAGATTCCCAGCACGAGATTATCGCCGTCAAGGAACTCCAGGAGATCGTCCCAGATATTGTTTCTCACCCGGTTGGCGTACGCATTACCGGCACCAGTATCGTCACCATAGGAAAAACCGCCGGGAAAGACCAGCAGCCGGTAGTCCGACAGCCGGTTGCGGCCGGCTATCAGGTCATTGATGTGGACAATGTCTGCGTCCATACCGGCCCGGGCAAGTACCTCTTTGGTCTCCATCTCGGAGTTGATCCCAAAGCCGCTCATGATCAGCGCTTTTTCATCGATCATCACCGGGGCAGTTCCCCGCGATGCACCGACTTTCCTTAAGGAGGTTTGTTGTGCAGCAATGGTCATGATCAGTACCCCCGGAAGGGTGCCTTGTACACCGCTTCGAGTTCAGTTACGGGAATATCCAGCAGGAGTTTATCCGATGTTATCCGCAGGTTTTTGCCGCCAACGCGGCCCAGCAGCAGGGCATCGGCCCCGCAGGTCCGCTCGAACTCCCGCTTGTGGTCCGGGGCAACCGTTACCACGAACCGGCCAAGTGATTCAGAGAAGAGATAATAGTCCGGGCGCAGGGCCGTCGGTATGGTGATATCCATACCCAGCTGGCCCGCGATTGCAACTTTGGCCAGCGTTGTTCCCAGCCCCCCGTGGCTGACCGGGAAGGCCGAGGCCACGAGTTCATGGGTAATGGCATCGGTCAGCCGGCTGTACCGGGCTTTCATGACCGTTGCGTCCAGTGCCGGCACCGTATTGCCGATCCTGTCGAGCAGGGCGAAATACTCCGACCCGCCCAGTTCTTCAGCAGTCTCCCCGATAATGTATACTAAGTCGCCCTCGATCTTCGCGTCAAGGGAAACCGATTTGGCCACGTCCGCATGGATGCCTATGGAGGAGATGAGCAGCGTGGGAGGCACCGAGATCTTTACCCGGTTATCCTCCGCATCGAAGCCCGAGAAATCATTGTACATGCTGTCCTTGCCGGAGATGAAGGGGGTGCCAAATGCAACCGCGTAATCGTAGCAACCCTTCGCCGCAAGTTTCAGCTGGCCAAGCCGCTCGGGTTCATCGGAGGAGCACCAGCAGAAGTTGTCAAGAATTGCAATCGTATCGAGCGGGACGCCGATGGCGATAAGGCCCCGGATGGCAGTATCGATTGCAGCGCCGGCCATCCGGTACGGGTCAATCTCGGAGTATGCGGGAAAAAGTCCCTGCGAAAGTCCCACGCCTTTTTTCGAGCCCTGCACCACTTTGGTCAGCGTGGCTGCACCCTGCACCCGGCCGGCTCCCTGCACCGGCCCAAGCACGTGGCCACCCTGCACCGTATGGTCGTACTGGAGGGAGATGAACTCTTTCGAGCAGATATTTTTCCGGCCCAGCATCGAGCGAAGGGTTGCATCGAGACGGTCGGGGCAGGGAGTGTCCGGTTCGGGCCAGGTCTGTTTCGTGTACGTAGTCTTGAGGTGCTTTTTCGGCAAGCCGTCGTGGAGGAAGTCCAGGCCGATCTCCATCACGACATTGCCGTGCCACTCTACCACGCATTTGCCGGAATCCGTAAACGTCCCGATCACCGTCGCTTCCACTTCCCGGCTCTGCATCAGGGTCATGAGTGCATCCAGTTTTTCCGGCGGCACCGCAAGGGTCATGCGTTCCTGCGATTCCGAGATCCAGATCTCCCATGGGGCCATGCCGTGATATTTCAGCGGCACTTTGTCGAGCTGCACGTGACAGCCATTGCACTCCTTGGCCATTTCGGCAACGGAACACGAGATCCCACCAGCCCCATTGTCCGTGATGCTCCGGTACAACTCAAGGTCACGTGCTTCCTTGACAATTACATCGGAGAGTTTCTTCTGGGTGATAGGGTCGCCGATCTGCACTGCGGTCACCGGGCTGGCCGGGTCGAGCGCTTCAGAAGAGAACGTGGCGCCGTGGATGCCGTCTTTTCCCACGCGGCCACCGGCAACCACAATGAGATCGCCGGGCGCGGCCTGTTTCTCGTAGAGTTTCCGGCCTGCATGTTCGAGCGGCATAACGCCGACCGTCCCGGCAAAAACGAGCGGTTTTCCCCCGTACCGGTGATCGAACCAGCACCAGCCCTGCGGCGTGGGGATGCCCGAGCAGTTCCCGCCAACACCCACGCCCCGCACCACCCCGTCAAGAATCTGTCGGGGGGAGAGGATGGGATTGGTTTTGTTCTTTGCCCGGAAGAGAGCGGGGCTGGTATCCGGGTCCCCGACACAGTACCCGTAGAAGTTGATGCAGGGTTTTGCCCCGAGACCGAAACCGATTGTGTCGCGGTTGACCCCGACAATACCGGTCAGGGCACCGCCGAACGGGTCGAGCGCTGAGGGGGAGTTGTGGGTCTCGACTTTGTGCGTCACCAGGTACGTGTCATCAAAAATGATCGAGCCCGAGTTGTCGGTAAACACCGTAACGCAGATGTCCTTTTCTCCCTTATCGGCACGGATCTTGTTGGTTGCCTCCTGGATGAATGTCTTGTACAGCCCCCTTGGAACATCATCATCCATGGCCGATGCAAAGATCGTGTGCTTGCAATGCTCGCTCCAGGTCTGTGCCAGCGACTCGAGTTCGATGTCGGTCGGCATCCGCATCTCGACATCAAAATAGTCGCGTATCGCGTGCAATTGGGCGAGATCGAGCGCAAGCGGCCCTCTCCGCTGGCCGGTCCGGCCATCAATTATTCCCTCTTTGCCAATCCGTGCGAGTTCCTGGTCATCGATATCCAGGTTCACGATATCAGCGGAATGCATTTCATGGAGATGGACAACGGGCACAACCGGATCCATGCCTTTGTCACTATACTCTGCCCGGGTTTTGATATGTACCCGGTTCACGAGCGGGTTCGCAAGCGTTGCGGCAAGTTTCTGCAGGTCTGCGGGAGACAACGTGCCCCGGACAAAAAAGAGCTGCGAAGTGTAGACCGCTTCTCCTTCCACAAATTTCATGGACAAGAAATCTTCGATCGTTTGCCGGGCTGTGGTGCCGACATTATCGGTAACGCCCGGAAGAAATCCTACTTCTATTGCGTAATCGAATGGCATCAGGGTTGGCGTGTCTACCAGGAATTTCTGGACAACGGGATTGATGAGTTGCGTGCCGATATCGGCAAGTTCCTTTCCGGAAAAATCGCGGGTACTGGTGGCGATAGTATAGACATCGATGAGATGCAGTTCATCTACAGGAAAACCTAACGATCGGATCCTGCTGGTCCGGGTTTTTAACCGGGGATCGGTTGTATAGTGAACTTCTATCCGGTGAACGCAACTCTCCATATGTATACAATGTGACTGCAATTACAAAATAGATGCCGTAAGGGACAACGAATGTCACTGGTATTTGACCGGGGTTGAGGAGATCTTTTACAGGAAAAAAATAAAATTTAAATTTTTTTATGTTATTTTTCGTGTTATTATCAGGTAAATCTCTCGCATCGTAGCGATGTATCCCACCCCCTTTTGGGGTCGTTCGGACGCCTCGGCGGGGCCTCGCTGGGCTGGGAATTTAATCCAACATTTTGGTTGTTGTTGTTCCGGGATGTGTATCGAATTCGAAAATATAGGGTTTTAACCAATTTATCCGCCGCGGGGGCGCCCCTTCGGGGGGGGTCATCCTAAATGGGGTTATGGGGGTATCAGTCCCCATCAATGAAAACGAAAAAGATTCAAATTTTCCTAAAACGCCGTCCACATCATACCGACCGCAAACGCTTTCCGGTACTGCTCGTCACTGAGTCCCGGACATTTCTTTCGCAGGATAACCAACGCAGCCTCAATCGCCTCGTCTCCGCTGCCATATTCACCTTCGCGGAATGCATTGCAGATATCATACACATCGTGCGAGAGCCGCTGGATACGGATAAGGGCATCCCGGCACATGGCCGGGGATTCATTGTGTACCTTGTCCCGTATACGGTTGAGAAGATCCATATCATCGGGTACTGGGCAGGACGGGGGTGACCGGCCCTGCCGGAAGATCAGGTCAAAGGCAATGGTCATCACTTCCGTGCCCGGGGGAGTTGGTGTTATAGTCATGGTCGTGGTCTCCACTTATCACGGGGCAGGTGCCGGGATATTGGTAGTCCCGTTAATCCAGTCTTCAGGCTTTGTCCAGTCAGCATCGGGGATTTTTGCAAAATAGACCTGCACGTATCCTTTCTGTTCCATCTGTTGAAGTTGCGGCAACTCGTATGTGTAGAAAATCCGGTTCGCTCGTGCACCCTGGACAAAACACCAGACCTTGACCGGTTTTCCGGTTGCCTGCGCGATCAGTTCAGCCATATCGGTATACCGTGCCGAATACTGCCCCCATACCTCATCGGCCTCGGCAAATGTGACCGGCTGGGGATCTGCGTAGGATTTTCCGAAGATGATTACAGTACCATTAACGCCGGAAGCCCGCTCGTACCAGTGTTCGTCAAGGATACGGGTGTAGGACGGGTAATTGTAATAGGCTGTGGTGCCCTCATCCCAGATTGCACGGTTGGGGGGAACAGCTGATGCTGCCGGTCCTTCATTGATGGCGTCCAGCACCCGCAGCATGCTGCCATGGTTTCCTTTGCCCGACCAGAATCCCATGTGCACCTGCGTGCCCGGCACTGCCAGAAGCGGTTCGGTTGCAATGGCTTCAGCAAATAACTGCCGGGAAAATGCCGGATCTTTTAAGGCTGTGATTTTTTCTACCGGGCCCGGAAAGAGCGGGCCTGTAACCGGAATAGTGCAGTCCGTGCTGCATACGGTTACCGGGCAGGAAGAAGTCGGGGGAATGCCCAAGACCGAGAGAAGTACAATAATGGCTAGAATTGCGAGCAGGACAACACCGATAGTCCATTTATTCAGGTAAGGGGTCAGGAAAGGAGGCGCCATGAAAAGACTCCATGCATCTTTAGGTAATCATTCTTAGGCAGACCCTCTATTTGGATTTTAATGGCTTGATATTCGCAAATTTCGTAAAGGTTGCCGGCATTGTCAGAAAAACCGCAGAATTTATACCCCTTCCCATGATACGCTATCCATCTGCATGGCAAAAAAATGTGAACGATGTGGTAATCCGGCGCTGGATGACCGGTCAGAGTTCTGTAACCGGTGCGGTTCTTCCATCATTGAAGAGCCCGTATCAAAAGTGTCGGTCTGCAACCGGTGCGGCAATGCGGCTCCCAATGCCGATGTGCTCTTCTGCAACCGGTGTGGTGCGGCATATCCCCCCCCAGAACCGGACCCCGTCACCCTGTCCTGCCCACGCTGCGGGAATATCATCTCCGATGAGCAGTCTGAGTACTGTAACCGCTGCGGCGCACCGGTGCATGAGATGCCGGCACCGGATCAGCGCATCTGCCGCAAGTGCGGCACACCGGCTCCGGATGCCGGGGCGCTCTTCTGCAACAAATGCGGCACGGGATATAAAAAAGAACCGGAGATCGTAAGTGCGGCCTGCCCGCGCTGCGGGTATGCCCTTCCTGACGACCAGTCGCAGTTCTGCAACCGGTGCGGTGCTGCGGTTGGCACGCAACTCGTGAATAAGAAACCGGCCTGCAAAAAGTGCGGGGCAGTAGCTCCGGATGAAGAGACCCTCTTTTGTAACCGTTGCGGAACATCGTTTAACTCCCCGGCATCATCATTTAAAACCGTTAATGTTCCTGAAACGTATCCGGTACAACCGGTTTCTGTCAAAATCTCAAAAAAGAAACCTGCGCCCGTGGCAATAACTCCGGAAGACCTCTGGGATACGGTTCCGGTAGAGCAGTATACTGAACCTTATTACCCGCCCCCGGTTACCCCTCCGGTATCACCCATGCGGAAAAAGTATGGCCATCTCCCGCTTGTAGCTGATGAATTTGCCGGGGGAAAAGTCCGGGATGAATGCATAGATATTCCGCAAACTTCAAAAAAATACGGCCACCTCCCGCTGATTGCTGACGAACTCAAAGAAAAGCAGTCCCCGCGCCTTGAGATAGAGTCACCGTATTATCCCGGGCCCCCAAAAGAGCGGAAAGCGGGCAAACCGAAGAAAGGGTTCTTTGACCTGCTGAAAAAATAATTAAATTTTTTTTAAACCAGAAAAAAAATTAATCTTTTCATCAATATTTTCTTCACAATTATCAGATAATTCCCGTTATCGTATCTTCGTTATTGTCCGACTGGTAATCCGGGTGTACTTCCTGCCGTGCAAACAGGGCTAATACAAGGATAATTATCGCTATAATGAACGAGGCAAAGAAGGCAAGGTCAAACCCTGCCGTCATAAGTTCCAGTTTGATGTTTGCCGGTGCGAGTTTTGTAATCCCATGATGCCCGGCAATGGCGATGATACCCTGCGTAAATACCAGGTTTGCAAAGGCGATTCCCAGCGTCAGGGGGGCGAACCGTTCAAGGCTCGTGAGACTCGAGACCATGCCCTGGTATCCCTTGCCCACGGAGTTCATGATCATATTCGAAGCCGGTGTGATCATGAGACCCAGGCTGAACCCGATTATGAGCAGGCAGAGAATGACAAATCCTGTAGATGAACCGACCCGCAGGAGAGTCATCATATAAAATCCGGCTACCAGGAAAATGCCCGCAGCAATGCAGAGCACTCTCCCGCCTACCCGGTTATAGAGCATGCCGGCAAGGATACCGGATACCATCATGGCTATTGAAAGGGCTGTCAGGATAAGTCCCGCATCGGAAGCGCCGTACCCTTTTACGTACTGGAGATAGAACGGGAGCAGGTAGCTGATCCCGGCAAAGCTGAAAAAGACCAGCGACATGATGAGGTTGGTCAGCAGGAAGTTCCGGTTCTTGAACAGGCGGAGCTCTAACAACGGGTCTGCTACCTTCAGTTCGTGCCAGACAAAGTAGGCGAGCGTGATGATCGCAAGTGCCAGGGTGCCAAGGATGACCGGCGATGTCCATCCCAGTTCATTTCCTTCCGAAACGGCAAAGAGCAGCGCAGCAAGCCCGGTGAAGATAAGGAGTGCCCCGGACTTGTCAAAGCCGGAGATCCTGTCATGGGGTGTTGATGCCGGGATGACTTTTGCACCGAGCATGAGTGCGATAATTCCCACCGGTACATTGATTAAAAAGATCCAGTGCCAGGAGAGATACTGGGTGAGCACACCCCCGATGGTTGGCCCGATGGCAGTCCCGAGTGCGGCAACCGTCATGATGATGCCCATGGCTTTTCCCTTCTGCTTCATGGGTATGTATGCTGTAACCATGGCAGGAGCAATCGCCGTTATCATTGCGCCGCCGATTGCCTGGAAGGCACGTGAACCCACGAGCACGGGAAATGAAGAGAGGAGATCCGGCAGGAGAGCGCAGCAGAACGATCCTATCGTGAAGATGATAAATCCCGAAAGGAAGACTTTCTTGAATCCGATGCCGTCCGATAATTTCCCGAAAATCAGAACGCAGCCGGCCATCACCAGCAGGTAGATGGTTGAGACCCAGCTCACGGTGCTGGTCGAGATATCGAAGACGGATGAGATCGTCGGCAGTGCAATATTGACGATTGTGCCGTCCAGTGCCGACATGAATGCGGCAAGAGAGATGGAGAGGATAAGGAGATTGAATCCAGCCTTATCCGTATCCTGACGGTTATTTTCCATACCGGTTTATTGGATGTCGGAATTATAAAAGGGGATACCGTCCGGAATTGATAGGATGACCGGGATTAAATGAGATGTACCATTATTCAAAGGATGACAATTGAATCAGGAAAACATAATCTCCGGTACCTGTGGTAATTTTTTTGCAGTAACCGATTTGCCCCGGTGATATGGACGAGAAAACGTAATGAAAAGTGTGAGTGGGAGGAGTAAGCCTCCTTTTGTTCTAGCGGCATTCAGCTCTGCGCCATACCCGGGCGGATACCGGACTATCCACTGGCCCTGTTCTGGCTTGCACCCGCAGGGATTCGTCGTTCCAACGTATCCTGTTCCTCAAACGCTCGGCGAGTTACTCGCATGGTTACCCATGCTTCTTGCTTTACAGCTCGATCGCCTCATTGCTCAGAACAGGCCGTGTCGTTTCTGTGCCATTGCCGTGACTCTCGCCACCCGTACTTGCGTACGGCTGCGTGACCGGTGGGTGGGGGGACTTTCCTCAGCGACACTTAAGTCACCGTCAGCCGCTCTCTCCCTCTCGCTCAGTATATTGGGTGGCCGGGCTGATAAGCGCAGCGACAAAATTAGTGTTGGAGATTTCAATTAAAAGAGAGTGCCAGTAATAATTTGCTCTCAATTTCCTGATTGTGTTGTTGATCTCATATACTTGCGATGGCCTCGCCGCCCCCGAAGGGGCGCCCCCGCGGCGGCCAGATTGGGTGCAATGGTCGAAGAGTTTTTTCGGGGGCTTTCCCGCTTGCCCGTTTCATAAAAAACAATCGCTGACAAAAGGCATATCATTCGTACGTCATAAAAAACCTGACCCGATAAGGGGGTCAAGGGGGCGCTCCCCTTGGGCTGCCTCCCCCTCTGGGGGAGAGAGGGGGTCACCATCCTAATTTGACGAAAAAGATGGTTAAAAATCTGGAAAAACTATACTGTTCGATAGATTGTTATCCAACCTGCACCAATCAAAGTCTCAACGCGGGAGAGAAAAGTATGCTGACAGCAGACGAAGGAACACTCGCTATCCATCTTGCACGTGGCGCACTTGAACAGGCAGTTGCAAAAAAACCGGTACCCGTTCTCAAACTTACTCAGGTCTTCCATGATAAAAGGGGGGTCTTTGTCACGCTTACCCGGGATGATGAGTTGCGGGGATGCATCGGTCTGCCGTATCCGGTGATGTCGCTCGGTGCGGCCATTGAGCACGCAGCAAAAGCCGCTGCGCTCGAAGATCCCCGCTTCCCTCCGGTAGCAAAAGATGAACTTGCCCATATTGATCTCGAAGTTACGGTCCTCACCGTACCGGTACCGCTGTTATGCGAGCCGTCAGAACGTCCTGCCAATGTCAAGGTGGGAAAACACGGCCTGATTATCCGGGGCATGGGCACGAGCGGTCTTTTGCTCCCGCAGGTGGCAACCGATTATGGCTGGGACAGCACAACGTTCCTGGATCATACCTGCACCAAAGCCGGGTTGCCCGGCCGGTGCTGGACCCGCAAAGATGTTGAAGTGATGATCTTTGAAGGCCAGATCTTTTCCGAGACACGGAATCGTTTAACCTCCTGAGCGCACATATAAAGGCACATTAAGGGTGCCTCATGGGAATTTCATTCGAGAGTTTGTACAGCGATATTGCCGGCCGCTGCGGAAAGCTGACGGTCGGAAAAAAGATTGTCAAGACTCCCGCGCTGCTCCCGGTCATCAACCCCCACCTCCAGCTGGTCACGCCCAAAGAACTCCGGAAGATGGGCGTGGAAGCGATCATCACCAATGCCTACATTTTTTCCCAGAGCAAGCAGTACCGGGAACGTGCCCTGTCCGAAGGTCTCCACAAGGTGCTGGATTTCGATGGTGTCATCATGACCGATTCCGGCTCGTTCCAGTTGTCCGTGTACGGCCAAGTCTCGATCACCAATACCGAGACGCTCTCGTTCCAGCGCGATATTAAAAGCGACATCTGGGTGCCGCTCGACATCCCCACCTCCCCGGCTGCCGACCGCCAGACCGCGGAAGGCGAACTTGCGATTACGATGCAGCGCCTTGCCGAAGCAAAGCAGGTTTTCGGCAACGATGCCCCGATAGCTGGTCCGGTCCAGGGCGGCATCTTTGAAGATTTACGGGAACAAGCCGGAAAGGCAGTGACCGATCTCGGTTTTACCTTCTGCCCTATCGGTGCCGTTGTCCCCATCATGGAACAGTACCGGTACCGGGATCTTGTCAGTGTCGTGATGGCGGCAAAACGGACGATCTCGCCATCAGCCTGCGTCCATCTCTTCGGCGCCGGCCATCCTGCCATGTTTGCGCTTGCAACGGCAATGGGCTGCGATCTGTTTGACTCGGCCGCCTACGCCCTCTATGCCAAGGAAGGACGGTACATGACCGTGCACGGCAGTTACAAGATCGATGAACTCGCCGATCTTCCCTGTGCCTGCAATATCTGCCGGACCCACACGGTCGAAGAACTCCGGATGTCACCGCAGCGTGACCGCCTGCTCGCGCTCCATAACCTGCATGTGACCCTGGCCGAGATCGCCCGCATCCGCCAGGCCATCACGGACGGGTCGCTCTGGGAACTGGTTGATGAGCGCTGCCGGGGACACCCACAGTTGCTTGCCGGCTACCGGGCGCTCCTGCTCCACAACGCGGAACTCGAAAAGACCGACCGTACCTCCAAGCGCCGCTTTTTCTACCGTGGTGACGAGAGCTGCAAACGAACCGAGGTACTCCGCTACCAGCAGCAGCTCGGCCGGCTCCGGCTGGGTAAGGAAGTGCTGGTGGCATTCGATGGCGGGGCACGCGACGAGTTTGAAGATACACTTCTCTTCAAGCCCCCGTTCGGGCCTTATCCGAAGGAACTCAAGGAGACGTTCCCGGTTGGCCAGAGCGAGATTCCCGAATGGGATGATGCGATGGTGCGCCAAGGGTGCCGGGGAATAAGGGCTCTTGTCGAGAGCCACCCGGATACCCGCGTGGTTGTCTCCTGCAGCCCGCGGTGGGAATCGATCCTGCGGCAGGAAGTAACCGGTTGTGAGGTGCGCAGTGAGCCAGTTTAATATTCGCAAAAGGGACGGTCTCGGCCGGACCGGGCTGTTCAAACACGAAGGAACGGAACTGAGACTCCCGGCCGCAACGGATACCATCGCGTTTTTTCCCGCACTGGGGACTCTCTGGAATGCCAACATGCCGGTCTCTGCCCCGGCTGCCGTTGCCCGGCAGTTCCCCCCGGCACCAGGCATGATGCCGGTCACCCTTCACCCGCAACTGGATAATACCGCGGTGAGCGGTGACTGTGTCATGGTTGCCAACTGGCACACCGCGTTTGCCAATCCCCGGAATTACGTGGAGTGGCTGGTGGGCTTAAAGAAGAAGACACCGGCCGATACCGCGTGGTACGCACCGGCCGCCGCGATCCCATCAACAGCCGCCATCCTCTGCTACTCCGGGTTCGATCTTTTCGATTTCATTGGCGTAGACCTCAAATCTGCGCAGGGAATTTTCTGTACGGCCGATGGCGAGTTTACTGCTGATGCCATGAAGACCGGCATCTGCACCTGCGCCGGGTGTGCAGCAAACGATCTCAAAGAGCATAACCGGAATGCCCTCCGTCAGGAGCTTGCTCTTGTTGCCCGCTTTATCGAGCAGGGACAACTGCGGGATCTCATCGAGTCCCGCTGCCGGATGAGCGCAAACCAGGTCGCCATCATGCGCCACCTGGATAACCAGTACGCGTTCATGGACGCAGCCCAGCCAATCGCCCGGAGCGGCGTGATGCGGGCAAACTCCGGCGACTCCATGCAGCGGGTGGAAGTGAGAAGGTTTGCAGAACGCGTGCTCACGCGGTATCTTCCACCTAAGACGGACGTGGCTGTGCTCCTGCCGTGCTCGGCACGGAAACCCTACTCGCTCTCCCAGACCCACAAGCGCTTCCAGATGGCGATTGGCGGCCGGGCCCACGAATTAATCGTAACTTCCCCGCTCGGTCTCGTGCCCCGGGAACTCGAAACAATATACCCGGCCGGGCACTATGATGTGCCGGTCACCGGTTACTGGGATGCAGAGGAATGCGCCTTCATCAGTAGCATCCTCACCCGGTATTTCAAACGCCACCCGTACCGCCGTATCATCGCCCATCTCGAAGGCGGGGCGCTCAAAGTTGCCCGGCAGGCTGCTGAAGCAGCGGGAATCACGCTCGAATGCACCTGCGAGGAGCACCCGACCAGCGATGCCGCCCTCAATGCACTCGACAGCGCCCTTGCGGGGGAACGGCGATTCAAGGATGACCGGCTTCATGGCATGGCCTCATACCAGTTCAATATTGATCTCGATGCCAAGGGGACTACGCTCCGGGGCCATTTCCCGGAGGTCTTCTACAGCCGGAATAATCTCCAGCTCTTCTCGATTGACACCGGTACCGGCATGCTCCGGCCAACCGTGGATGGCTGGAACCTGGTACCGGATGGCTACCGGGTGCATATCGACGATTTTATTCCGGAAGGCGATGTGCTGACACCGGGTGTGATGAAAGCAGACCCGGAGATCCGCGACGGCGATGAAGTGCTGGTCGTGGGTGCGCGTGCTCTTGCTACGGGACGGGCTGCCATGCCGGCGGATGAGATGCTCCGCTCAAAACGTGGAGTTGCCGTCCGGGTGCGTAAGATTAAGCGATTGTAAAGAAAATTTATGATCCATAGTTCTGGATCCAATAATACCATTTCATAATTTTCAGGAGTGACAGGGTTGTATACCATAGAAAAAGCCGGGCAGCTTGCCGATAAAGTGTACCAGATGTGGGTAAAGGCCCCCCACGTGGCCCACCATGCACAGGCCGGACAGTTCGTAATCTTCCGGATCGATGAGAAAGGCGAGCGCATCCCTCTTACCATCTCGGCGGTGGACGGGGATTCCTTCCGGGTCATCTTTATGACCATCGGTAAGACCACCACTCATCTTGCCGCCCTTAAGGCAGGAGATCATATCCGGGATGTGGCAGGCCCGCTCGGAAAACCCAGCGATCTCTCGAAGTTTGGTACCTGCGTACTTGTGGGAGGCGGTGTTGGTACCGCAAGCCTTCCCATCATTGCCCGCTCCTTAAAAGCCGCGGGGAACCGGGTAGTCGGGATTGTCGGTGCACGCAATGCCAGCCTGCTCATCCTGGAAGACGAGATGGCAAAAGCCTGCGATGAACTTCTCATCTCTACCGATGACGGAACCAAAGGCTTCCACGGCTTTGCCGCAGACCTGCTCAAGCAGGTCATGGCGCGGGAAAAAGTCGATGCAGTCTGGATTATCGGGCCCGCGATGATGATGAAGGTCACCTGCGAGGCAACCCGCCCGGCCGGTATCAAGACATTTGTCAGTCTCAACCCTGTCATGGTGGACGGGACCGGCATGTGCGGGTCCTGCCGGGTGATTGTCGGGGGCGAGACAAAATTTGCCTGCGTTGACGGGCCCGAGTTTGATGCTCACCAGGTTGATTTCAATCTGCTGATGGGCCGGCTCCGCACGTACCAGCCCGAAGAGAAAGAATCGCTCGAACGCTATAATGCGCACATCTGTGCCTGCAAGGGTGGTGATCACCATGCATGACCGGGCCATAGACCAGCGTCTCCATGACTTTAAAGAAGTAGATACCGGCATGACTTCCGAAGAAGCGAAGATCGAAGCCGAACGCTGTCTCCAGTGCAAAAAACCCCTCTGCGTTAAAGGATGTCCGGTGGGTATCGACATCCCCGCGTTCCTCCGGGAAGTTGCTTCCGGTAATTTCCAGAAAGCCGCCGCGATCATCAAGGAGCAGAACATGCTGCCGGCGATCTGCGGACGGGTCTGCCCGCAGGAAGTCCAGTGCGAGGGTCAGTGCATTCTCGGCATCAAGGAAAAACCAATTTCGATAGGCGAGCTGGAACGGTTTGTTGCCGACACCGAACGGGCGCATGGCATGGTAGCCCCCCAGAAGAAAGCGTCAACAGGTCGCAGGGTTGCCGTTGTCGGCGCCGGTCCGGCCGGGCTGACCGCATCTGCGGAACTCGCCCGCATGGGATATTCGGTCACTCTCTTCGAGTCGCTCCACGCAGCCGGAGGGGTGCTCATGTACGGGATTCCCGCGTTCCGCCTGCCCAAGGATATTGTCAAGGCAGAGATCGATGCGGTCCTCTCTCTTGGAGTTGATTTGAAACTCAATCATCTCGTGGGCCGCAGCGTTACGGTTAAGGAACTGCTCAGTTACGATGCGGTATTCCTCGGCACCGGTGCCGGCCTCCCCTACTTCATGGGCCTTCCCGGTGAGAATCTCCCCGGCGTATACTCGGCAAATGAATTTTTGACCCGGGTCAACCTGATGCATGCTGATAGTTTCCCGGTCTTTGATACCCCGGTAAAAAGGGGAAGCCGTGTGGTTGTGGTTGGCGGAGGCAATGTCGCCATGGACGCGGCCCGGGTTGCCCGGAGACTTGGCGGCAAAGTTATGCTGGTCTATCGCCGGCGCGAAGAAGATCTCCCGGCCCGTGAGGCCGAGACCCAGCGGGCGAAAGAAGAGGGCATCGAATTTGTCATGTGCTCACACCCCATAAAAGTCCTGGGAGAACAGGGAATTACCGGTGTCGAGTGCGTACGCATGGAGATGTGTGCCCTTGACAAGTCCGGCAGGCCCGAACCCGTCCCCATAGAGGGCAGCCATTTCACCATCGATGCTGATGTCTTCATCGCTGCTATTGGCCAGGGCCCCAACCCGCTCCTGATCAGCGAGATTCCCGAACTCAAACGCGGTAAACGCGGCAATGTCATAGTCGATGACGAGTTCCGCACCTCCATGCGCAAGGTCTTTGCCGGTGGCGATGTGGCGACCGGTGCCGCGACAGTCATTCTTGCCATGGGTGCAGCAAAGTGTGCGGTTCATGCAATCGATAAGATGCTGAGGGAAGAATAGGCAGGCTCTTTTTTTTTTATATTTCATACGAAAGCAGCAGGTTTCTGCGGTATTTATAAAAAAACCAAAAAAGGTTTTTAACTCATCATCCCAAGTTATTGCCAATGGATAGCCTGTTCACCTCCCCGGAATTCCAGATGAGCCTGCTCCTCTTCGTGGCTCTCGGCGGATACCTGATTGCATCGCGCATCAACCAGTCGGCCGTCATCGGGCTGATCCTCGTAGGTCTGCTCGTTGGTCCGAGTGCACTCGGACTTATCACCTACACGGATTTTGTCCGGGGGCTTGCCCATCTTGGAGCCGTGATATTGCTCTTTGTTATCGGGCTTGAGTTCAATGTAAAAGAGATTCTCTCTATCAGAAACGGGGCGATCGCGGCTGTAGGGGTGATCGTCCCGTGGATAGGTGGCTATTGGATATCGATTGTCTTTGGTTTCGATACTGCCAGTGCAATTTTCATCGGAACTGCCCTGACTGCGACCAGTATCGCAATCACGGCTAATGTGCTCAAGGAGATGGGAAAGCTCCAGACCGATGCCGCAAAAGCCATCATCGGCGCAGCGGTCATCGATGATGTACTCAGTCTTTTAGCTCTTGCGATCAGCACCGATGTAGTGAGCGGGACGGTCACGGCAGGGGGCATTGCCATTGTCGCTATCAAAGCAGTAGCGTTTATCGTTATTGGCGGAGCATTCGGGATCTTTGTTGTCAGCAAATACGTAGAAAAACTCGATTCTACCGGGTTCTGTAAAAAATTCCCGGAGTTCATTTTCATCTTTGCGATGATGATGGCATTTCTCTATGCGATGGGTGCGGAAGTAGTCGGGCTTTCTGCTATCGTCGGGGCATTCATCGCGGGAGTCTCCTTTGGGAGTGTGAAACTATCTCATAGTAAAAATTTCAAGGAAGGAGCTGAATACCTCGAGATCATCTTTGCATCCATCTTCTTTGTCTCGCTCGGGATCCTTGCAGATATCAGGGCTGTCACTCCAGAGATACTCCTGTTCCTCGTAGTGCTGACCCTTGTTGCGATTATCACCAAGGTTGTTGGCTGCGGGATACCCGCCCGCATGATGGGATTGTGCCGGAAGGACTCACTTATCGTCGGGTTCGGCATGGCTCCCCGTGGGGAGGTGGCGATGATCGTGGCCCTCATCGGGCTTGAAGCAGGAATTATCGACCAGACCGTGTATGTTGTGATCGTGCTCATGAGCCTTTTAACAACAGTGATAACCCCAATCGTGTACCGGAACTGGTTTTTCAAGGCAGAGGATTGCCGGTATGATGCGAAGGGGATGTGCATCGATGAAGGGAAATAACCAAAATTTTCTTTTCATGAGTAGTAATCCCGCACAGGGTAAAAAAATTCAGGGTATAAAAGGAAGATAACCCCTGATTTTTTGGGTAAAAAAACGTTACAAATGATTACGGATAATCTTCTCTTTTTTTATAAACCATAACCTCTAAAAAGATTACGGCGAATAGTAGCACAATGGACGTTGCTCCTGTTGTTGTGTTTCTTGGTATCCTGATTTTTTTGGGAAACCTGCTCAAACGCGTCTTTACGTTAACCAAAATCCCCGATCTCCTCTTCTTAATCGGTGTCGGTCTTCTTATCGGGCCGGTGCTGGGGCTCGTATCTCCGGACTCATTTGGGATTGTCGGGCCGATTTTTACTACCGTCACGCTGGCCATCATCCTCTTTGAAGGTGGTCTCCATCTCAGGGTCGAAACCATTCATTCTTCATTCAGGGGCACGATTTCGTTAACACTTGCCTCGTTTGCAATCACTATGCTGTTTACCACCGGCATACTGTATTACGGGGGATTTTTAACCTTTTTGCCAGCCCTGATGCTGGGGGCAATCATTGGCGGGGCATCACCGGCTGTGGTCATCCCGATGATCGGTTTCCTCCACTTAAAAAAAGAGGGCGGTGCGATCTTATCCCTTGAATCCGCGATTGCCGATGTGCTCAGTATCGTCATCTTCTTAATGATCCTTGATGTCTACCTGCTCGGCACCGTTGACCTGCGGGTAATGGCAGGCAAGCTGTTCGCCTCCCTCTTAATGGCAGTCATTCTTGGCGTTCTTGCGGGAGTGTTCTGGTCCTCGATCTATCACCGTTTGGGAGATATCAAAAGTATCTTCCTTACGCCGGCGTTCCTTCTCATTGTTTTTGGGACTGTCGACTCCATCGGCTATTCCGGTGCCATTGCGGCTCTTGCTTTCGGTATCACCCTGGGTAACCTCGATTCGTTCAAAATCTCTCATATTTTCCCTTCGGCAAATGATATCCCGCAGATGGAACTCAACCTGACGGAAAAATTGTTTCTTGCCCAGTTAGTCCAGCTCTTCAAGACTTTCTTTTTCATCTACATCGGGCTCTCAATCCATTTCACGAATGCGGAATCGTTCATCATTGCCGGTGTGATTGTCATTGCCCTGTTTATCCTTCGTATCATTGTGGTGTATCTTTCCCTGTCCCGGACGATTCCCGCATGGGATGCAAGCGTGATTGCTATCATGATCCCGAAGGGACTTGCGGCAGCAGTACTTGCCGGGATACCGCTCCAGTATGGGGTACTCGGGGGATCGTTTATCGAGACAACGACTTATGCGATCATCCTTTTCAGTATCATCATCTGCTCGGTGTTCGTCATCCTGCTGGAACGAACCGGGTTTAAGAAGATCTACGGCTTCTTTTTCCGGAAGTTCGGAACCGCACCGGTGCCCGTACCCGTTGCAGGACCGGAATAACCCCGCATCATTTTCGACGGTGCCATTTTATCCGATACGTTGCCGTTCAATACCGGTAAATGATTCCCGGATATGAGGATCCTATCCGGTCTCGTAAAGGCAGCCTGTGTTTTACAATCCCTTAACTCAACCCTGCCGGTGAACAGGGAAATACCGGGAAATCTTCAAATACCAGTCACATCCGTACGGTAGATTAAGATGGATAATTGCCGAAATGCTTTCGTGAGAGGCGCTGTGAGATGATATGACCGGATCAACTGCACCCGCAATCGCTCCCGGAGCATGGCACACTCTCCCGACCGATGAGGTCTTAAAAGAGTTTTCAGTATCGGAAGCAGGATTGTCTGATGCGGAGGCAGCACTCCGCAGGAAACGCTATGGCAAAAATACCCTTCCGGTAAAATCCCCGCCCGGACTTGCGTGGATCTTTCTTGTGCAGTTCAAAAGTCCACTTATCTTTGTCCTCCTGATTGCAGCAGTCATCTCAGCAGGTATCGGGGATGTCAAGGATGCGGCGTTTATTTTTCTTGTACTTCTTATCAATGCCGTGATCGGAGCATTCCAGGAATACCGTGCTGAACAGGGAGCACAGGCCCTCAAGTCAATTCTCCATGGCTCTGCCCGTGTTGTACGGGGTGGAAAGGAGCGGACCATCATATCAGATGAGGTAGTCCCGGGGGACATTGTCCATCTTGATGCCGGATCCCACGTGCCTGCGGATCTCCGTATCCTGCATACGGCAGGTCTTACCATCGATGAATCCATCCTGACCGGGGAATCGGTCGCCGTTGAAAAACGGGTGGGCATCCTTGAGCTGGCAACCCCGCTTGCAGAACAAAGGAACATGGCCTTTGCCGGGACTACTGTTATGACCGGCATCGCGGTGGGCATGGTCACTGCAACCGGATCCGGAACCGAAGTCGGGAAGATCGCCCGCTCGGTGAGTATGACGGCAGTCACAAAACCTCCCCTGATTATCCGGATGGAACGGTTTTCTCTCCGCATCGGCATTGCCGTGCTTATTGCAAGCACCGTTATGGCGATCATCATCCTAAGCAGGGGAGTGCCGTGGATCGATGTCTTTTTCTTCGCGGTTGCCCTTGCGATCTCTGCCATTCCCGAAGGGCTCCCGGTCTCCATCACCGTTGCCCTTTCAATTGCCGCCTCCCGGCTGGCAGACCGGCATGTGATCGTGCGGCATCTTGCAGCCGTGGAAGGACTGGGGAGTTGCACGGTCATTGCTACGGACAAGACCGGAACCTTAACCCTCAACCAGCAGACCGCACGGATAATTACGCTACCTTCCGGGGAATTCTACCATGTAACCGGTTCAGGGTATACCGGTGAGGGGCAGGTACTGACCCGGACAAACATCCTCCCGGACGATCGCGAAAAAACCCGTATAATACGCTTAGCAACCTCTGCGGTTCTTGCAAGCGAAGGTTCCCTTTTTCCGGAAAATGAGGAATGGATCCATTCCGGCGATACCATGGATGTCGCCGTTCTTGCCCTGACGTATAAACTGGGTCTCGATCCGGATGAACTCCGCTGTTGCAGTATTGACGAGCGCCGGATACCGTTTGATTCCCGGTGGCGGTATTCGGCTGCATTTTTCCCTGCTGAAGATGGCACCCGAGTGGCAGTAAAAGGGGGTATGGAGGTGATCCTGAACCATTGCAGGTTCATGCTCACGGATGAGGGTGAAGTTCCTCTCGACCGGGTGGTGGTGGAAGCCCAGGTCCATGAACTTGCCCATGCCGGCTACCGGATTCTTGTTGTAGCTGATGGTATTGCCCCGGGTGTGCAGGATACACCATCTTCCGATGATCCGATCCATTCCAACCTGACTCTCCTCGGCCTTGTGGGGTTCATCGACCCGGTCCGGCCGGAGGTGACGGAGTCGATCCAGCAGTGCCGGCATGCCGGCGTGGAAGTTGTCATGATTACCGGTGACCAGCCGGCGACTGCAATGTCCATTGCCCGGACACTCTCGATTGCTGACGATGAATCGCAACTGATGACCGGAACCGAACTGGCTGCAAAGGCAACCTCCGATACCGGGAACCTGCCGGAAGCCATCGCCAATATCCGTGTCTTTGCCCGGGTGACTCCGGAACAGAAATTTTTCATTGTTGATGCCCTGCAGAAAAACGGGCATTACGTGGCAGTCACCGGGGATGGTGTGAATGATGCACCGGCGCTCCGCCGGGCAAATATCGGTGTGGCTATGGGATCCGGATCCGATGTGGCAAAGGATACCGCATCTATCATACTCACCGATGACAATTTCACCTCCATCGTTGCCGGGATTGAAGAGGGCAGGTTTGCCTATGACAATATCCGGAAAGTGACCTACCTTCTGATCTCAACCGGATTTGCCGAAGTGCTCCTGTTCACCCTCTCGCTGGTGATCGGACTCCCCCTCCCGCTGCTCGCTGTCCAGCTTCTCTGGCTGAACCTTGTCACCAACGGGATTCAGGACGTAACGCTTGCCTTTGAGAAAGGTGAGGACGGGGCAATGAAACGAAAGCCCCGCCCGCCCGAAGAGGGGATATTCAACCGTCTCATGGTGAAAGAAACGCTCCTGTCTGCCAGTGCCATCGGGCTCATCGCATTTGGCACCTGGTACTGGCTGCTCTCTTCCGGTTGGGATGAGACTTCAGCCCGGAACCTGGTTATTCTCCTCATGGTGCTTTTGGAGAACGTGCACGTATTCAACTGCCGGTCAGAGTACCAGTCAGCCTTCAAAATCCCGTTCAGGGCGAACCTGCTCCTCATCATGGGGGTCATCGCTGCGCAGGGGATTCACATCCTCTCAATGTATAACCCGGTCATGCAGGATCTCCTCCAGATAGGGCCGGTCTCCTTTGAACAGTGGGGCATCCTTCTTGGGATCTCCTGCCTGATTCTGGTCGTGATGGAACTCTTCAAATTCGTAGGAAAATTCCGGAATAATGAGCCGAACGTGGTGTCTTAGTCGGGAATGTGAAACCGTTCCGGCGATTAACCCTCGTTCCGGATCCCCTGCCTCCTCACTTAAATAACTGGAATACCATGTATATTTCAAGGGGCACTGATATGTTTGAAAAAGTACTTCTGCCAACTGATTTCTCTCCCGGCTCACAGAGAATCCTTGCCTATGTAAGGGATATTCCCGGCCTCAGAAAAGTTACCCTTCTCCACGTGATCGATCCCACCACCCTGTCACGGCGGGAACTGGATCAGGACCCGAAGGAGGAAAATCCCCAAATTCTCATGGAGGAGAACCGGAAGGCGCTGGAAAGGGCCGGGGTAACGGCTGACCTTTCCGTTGAAACCATCGTCCCGGCGATCCCGCAGTCCGATATCCCGCTCACGATTCTTGAGACTGCCGAAACGGCGAAGGTCTCGCTGATCATGATGGCTGCCCGCGCAAAGAATACTGATAAGACTATCCTGACCCGCAGCATATCAGCCAATGTTATCCGCAGTGCCAGGATCCCCGTGCTCCTCATGAGGTTCCCGCCGGAATCGGGTACCCCGGATGGACACCGGAACCTTTTCTCCTGCGTACTGGTGCCGGTGGATTTCTCCAAACCCTCGGAGCAGACCCTTGCGCTGGTGAAAAGGATTCCGGCCACCGGGCGTGTTATCCTCATGCATGTCGTTAATGATGGAAAATCTGATACAATAGAGGCTTCAGTTGAGGCTGCAATTCAGGCCGCAGTCCAGGCAGCCCGGAACCGGCTGGAATCGATCCAGCAGGATCTTGCTGCTGCCGGGATCACGGCAGAAATCCGCGTAAGTACCGGGTATGCCCCGGATGAGATCAATGCAACCGCAGAACGGGACAATGTCACGCTGATCCTGATGAGCCCGTATGGTGAAGGCTGGGCACGAAATCTCCTGACCCTCTTTATCGGGAGCACCACGAGTGCGGTCATACGCAGAGTGCACCGGCCCATCCTGGTTACCACCGGCACTATGCTGCATGAGACAAAGGAAACGCAGGCTAAACATACAGCCTGACCCCGTATTCATTTTTAAGGCAGAAAGAAATGAGAGGTAACTACCAGCCCGGAACGTAACTGGATGGCAAACAGATAAGGAGACAGGACAATGAACTCGTGGGAACTACTCTTTGCAATCATTCCCGGTATCATCCTGTTTCTTTATGGGATCGAGCAGTTTTCCCGGGAGGTCCAGCTGGCGGCCGGAGCCTATTTCCGGAACCTGATCCAGAACCTGACCCGCACACCCATAAGGGGAACTGCTGTCGGTGCCATCGTGACTGCTGTTGTCCAGTCAAGCACAGCAACAACTGTCATCACCGTGGGGCTGGTGAATTCCGGTATCATCTCCTTTACGGCATCACTGGGCATCATCTTCGGGTCGAACCTTGGTACCACCGTAACCTCCCAGCTCGTTGCCCTGAACCTGACCTCCTTTGCCCCGCTTCTCATCCTTGCCGGGTTTTTAATTGGCATCATTGGAGGAAAGTACAAGAGTTTCGGGCGACCGATCTTTTATTTTGGTCTCGTCTTTTTCAGCCTCGCACTGATCTCCGGGGTTATGGAACCCTACCGGACCGATCCGCAACTGATCGAATTTATGGGAATGATGGATAATGTGTTCCTGCAGATCGCATTCGGTTTTATTATTACTACCATTTTCCAGTCCAGTTCCGTAACTACCGGTCTCGTTGTGGTGATGACCCAGAACGGACTCCTCACCCCCACGATGGCAATTCCCATTCTTCTTGGTGCCAATCTCGGGACGCCGACTACTGCTTTGCTCGTTGCCCTGCGGATGAACACGGCAGCAAAACGTGCCGCGGTTGCCCATTTTCTTTTCAACTTCCTTGGCGTCCTGCTCTTCCTCCCCTTCCTGACACCCTTTTCTGCCGGGGTTGAATCGCTGGGAGGAAGTCCTGCCCAGCAGGTGGCAAATGCCCATCTCATCTTCAACCTTACCTGCGTGTTCGTCTTTTTAGCCCTCATCCGGCCGTTCGAGCAGCTGGTACGAAAAGTCGTGCCGGGAAAAGATGAGGATATTGTGTTTGTCCCGCGATACCTGCGTCACCCCCTACCCGAAGCCACCGCTGATGCCTTCCGCATGATTGAACAGGAGATAACACATCTTCTGGAGATTTCCGGTAACTTGCTCAAAGAACTTCATTTGTTGCTTGAAACTCCCGACAAACCATCGCAACGAATCAGCCAGTTAAAGGAATACGCCACCTATCTGGACGACCAGATCAGTGATGCGGTTCTTGAAATTTCCAAGCGGGACTTTGCACCGGAAGATACGGCAAATATCTCAGGACTGGGCCGGATATCCAAACTGAGCGAGGTGCTTGCAGACCAGACCGGAGATCTGTATGGGATTATTTCCCAGCTGCAGGAAAAAGGCATCACTCTCTCCCTCGAATCAAAACTGGCAATCAAACTGACGATTGCTCACTGTGAGAAGAACTTAGCGATCCTGGCGGAATCCTTTCCCGATATTTCAGATGCTGCTGATGCTGCGATGCGATCGCAGGATGAGATCCTGAGAAAAGAAATTTCCCGGCAGTACCAGCAGTATCTCGTACGGTTAACTTCCGGTGAGAGCCCGGCGGGGAGCAATTTTTCCCGGGCCATGTTCCAGGTGGAGGGGATGGCAGGAACCATACGGGAGATACGGAAATCGTCGCGTCTTATGCGAAAGGGTTGGGAATGATGGATAATTTACCTGCATTCTTGTATTTTAAGGTCTACCGAAAGATCATTTTTTGTGCAGGGACACAACATTAAAATCAACTAAAGGTGTTGTTTTAAATAAATGGATGATTGGGTTAAAGAGCGATGTTCTCTAACGGTCGCTGATCAAATCCCCGGGTGAATACATGTTTGAAAAAATACTCTTTCCAACCGATTTTTCAGAGTTCGCGCAAAAGATGCTCGGCTGCATCATAAAAATCCCGGGCGTCAAAGAAGTGGTCCTGCTCCACATCATTGATGGTACGCAGTACTCCATTCATGGCTGGACCCATGAGCCGGAACGCGTGAACGCAAACCTTCTCATGGAAGAGAAGAAAGCCTATCTGAAAGAGCGGGGGCTGAAGGCAAAAACTTCTGTCGATACGATCACCGGGGGAACAATCGACCAGAGAATCCTTGAGATCGCAGGGCAGGAAAAAGTCTCGCTCATCATTATCGGGGCGCACCAGAAAACTTCCTACGATTTCCTGCTGCATCACATGAATACCCATGTCCTTGTCGTTCAACCCGATGCCAGTGAGTGTCCCGATGGAAAGACCCCCGGGGAAACCTGCACGGATATTTTCTCAAAAGTAATGATTCCCGTTGATTTCACGGAAAAATCCCGGGAACTGCTCAAGATCGTCCGGGGAATGGATGGCATTGGGGAACTGGTTCTCCAGCATGTGGTTACCCAGGGGGATACAAAAAAGGAAATTGAGCAGAGTATCACATACGCCCAGGAGGAACTAGCAAAGATCCAAAAGGATCTGGAGCAGGCAGGATTCCGGGTCATGGTTCATATCCGCGTGGGAAGTTCCGTTGAGAAGATCGTTTCCCTGGCTATCGATGAGGATGTATCGCTTATCCTCATGTGCGCCCATAAAAAGAACTGGATAGAGGAGTTCTTACAAGGCAGCACACCCTTCTCGGTCTTAAAGGTCTCAAAGAAACCGGTAATGGTCCTGCGGATAGGATGATGCATACAGAATGACTTTTGAGCGGAAGATCGCCCGATCCTTTGCATTGGACAACGCAACCTGGCTGCGTCACGCCAACCCGTGGAGCGTGATCCTGCGCTTCACCGTCCTGCCCATTCTTATTTTTGCCTTCTGGAGCCGGCTCTGGTTGGGATGGTGGGCAGTTATTCCGGTTGTTCTCGCCCTTGTGTGGACGTGGGTAAACCCCCGGATCTTTCCTGCACCGCAATCCTTCGATCACTGGACCTCGAAAGCCGTAATGGGGGAACGGGTATGGCTGAACCGTGACACGATTCCCGTACCGGTGTACCACCGGAAGATCCCAAATATTCTTTCTGCGGTTTCCGGTATCGGGATGCTCTTTGTATTCTGGGGCGTACTTGTTTTTGATCTCTGGCCAACCCTCTTTGGTATGGCGCTTGTCTATAGCGGGAAGGTCTGGTTCCTTGACCGGATGGTCTGGCTCTGGCAGGATATGCAGGATGCTGACAGGGAGTACCGGTCGTGGTGTATTACCCCAGAACCCCCGTCATGATCGTCATGAATAGGGATGGATCTTCCTGAACAACCAGACCTTAATCTGATCGCTGATCACAAACGCCACCAGTGCATACCCCCACACAATCATCGCAAGTCCCCACCCGATTGGCGTCATGACAAAGACCCCATAGATGGCGATAAAAGTTGCGGCCACCTGGGTAATTTCTGCCGTGCCAAAGAGAGCAAGCGAGGGGAACGGACGTTCCCAGAAATGCTGCTGGCCGGTGCGGGCAAGATAAATTGTCATGTGACCCGCGACTGCAAGCTTGAGGAAGATGAGCGTCTGAATAACATCAGGGGCCAGGTGGAAATATTCCCGTGCCATCCAGAGGAGAAGGAAGCTTGAAATTACTCCAAAAATCCCGAGAATTGATGCCAGGGTCAGGATGCGGTTCATCTGCCAGCGCACGGGTTTGGGAGCTACCGGTGCATTGTCAAACGCAATCATCATGATGGGGAGATCGTTGAGAATCGCCAGCATGACTATCATGAGTGCCGTAACCGGGTAAAAATTCAGCACTACGATACAGAGCGTCAGGAAGATAAGAACCCGGACCGTCTCGGCAATCCGGTACACCGCATAATTTTCCATACGCCGGAATATTTCCCGGCTCCTCTGGATTGCATCGATGATAACCGAGAGCCCGGGTTTTGTCAACACAATATCTGCTGCTGACTTTGCTGCATCGGTTGCACCGGCAACTGCAATACCGGCGTCTGCTGCCCGGAGTGCCGGCGCATCATTTACACCATCACCGGTCATGCCGATGATATGGTCACCCGTCTGCAGTACTTTTACGATCTGGAACTTGTCTTCCGGAAGCACCTGGGCAAACCCGTCAGCAGCCTCCAGCTGGTTCCGCACATCCTCTCCTTTACCGGTGATGAGTGCAGACCGGGGAAGTATGTCCCGGCCCAGGCCCACCTGGCCGGCGATCTCTTCTGCAATGGCGATGTGATCCCCGGTCACCATCTTCACGTTCACGCCGAGTTTTTTTGCTTCCGAGATTGTGGAAGCGGAATCCTCGCGAGGTGGATCGAACAGCCCGATAATGCCGAGGTACTGCCATTTCCCGGAACGGTCGGTCTGCGCTACCCCGAGAGCACGGAATCCTTTTACTGCAAACCCTGTCACCCATTCGTCCAGCGTTGAGGCGATCGTGCCATCCGCCCCGGCAAGGGACGCAATTGCCTGCGGAGCCCCCTTGGCTACCTCAAACGTGCTGCCGGAAGGTCCCCGGATGGTGGCTTTTGAAAATTTGGCAACGGGATCGAAGGGAATAAAATCCAGGGTTTCAGGGCCGGGTGTGCCGGGCACGGGAGTACTGCGATCATACCGTGAGAAGATGGCCATATCGATCGGATCATTGCTCTCTCTCTTCGATGCCCGTGCTGCTGCGATGATCACATCCTGTTCAGAAATCCCGGGAAATGTCCGGATATCCCCGATACTGATGGAGTTCTGCGTGATGGTCCCGGTCTTGTCGGAACAGAGGATATCCATCCCGGCCATCTCTTCAATGGCACTGAGCCGGCTGACAATCGCTTCTTTTTTAGCAAGGGCAACCGCCCCGACAGCGAGGGTCACTGTCATTACCGCAGGAAGCGCTGCGGGAATTGCCGCAACAACGAGGATAAGGGCAAACTGAATCGTGTCCAAAAAGGATGCAGATCTCAGGAGTGAAACAATGACAACAAAACTGACCAGCACAATGGCAAGGATGATGAGAAAGTTTCCAATCCTCTCAACGGCAGCCTGGAAATGGCTTCTGGGGGATTTTGCCTGGACCAGCCGGGCGGTCTTGCCAAAGAAGGTATTTCCCCCGATGGAAGTGACACTCGCATCCATCTCGCCCTGGCGGGCTATCGATCCGGAGTAGACCGTATCCCCGGACATCTTCTCGACCGGCAGGGATTCACCGGTCAGTGCCGACTCATCGACCTGGAGAAATTTCCCGGTGCCAAGGACGGCATCTGCCGGCACGATATCCCCCAGCCGGATATGGACGAGATCCCCGGGCACGAGTTCGCGGGACGGGATCTCCTGCCATGTACCGTCCCGGAGCACACGGGCATTGGGAGCGAGCTGCTTTTTTAAAAGTTCAATGGCGTTCTCGGCCTTCCGTTCCTGGAAAAACCCGACCACCGCATTGGTCATGAGCAGCAGGAGAATTATGGCAAAGTCTTCCCAATGAGAAATAACTGCTGAAAGGATTGCCGCGATCTCGATCATCCACGGAATCGGACCCCAGAAGTAGCCGAGGAATTTGAGCAAGGGATGTTTCTTCTCTTCCGGGATATCGTTAAAGCCATACTGTTTCCGGAGTTCGATGACCTCCGAACTGGCGAGCCCGGTTTTGGATCCCGGGGCGGGTACAGGGAATTTAGCTGCTTCTGGCGGTGTTGCAGTATCGTTCATAATTATTGTGCTCCGGTTCTCATGCCAATCGCTCAATAAATATGCTACCGTTCATTTGGGTACTACTTATTGACATCCTTTTTTTCTCCCCCAAGAAAATCGGCATGCATAACCCCGCTCCTGGATAAAGAACCGTTTATTTTGAGAATAAAACCGTAATAGTATTCTTCCAAAGGATCACATAACAGAATAATTCATGGTCCGGTTGCATTTTATTGACAATCTGCGGTGGATGTGCATCCTGATGCTCTTTCCATTCCATACCGCAATGGTATTTTGCGCAGGATGGTACGGCTATTACATTTCTTCCAGTTACTCGTCTACGGCTGCACATTGTCTTACGGTCTCGGTTGAGCCCTGGATCATGCCGCTGCTTTTCTGTATTGCTGGACTGAGTGCAAAATTTGCATTGCAGGAGCGAACGCCCCGGGTGTACCTCAAAGAGCGTGTCACAAAACTCCTTGTTCCGTTCCTTGCAGGTCTGGTGCTCCTCTGCCCTGTTATTGCCTACTTTGCCCTGAAATTCCACACCGGCTATATCGGGACTTTTGCCGGTGCGTTCGTGCATTTCTTCAGTTCACTTCTCCCCCTTCAGGATCCGCCAAACGGAATTACGGGTGATTTCAGCGTTGACCACCTCTGGTTTATCCTCTTTTTATTTTTTATATCAATCCTGGCACTCGGCGTAATCCTGGCGGAACGGCGATGGGCGGGGCTTTACCTCAATGACGGCAAAGCAGGTCTTCTGGTCCTGGGTCTCTTGTTTATACCGGTCTGGCTCCTGAACTTTGTCGGCTTCATGGTGACAGGTTATTCTTTCCTGTCGTATTTTGTCATGTTCCTCATCGGGTACTATCTATTTTCAATGGATTTTGTCCTGGCCCGGTTGGAACAGTACTGGTCCGTTCTCCTGGCTGCATGGATCATCCTGACCATTGGCGTGATGGGGATGTACGGAATAATCCTGGGGCATGACGAAGTATTCTGGGGGCATTCCATCCTCTATGTTTTAACCGGATGGACGGGCGTTCTTGCTCTCATGGGAACGGGCAGGCGCCTGTTTGACCGAAAGAACACCTTCGCTGCCTATATGGCAACCGCATCGTATCCTGTCTATATCCTTCACCAGGCAATACTGGTGGCAATTGCCTATTATGTGGTGATGCTCCCCATCCCTCCGGCACTACAGTTTGCAGCCATCGTGATCTTCAGTATCCTGCTGACCTTTGCCTGCTACGAGATCCTCAAGAGAATTCCGGTGGTTCGGGCGCTGTTTGGAATTATCAGTCCCCAAAAGAAAACTTCGTGAATTGTTCTTGTTTCTCTTTTTTTCTTTTTTATTACCGGAATAATAACGGATATCCTGATTGACAGGACACCGGGAGTGAGCGATTAACCTTACCCGTATCGTAAAATGTTCCTCGAATTCACCTTGAAACCTGCATGTCTGAATGCCCCTCTTTTTGGATACGGAAAATAGATCCGAAAATCAGATTCTTTGTATCATCCGGTTATCGATAAAATTTTAAAAACCGATTTGAGCCAGCAATCCAGGAAATTATTCGCCCGGACCTGCCCGGTAAATTCTGAAAGCGTATGGGGATACCAATAATTTTCCTTTCTATCGTTTTCTTCCGAATTGGTTCCGGGTAGCGGAAAAAAATTTTTAAAAATAATATTTCCTGGTTAAAAAAATCAAGGAAAAAAAGTCTCCCGTTTCAGAGAAGTTGTCGCCGGCGTATTGTCCAGAGAATAATCGATGCGCTGATGAAGAACAGGAAAAAGGTAAACCGGTAAATCATTGCCTGGGATACTTCAATTCCCTGGGGGGATACGATAAAACCGCCAACCAGGAAGAGCAGGGTTACGATACAGACCGTGGGAATTGCATACACCCTCTCCGACCAGTAAGACAGGACAAGAGGGATGAAATAGAGAAGCCAGACCGGTTCTCCCAGGGGCGTGATCGTATCGATCAGATAAACCCCAAGGATGATCACTGCGGCTATCGTTACAATTCCCAGGTCCGATGCCAGGGCGTTGAGGGTCTTATTGGTCGGGGTTTGGTTATGACGTTTGGCAAGGGGCATGTAATACTCCGTCTCTTGGGGGAACCGGCATTTCAATTATCACAATAAGTATTCCGTGATATATAGAAATTCCTTGCGATCCTCCTCAAGATTGTCATATTACGGTCAGAATAAATCCCGGAAATCATTCCGGCCTGTTTTTGGTCCCCGTTTTCGTTTTCTGACCTGAAATTCTGACATGTGGGATTTGTACAAACACAAAGGGTTTATAGGGTGAAACCAATATTGGAGATCACTGAGTGGTGCACTAAGGTACAATCAATTTCTGTTAATATTTAATCCGGAAATTTTCGCACCGCTCGACCCCTGCCCTCTGACGGGCAGAGAACAACTTCATAACCGAGGTCAAGCAATGAATCCAAAGTACGTTACGTCAATTTCAGAGCTCGACAACCTTGTCGGGCTCGCACCCAAAGAGAGGGAGATGATGGAGACCGTTACGGAACGGTTCCCGTTCCGCTCTAACGAGTATTATCTCTCGCTTATCGACTGGAAGGACGGGCACGATCCGATTAAGAAGATCGTTATTCCCGATGCACGGGAACTCAAAAACGGGGGAATATCGGATCCTTCGTGTGAAAAAGATTATACCAAAAAACCCGGCCTGCAGCATAAATATGACCAGACCGGCCTCCTGCTTCTCACTGATGTCTGTGGCGGCATCTGCCGCTTCTGTTTTCGGAAACGTCTCTTCATGTCCTGCGAACGCGAGACCGTAAAAGACGTATCAGAAAATATCGAATACATCCGTGAGCACAAGGAGATAACAAATATCCTGTTGACCGGGGGTGACCCGCTCACGCTCGAAACCCGGCAGCTCGAATCGGTCCTGCGCCAGCTCCGGGAGATAGAGCACGTCAATATCATCAGGATCGGCAGCAAGATGCTCGCCTACAATCCCTACCGGATTCTCAATGATCCTGATCTTCTTTCCGTCCTTTCGCGGTACAGCACACCGGATAAGCGCATCTACTTAATGGCGCATTTCAACCATCCCCGCGAACTCACCGATGTATCAAAAGATGCAGCAGAAGCGCTCCGGAAGGCCGGGGTAATGGTTGTCAGCCAGACCCCCATCTTAAAAGGGGTCAATGATGACCACGAGACCCTGACCTCACTCTTCCGCCAGCTCTCGTTTTCCGGTATCTCCCCGTACTATGTCTTCCAGTGCCGGCCAACGACCGGCAACCAGTTCTTCCAGGTTCCGGTTGAACAATCCTACGAAGTTCTCCAGAAATCCTGGCATGCCTGTTCGGGCCTTGCAAAAAGGGCCCGGTTCGTCATGTCCCATGCAACGGGAAAGATCGAGATCGTGGGAAAGACCGCCGATCACGTTTTCATGCGATACCACCAGGCCGCGGATTCTGCAAATATCGGGAAGTTCATGGTTTTTAAGAGCAACCCGGTGGCCCGGTGGTTCGACGATTACCGCCACGCACTATCGGATTTCCAGCCGAAAAAATTCTGGTTACTTTAAAGGAGGAAAAAAGATTTGACAACAGCCTCAGCAGCACCAAAGCAAGCTCCAAAGATTGATCCATCAAGCGATAATGCCAGTACGATCCGGCAATTGAGCGGGCAGGTAAAAAATACGGTAAAAGATCTTGTCTCCATCCTGAAAGGATATCACCAGGGCGCAGAAACCCCGGGGGATCCGGGTATGATGCAAAATACGCAGGAGCCAATGAATGCCCCGGAGTACTGGAAAGACTGGCGCTGGCAGGTACGGCACCGGGTCAAGGATATCGATACGTTCCAGCAACTCCTCGGAATAAAATTTTCATCAGCCGAAAAAGAAGAACTCAAAAAGACCATTGAGAAGTTCCCGTTAAGCATCACCCCGTATTATCTCTCGCTCATCGATGTGGATGATTACAAAAACGATCCGATCTTCAAACAGGCGTTTCCCTCTCCTAAAGAGCTGATTGTCGAACATTACGAATTGTCTGACCCGCTGGCAGAAGACAAAGACAGTCCGTGTGACTGCATCACGCACCGCTATCCGGACCGGGTCCTTTTCCTGGTCAGCAATACCTGTGCCATGTACTGCCGGCACTGCACCCGGAAACGCAAAGTCGGTGATGTGGATTCGATCCCGGACCGGGCAAAAATCCTGGACGGGATTGACTATATCCGCACTCACCCGGAGATCCGGGACGTCCTCTTATCGGGCGGAGACCCGTTCATGCTCAGCGATGAGTATCTCGACTGGATCCTAACAGAGATCCGTGCCATCCCTCACGTTGAAGTTATCCGGATAGGATCCCGGGTCCCGGTTGTCCTGCCCTTCAGGATTACCGATAATCTTGTGGCGGTCTTGAAAAAGCACCATCCCCTCTGGATAAACATGCAGTTCAACCACCCCAAGGAGATGACGGAATCCGCCCGTGCCGCAGTGGCGAAACTTGCCGATGCCGGTATCCCGCTCGGCAACCAGTCGGTGCTCCTTGCGGGCATCAATGACTGCCCGAGGATCATGAAAGAGCTCATCCACCAGCTCGTCAAAAACCGTGTCCGCCCCTATTATCTCTACCAGTGCGATCTCTCGGAAGGGATCAGCCATTTCCGCACGCCGGTATCCAAGGGTATCGAGATCATGGAGAACTTAATCGGTCACACGAGCGGGTTTGCTATTCCGCGGTACGTGGTCGATGCACCGGGCGGCGGTGGAAAGATCCCGGTCTTTCCCAACTACCTGCTGACCTGGTCGGTGCATAAGGTCGTCCTCCGCAATTACGAGGGAATGATCTGCACGTACCAGGAACCGGAAAATTATGATCATATCACCTGTGACGGCGATTGTGCTGCCTGCAAGCTCCAGTTAAACATCAACCGGGCCGATGAATCAAAGATTGTCGGTGTTGCAAAACTGCTCGCAGATTACGATGAAACAACTACCCTTATCCCGGAGAACAATGACCGGATCGAACGGAGGACCGATGACCTCGAGTGATATGGTCCTGCACCGGGGAAACAGTTACGTCCAGCACGGTCATTCCAACAACCGGGTCTATGTGATGAAACTCTCCCCGCCCGATACGCACGACATCATCCGGTACGCCGACGAACTCGTCCACAAGGAAGGCTATACCAAAATCTTTGTCAAGGTACCGGAATCCTTAGTGGAAACATTTGAAAATGCCGGGTATATCACCGAAGCCACGGTCCCGGACTTTTTCCAGGGTAAAGAGCCCGCAATGTTCATGGCGAAATATTCGGACCCCGACCGGAAAGAGGTCAAAGAATCGGTAAAAATTGCGGATGCATTAGCGGTAGCATTCGAGCATACGGGGGAAAGATCCTCATACAATCTGCCGGATGGATTCTCGCTGATGCATGCCCATGCAGGAAATGCGGAGGAAATAGCAGCATTGTATCGTTCGGTTTTCAAAACCTACCCGTTCCCCATTACGGATCCTGATTTTATCCGGAAGTCAATGCAGGGAAATACCCGTTTTTTTATAATTAAAAAATTCCACCTTTTAGCAGCAGTAGCTTCCTGCGAGATCGATGCAGAGAACCGGAATGCCGAGGTGACCGATTTTGCCACCGGCCTGCTCTTCCATGGAAGAGGTTTTGCCAGCACGCTCCTTCATGCAATGGAAAAAGAACTGGTAAAAGAGGGAATCCTGCTGGCCTATACAATCGCCCGGGCCAGTTTCGGGCCGATCAATGCAATATTTGCCGGGGCCGGATACCAGTTCGGGGGATTGCTCCCGAACAACACCAATATCTGCGGATCCACAGAGAGCATGAACGTGTGGTACAAAAAACTTAATGAAGGCAGTCCTGGACCAGAGGCCCGAAGCAAAACAGCAGAACCGGGGGATTGCCTGAATGGATAATGGTTTTTTATATGCAACTATTACCATTGCCGTCGGGGTGATCCTGGCCGGTGTTGCTTATGTCATCGTCCGGTGGCTGAAGAAACATGCAGAAGCCACTGAGTCCCAGTTGGATGATATCATCTTAATGGCCATAGGGACGCCGCTCATTGTCGCGATTATTGCCCTGTCGGTGTATGTCGCCCTGACACAGTTTGATATTGTTCCTGCCTCCATGGACTGGCTCATCACCGGCCAGGTGATCAATGCAGTATTCATCCTGTTCGGGGCATGGATAGCCTCGGTCTTTTCCTACAATCTCCTCCGGACCTATGGCACGCTCGTTGCAGAAAAAACGGAGACGGATCTCGATGACCGGCTCCTGCCTATCCTGGAGATTGCAGCGCGTTACCTCATCTGGTTCATAGCATTCCTCCTGATACTCGCGGAATTCAAGATCGATGTCACGCCACTTCTCGCAGGTGCAGGAATCGGTGCCCTTGCCCTTGCCCTTGCCGCTCAGGATATTATTGGCAACTTCTTCAGCGGGGCAATCATTGCAATGGACAAGCCATTCAAGATTGGCGACCGGGTGAAGATCGATACGTTCTTTGGAGACGTCATGAGCATCGGCCCAAGAAGTACCCGCCTCAAGTCGCTGGATAACCAGATCGTCACCTTCCCGAACTCGAAAGTCACCTCGAGTGTGGTTATCAATTACGCGATGCCAAATTACTACCTGAAAATCCGTATCCCGTTCTCGGTTGCCTATGGTACCGATATGGATAAAGTAAAAGATATCCTTCTCACCATTGCCCACGAGGCTGCGGAGAAGACGACCTGGGTCTTATGCAATCCCGCCCCATCGGTGTATTTTCTAGAATTCGGTGAATCCAGTCTCAACGGTCAACTCATTCTCTGGACGAACAATTACGACTCTGCATGGGATGTCCAGGATTATGTGAACTGCCGCATCGCCCGCAGGTTTACCGAGGAGAAGATCGAGATTCCGTTTAAGCAGGTTGATGTCTGGATGCGTAAAAACGCGGAATGATGGACATGCCTGGAGGAATTCCCCTACCCTATCGGATTGTCGCGCTGATGCAGGAGCGGAACCGTCTTTTTGCGTTCCCGCTTGAAAAAATGGCAGAAGAGATCAAGGCGACCGGGTTCCGGTGCGCCGGCTGCGGGACCTGCTGCACCCGTGCCATCAACAATCACATATTTCTCCTGGATCAGGATATCGCTAAACTCGAAACAATCGATCCCACAGCTTTTGAACCCGCACCGGACCCGGAGTTCTGTGACCAGAACGGCAGGTTATATGTCTCGGGATATGCTCTCCGGATGAAAAACGATCCGCCCGGATCCTGCTGGTTTTTAGAGAACGGGAACTGTCGTATCTATGACCAGAGATTCTCCATCTGCCACATCTACCCGCACATGTTGCGACGGGATGCCGATGCGGCTGGACAAGTGATGTGGCGACAGTTTGCCCACCCGGGTGAGCACGGGCGATATGACCCGGCCCTGTCCGATGAGGAGTGCCTTACTACCTCCCGGAAGATTAAGGAATACGAGAATGCATTTCTCTCCCAGCAGATCTCTTTTTTAGAAACGATTCACGAATATTTTACCGTGAGTAACCTAAGGCATGATCCGGAAAAATACAAACAGACTATACAGGAATACCTTTCAGGCCGCCCTGTGGATATTTCTGTGTATCACGCCGGCGAACTGGAAGATTACCGGATTGCCCGGGTACCGTAAAAACCTGTACAGGTTCTTGCGGTAACGTAAAAACCAACCGGCTTTTCCATATCTTTTAATAATCCCCCGTTTATCTCACTAGTAGGACTGGCAGGATATGGCAGAAGTGGAAAATTCAGATTGCGTGTGCACCGTTATCGGCTATGAACGGGAAATAAAAGAGATAACTGAAGCCATCGAACGCTCAGAATCCGGTGCACCGTCCCATATTGCCATCATTGCAGGTCCTCTGAGTGGCCGCACAACACTCGTTGACGAGATCCGGCGTCTCTATGGCGAAAGGGTACACTACCAGTCCCTGGATTTTGTCTTACATCAATCAGATCTTCCGGATTTCTCCTGCATGTCTGAAGATATCATCTTTATCGATAATTGCCAGTTCTTAACCACGAGAGTTATTGGTGGTTTTGATGTACTTGATACGTTCCTGCGTACGCAGATCACGTCAAAAAAGATCTTCATTACGACCTGGAACACCTACAGCTGGCAGTACCTCTCCTCCGTGATGAACATTGATGCGTATTTCCCCTCCATTGTCTCCTTAAACAAGATGGATACACCGGTTATCAAGCAGTTGATCCTGACGCGACACAAGACCGGCGAGATCCGGTTTGCCGACGAGGGAACCGCAGATAGTTCGATTTTTTTCTCCGTAATCCACCGCACGGTGCACCTGCCGTTTATGGCAAAGGAAATTTCAATTCCCTGGATAAAGCTGAATTTTAAGGTAGCGCTTCACAAACTTCCCCGGAAAAAACGCGTTCAAATCTCCTTAGAAGACATCATTTTTGAAAAGATCAACCGGATTGCACAGGGAAATCCCGGGGTTGCCATCCTGCTCTGGGATAAGAGCCTGAAAGATAATGTAATCTCATTAAGTGCAATCACCGAAACGGTCTATTCCATCTCCCTGGACACAAATGAATCCTTCATTCTTTCCGTTATCCTGTCCATGGAATCCCTGCATGCAAAGGATCTTACCGCGATTGCCGGATCCGAGATGAATATCGAGCGGGTGCTCTACCGCCTCGTCCAGCAGGGCCTGATCCGGGAGGATGCAGGGTATTACCGTATCGAGCCATTTGCCCTTGGCCCGGTAACGGATTATCTTAAGAAAACCCGGAGGTTGTGGTAACCATGGCAGATACCCTTCTTTCCAATGTTACTGCGAATGTTGCTGCCGATGTCACGATGCAACTCCCGATAAAAACCATCGATGTAAACCTGATACTTTACATCATCTTTATCATCGTCATCGCCTACGTCCTGTCCTACCTGCTCAGTTTTATTCTCGTCCATGTCTCTGAGCGGATCGGCTGGTACCGGACATCCGTCACGATGACCATCCCCCTCCTCAAGCTCCTCGTCTACCTGGTCGCACTCTATTACATCATCCTCGCGGTCATCGAACCTTCATTGACCCAGATGATTGCATTCTCGGGGCTCTTTGGTGCGGCTATCGGGTTCGGGTTGAAAGACCTGTTTTCCGATATCGTCGGGGGTATAGTAATCATCTTTGAAAAGCCGTACCAGATCGGCGACAAAGTAACCATCGGCGACAAATACGGGGAAGTAAAAGATATCGGTATTCGCTCTACGCGTATCCAGACACCTGCAGATGAACTGGTATCCATGCCAAACACCATGATCTTCAGCCAGTCAGTAACCAGTGGCAATGCCGGCGACCTGGCCATGATGATTGTGATCGACCTCTACATCCACCCGGATTCCGATGCGGATAAGGCCATGAAGATATTAAAAGAGGCGCTGGTGACTTCGAAGTACGTGATCATCTCGAAAAAATATCCGTACACGGTTCTTTTCGAGGACTTCCCGTTCTACAAGCGTGTCCGGGCAAAGGGATATGTCAATGACCTCCGGCTGGAGTTCGAGTTCAAGTCTGAAGTTACGCGGAGGGCATGGGCGGAATTTAAATCTGCAGGGATCCGGCCACCCTCATTTGTTCCCCCGTCACCGGATATGAAAGGGCAATCTCCGGAAACGAAACCATAATCCTGCCGGTCATCCAATTTTTCCCGGCTCTCCCGCATGAAATCTATATACCCGAAAAAGAAAGAAGAGAATATTACTGGTATTTACTCATGAAACGACAACTGCTCATCTTCTCTGCGTTTCTTCTCCTCTCTGTTGCACTGGGCGCTGCTGCGCATATCATCAATGAGCCGGTTGTCATGGATCTTTTCTCCACCTCCCTTGTCCTGACCATCACCTACCTGGTCTTCCCGGTGATTACCGGTATCTTCCTTGTCCGGAAGATAGCCGACTTAAAAACCCGGTACACCGCAAAAAAGGCCATTTCAATTATATCCGTTATATTCATCATCGCTCTCTGCCTGCGGATCTGGGTGACGGATACTTCTGCGCTGATTGTATCGTATGGTATCATCGGTGCTGCCCTTGCTTTTGCCCTGCAGGATGTGTTTAAGAATTTTGTCGGGGGTTTACTGGTCATCATCACCAGCATGTACCGGATTGGGGACCGGATTGCCATTGACAACCAGTTCGGGGATGTCATGGATATCGGTCTCATGAGCACAACGTTAATGGAGATCCGGGGCTGGGTCTCCGGAGACCAGCCGTCCGGGCGCCTGCTCATCTTACCAAACGGTCTGTTGATCACCCATGCGTTATACAATTACACCCGCGATCATTCGTTTGTCTGGGATGAGATCTCTATTCCCCTGACCTATGATAGCGACTGGAAACTGGCAAAAGAGCTCGTCTTAGGCATTGTCACGAAAGAAACAGCCCTGACAACAAAACAGGCAGATGCCGAGATCGAACGGATCGGGGAAAAATATTATCTTCCCAAAAAAGTTGTTGACCCTTCGGCCTACATTACGCTCACGGACAACTGGATTACGCTGGATGTGCGGTACGTTACCGATGCCCGCAGCCGCCGTATCCTGCGGTCAAAGTTGAGCGAGTTGATCCTTTCGGCTATTGAAAAAGAAGACCGGATTACGATCTCATCGACAACGGTTACGGTCACAACCACGGGTGAAACTCTCGCTTCGCGCAAGGATCAAAAGACAGGGTCTGCGGAAACATAGCGGTCAGTTCACTGATATCGATAAGGATGACAAGAACCGGAATGAGCAGGGCAATTGCCAATGTACCTGTTGATATTTGGTTTGCCAACACGGGATCCGGGTGAGGTGAGTTGGGAGAAGTAAGAGCCCCAAGTGCCGGTCTTAATCCAGCCTTCTCGCAGGCCTGAAACAAAACTTTTTTTTATACCCGGTTCGAAAGAAAAAGTATGAACCGGTTTTTGATCCTTTGTCTCATCATCATTGCGGTGAGCCTCCCTGCACCCGTTTCCGCTTTTGTCGACAGCAATGATGTCAGATCAGGAGCACAATTCAAAGACTACATTCCCGCATCATACCTGAAAAAAGCCGGGGTCACGGACGGGATGACGGTCGATCAGGCTCTTGACGCGTATATCACCTATGCGCTCAGTTTCTCGGATAAAACCTCATACGCGTACATTGCCCGGATTACAAACCCGGCACAGGTGAAGATCCAGGCGGGAAGGAGTACAACTGATGCATCGCGGGGAGACCCGGTATCAGGGGGATGGGACATTGAGGTTGATGACGGTGCCCTTGTCGCAATCCGGTACCCGGGAAGCGTAACGCACACCATTACCGGGCCCTATACTTACACGGTTCCTGCGTATGGCCAGTGGGGGACAACTGCCGCGTTCGGTGCTTCCCCGGGAGGATCGAACAGCAAGGCATTAGCCACACTTCCGGACACTGCTGGTTACAAGATTGTAACAAAGGAGATTCCCTGCCGGGGTATCACGAACAACGCGATTCAACTGGCAAAGGTAACCGGAACCGTCTACGCGGTCCATTATTCCCAAAACCCGGCTGACCCCAAATACTTCTCTTATCAGGTCTCCGCCAAGATGACCTCACCTCTTGGCGATACAACCACTCTTGTTGTTGGTCCGGGTTCATCAGCCACAGTAGATAATCTGGATCCAGTTTTTCTTCCTGAAAAGACCGTGTACAGACTAGAGCCGCGGTTCAGCGAATGTGTCATGGATAGCGACTGGAGCGGCAAACCAACGGGAACATGGCGGGAAAAGACCTTTATTGATTCCATTTCTTATGGGATTATTGAGATCTGGAATGGTGCGCAAACGAAGTTTTTCGAGATAACGAATCCGACCGTAGTAGCTGGTGTGCGGGGCTGAGTCTTTCGAGACCAGCCGTCCGGGCGCCTGCTCATCTTACCAAACGGTCTGGTGATCACCCATGCGTTATACAATTACACCCGCGATCATTCGTTTGTCTGGGATGAGATCTCCATTCCCTTAACCTATGACAGCGACTGGAAGCGGGCAAAAACATCCTTGGCATTGTCACGAAAGAAACTGCCCTGGCAACCAGGCAGGCTGATGCGGAAATCGAACGGATCGGGGAAAAATATTATCTTCCCAAAAAAGTTGTTGAACCGTCTGCTTACATTACGCTCACGGACAACTGGATCACGCTGGATGTGCGGTACGTGACCGATGCCCGCAGTCGCCGTATCCTGCGCTCCCGGTTAAACGAACTTGTCCTTACCGCTATTGAAAAGGAAGACCGGATTACGATCTCCTCGACAAACGTGACCGTTACAACGATTGAGGGGAATCAACCGCTGCAAAACAAAAAGCAACAGGATGATTTTTAATTTTTGTGTTCTGGAGAAATCATCCAGCAATCTCTGACGCTCCCAATTGCGATGGCGATGTGACCGGGAACCTCATTCGTCCTATTGCAATGTGCCCCCTTCCCCAACGGGAGATTGGTGGCACAAGAGGGGGGCATTAAATTTTAAGACAATTGGTTTTCTTATGAAAATAATCATCTTTAGGAATTATGATGAGGGGGCCCTTTACACCCCCAATGCGATAAACCCCGCCGCCCCCGAAGGGGCGCCCCCGCGGCGGATCAATGACGGAAATATGCAAAAAACTTCTTGCGGCGCCGTGCCTGAAAAGAGGCCCTGTAGCGGGGGTATATCTCAAATAATTTCATGGATCTGGTGTGAACGAGATCTATTCAAGTCTGTTTCCACAGAGCAAATTTTTGGATAAAATACTATTTTGCCATCATGTCGGGCTGGTGATTGAGTCGCGGTTTTCTCTAAAAAAAAAAGGAAATGTGTCAAACCCCTTTTTTAGGGCGTGATTAAAATCCCGCAAACTTGTGAATTTCCCCCTTAACCGGCAACCTCATACCCCCACTCATCCCCCTCCGCACACCCGTGCAGCAATCCCGGCAGGAAGTGTTCCGCTGGCACAGAGCTGGGTGAGGATCACATCGGATCCCAGCGCAATACCGAAACATCCGATAAGGGCTCCGATAAGGATTGCAAAGAAGACAAGCACATTATTGATTCCCAATATCTTTCCGGCAATGGAACCCCGGATTCCCCCGCTCCCTAAGAAAGGGACACTCGCCATAAGGACAATGGCAAAGAACCAGAGGCCGGCAAACCAGGGGTGGTTAAGGATAAACTGCTCAGTCTTTTTCGTAGTGTCCGAAAGCAGCGGACCGAGGAAGGGAATGCGGTAGGTGAGGTCAAAGTTCAGCGCCATGAAAAGGCCGGTCTCAACATCTATCATGACAATTGAAAGCGCCATGTACCACCACGGGATTCCCAGGGCAATCCCAATCGGGATGACGGCCTCTTTACCTGCGGGTGGGAGGAGATAGGTGACCATCAGCCCGATCATTGTATAAAACTGGGTCTGCGGGAGGGTGGCAGCCATTATGCTGATGTGGATAATGACGACAAGGACCGGTATGAGCAGGGCAATTACCCGGTACGGGATATCCCGCGACTGAATCCTGCCCATTATCCTGTTTACCATAACACTCTCAAGCGATCTATAGGATGGTATAGATTTATAGAATCGGGTTATGCGGGGAACCAAAGGGATGATAGTAATACCCGGATCACATCACGACCCGGGTCACCACACCGTGGATCTTTTCCGGGGGAAGGGCATAGAACTGGACAAACGGGGGAGAGACCTTTTTGATGAGCCCATACAGTTTCCAGAGAATCTGATCACTCACGATATTTTCAATGCCATAGAAGATCGTCTTCTCATCGATTGCCCGCTCCTTTAACAGTCCGGTTACGTTGACGACTTCCATGTACCCGGAGGTGACCATAAAGAGATGGAGGCCCGGGGCAAGATCGGCATCAAAAGCGGTGCTGATGCCAAACGGCTTTTCGGTGACCTTGATCGATACAAGAATATTATTCTCGTACAGGATCTCGTTCTGGAAAAAGACCTGGGAAATATAGGGCGAGAGGTTGTTTACATCGCCGATAAAGTAAAGCGCAGTCCCCCGGATCTTCGGGCAATTTGCATAAATCTGCTGGTACCGGGGGAGAAACTTTTCAAGCGGGACCGGTTTGAGCATGGCGTGAAGTTTCTCCTGCCCCAGGATGAACGTAATGATGATGATAAGAGGAATGGCAGCCATGATGAACGACCAGTAGGCCCCGTGCGGGATCTTGAGCAGCGTGGAGATGAAGAACAACCCATCGATGATGATGAGAGCTCCGGTGATTATCGTCTCGATCGGTTTTCTCTTGTGCAGGAAGATGATCGCCATCATGATAGCAGAGATCAGCATTGAACCTGAAACCGCAAGGCCATAAGCGGAAGCAAGATTCTCTGATGAACGGAATTCGAACATCACGACCAGCACGGCGGCAAGCAGCATCCAGTTGATCGCATCGATGTAGATCTGCGACTGTAGTTCCGAGGACGTGAACTCAATTTTCATCTTTGGCAGGATGCGGGTAGTCATGCCCTGGTAAACAATCGAGAACATACCGGAGATCATGGCCTGCGATGCAATGACCGTGGCTGCGATGCTTAAGATAAGGAAGGGGACGTAGACAAGGGGACTGATGTGGTGAATCATCGAGAAGAGTACATTGTGCGTGTTGTCTGTCTGGAGGACGTATGCTCCCTGTCCGAGGTAACTGAGCACGAGTGCCGGGAAAACCACGACCCAGCCTTTGACAATCGGTTCCCGGCCAAGATGTCCCATGTCGGCATAGAGCGCTTCTCCCCCGGTAACACAGAGAATCACGGCAGACATGACAATAAGCGAGGCCCAGCCGTTTTCTAAGATGAATGCCAGGGCAAACGTCGGACTTAATGCCCAGAGCACATGAGGGGCGCCGATGATCGAGATCGCGCCGGATAGTGCAAGGGCCGCGAACCAGATTACCATAATCGGCCCGAAGGCAAATGCCACCTGGTCCGTCCCCCGCTTCTGGAAGAGGAACAGGCCGATGGCGATGATGGCTGCGATGATGAGGATGCCAATCTGGCTGGTTGTTTCAAACCCGGGAATCAGCAGGATACCTTCAACTGCCGAGAGAATACTGATGGCCGGCGTGATCACGCCATCTCCTATGAACAGGGCAATCCCGATGATCGTGAGAACGGATACAACCGATGCGGTGATGCCGGGCTTTAACAGGGAGTCAAGGAGGGTTTTGAGAACGATGGTCCCTCCTTCCCCTTTGTCAGAAAGCGACATGGCCAGCCAGATGTACTGGATGGTGATGATGATAAACAGGGTCCATATGACGAGCGACAAGAGCCCGAAGATGTTCTGGACCGTGGGCATCAGGAAGAGCAGGATGGCCCCGACCGTGTAGATCGGGCTGGTGCCGATATCCCCGAACACAAGCCCGAGAGATTTGACAATCTTAGAGCAGGGGGTTTTCGGGTTTCCCATTATGCATAATCTGGGCTTGGTAAGGGGTAAATGTTTTGGATTCTCCAGCAGGAATTTTCCGGTATAATCCGGCTCTTTAAAAAAAAGGAATGAAGATAATTTCAGATTACGTGCAGGAGATAGCGGAGAATCAGAAAGATCAATGCAAGTGCACCAATAATTCCCCCTCCCGCCAGGAGAACTTGCAGAAAATCGACTCCCTGATTCTCACTACCGGGTTCCGTGACGGAATCGGAATCAGACTTTTTAATGGAATCACGACCTGGTTTCATGACTGTTTATTGGAACGAACACCATATCTATTTTCTGTGCGGACTGATTTTTTTAACATTTGATTCCTTTAAGCGCTATTAATAGAAAACATATAATTTCCTTATCGATCAACGTGTAACCAATGGATCCAGCAGTGACTGTACTCTTCCTTGGTCTTCTCATATTCCTGGGAAACATTCTTTCACGTTTTTTCACGCTCACCAAAATCCCTGACGTGCTCTTTCTTATCGCCATCGGTATAATCATCGGCCCGTTTCTCGGCCTTGTCGATCCTTCGGCTTTCGGGGTTGTCGGCCCGCTCTTTACCATGGTCACGCTGGCGATCATCCTGTTCGAAGGCGGCCTGCACATCACCCTTGAAACCCTGAAAAAGTCCATCAACGGGACGATGGCCATCACCCTGATAAATTTTGTTATCATTACCGGCATCTGTATCGCAGTCATGCATTTCCTGGCCGGCTTTACCTTTATCGAATCGCTCATGCTCGGCGCGATTCTTGGGGGCACGTCGTCTGCGGTTGTCATCCCGTTCACCAATTACCTCAATATCAAAAACGATACAAAAGCAATCCTCGCCCTTGAATCGGCGATCAGCGATGTGCTCTGCATCGTTGTCCTGCTCGCCCTGCTCGATGTCGTCAAACTGGACCAGTTCAACATTGGTCACCTTGTCGGCAACCTGATGGCCTCGTTCCTCATCGCCATCATTATCGGGGTTGCTGCCGGGGTCTGGTGGTCGTCCATCTACCACCGTCTCGCCAGTATCAAGAGCGTCTTTATTACCCCGGCATTCGTCTTCATTGTCTTTGGCTTTGTCAGCCTGCTCGGGTTCTCCGGTGCTATCGCTGCGCTGGCACTCGGCCTGACTTTGGGAAATCTCTATTATTTCAAGGCAGAAAAGATTCTCCCGTTCCTGGGGGAGGATATCACCCAGGTCGAACTCACCCCGATAGAAAAAGAATTTTTTGCCCAGCTGGTATCGTTGCTCAAAACGTTTTTCTTCATCTATATCGGGATCTCGATTCACTTCGGCGATATGTCTATCATTTTCCTGGGTGCAGCGATTACCATCATCATCTATCTTGCCCGGATCCTCATGGTCTGGTTAACGATTCCCCGGAGTATGCCGGTTGCGGATGCAGCGATCGTTGCGGTTATGGAGCCCAAAGGACTGGCAGCAGCCGTGCTCGCATCCCTCCCCTTACAGGCGGGTATCGCAAGCGGCCAGGCCATCCAGGACATCACCTATATTATCATCTTTTTCAGTATTCTCGCTTGCTCAATCATGATATTCCTGCTGGAAAGAACCGTGATTGCACGAGCCTACCAGAAATTGTTCTGGGGATTTGGAAAAGAGAAAAACCCCTCCTGATTTTTTGGTTACCGGTTAATCCTTTGTTAGCGTTCCCTCTTCCTTTTTAGTATCTTTCATTTTTTTTAAAACCCAAAAAGAAAAAGTATCAAACCCTTCGCAGCCAATGCTCCTTACATGCCATTCTGTACATCCTGCGGTGCAGAGATTCCCGCTGATAAAAAGTTCTGCGGGCAGTGCGGGGCACGCCAGGAGACCGATACTGCTCCGGCCGTTCCTGAAACCCCCACCGCTTCTGAAACACCCGTAGTCCCTGAAGCCCCCCTGCCCCGGTGCCAGCCTCCGGTCTTCCGGGCACCCTCTTCAAAACCCATACTCCCGAAAAACCCGGCAATTATTGGCATTATTATTGCGCTCATTGTTATCATGGCTGTATTACTTATCGCGGGACTGCCGATGCTCAAAGCCAGTGGCCAGGATACCCTGGAAGGAATGGCTCCCCTTCCTGCCAATTCCGTAACCCCGAACCTGACCCCACAGCCGACGGCCCAGTCCACGGTGCCTGTAGAAACAACCATTATCCCGGAAACAACAACCCTGCCGGTCGCACAATGGGATGCCCGCCTGGAGGAAGATTATGAGCCCGTCTATAATCTCAACCAGAATTTTTCCTATGGCCAGAAAGTTGAGTTCTCCCAGGAGCTCACGCGTCCCCCGCTGTATGTACGGTTCAATCTTACGCCGGTCCTAATCATCCGTCACCGGCTGGTTGCTGCCGAGACCAATAATGAACACTATGAAAATACCACCCAAGCCAGCCCCTATGCATGGTTTGAAGTGACCGTGTTCGACGCGGGAACCGGTGAGGTTGTTGAACAGCAGGGATATGGGAAGGACTACCCTGATCTCACAAAACACAGTTTCATGGTGCGGAAGAGTGGCAATTACCGGATTGTCATGTCCGGAAATGATGTCTTTGCCGAGGTCCAGATGCTGATTGGCACCCCATAATTTTTTTTGAAAATTCCCGTATTTTTTTGTGGGATTACCCCAACTTTTAACTGATCCCTGGTGTAACGCATAAAGTCAAAAGTGAAGTGAATCCTGATGAATTTTGGAAGTCTTGGTGGAATGGGCGGTGCGGTTAGCAGTTATCTTGCAACCCCCGAAGGACAGGAAGCGGCAAAGAAATTTCTGGCATCCCCGGATGGCATTGCCATGCTCAAAGGATTTATTGAAACCCCTGACGGGAAAAAAGCCATGATGAGCCTGCTCCCGGCATTGTTGGATACGCTGAATGTGCCCCCGGCGGTAAAAGATGCCGTGAAAAGTGCAATCGGCACTTCAGCATAATTTTTTTTAGAATTTTTTTTAGTCCGGGGATGAATTTCCCAGAATTTCGAAGATAATTTTTTTGCCAAATACTTTTTCAAACGCCTTTTTCTCGCTTTCGATGCTCCACATCTCCAGCTGGCAGTCTCCCCGGGCAATGATCTCGAACCGGACTTCATCATTTCCCGATGCGGTGAAACGGACATGCCGGATCAGGGCTGCATGACTCCGGTCAAGGCTCTCGCCGATCCGTATGAAAGTTGCCAGTACCCGCAGGGTTTCGCGCTCATGTGGATCGAGTTCGAGGATCTCGGGATCCTTCTTGCGCGGGCTCTTTTTCCGGTGGTACTTGGCAAGGTTGGCCATGAAGGTCACTTCCTTTTGGTCAAAGCCCAGCAGTTCTGAATTTTTTATCAGGTAATACGAGTGTGCCTGGTGATTGGTATACGATATGAACGAGCCGATGTCGTGAAGGAAGGTGGCGTATTCCAATAGTTCGCGTTCCGCATCCCCGTACGAATGGAGGTGCAGTTCCTTTGCACTGTCGAACATGGCAAGGACAAGGGCCGTGACCGTCCGGGCATGGGCCTCATTGATCCCGCAGGAGCGTCCCAGTTGCAGCACACTGCGCTGGCGCGGCGAGAGTTCTCCGAGCAGGGGAAACTCATCCATCCGCGAGAGGTAATCCACCAAAAGCCCGTCCTGCAGGCCCCGTGCGGTAACGGTAATCGCATTCAGGGAGAGTTCCTGCATGAACGTGTCGAGAATGGCAGCGCCCGGCACAATGATATCTGCCCGCTCGGGATTGATGCCGGGAATTTTCCTGCGCTGTTCGAGAGGCAGGGAACAGATCAGGCTGATGACTTTTTTTAGTTCATGGTGGGTGATCACGCCATCCGCATTCTGGTTCTGGTGCAGGGCTTTTGCTGCAATATCGGCAAGGTTCAATGCGGTGCCGGAGCTTGCAACCGCACAGACCGGGTTGTGTTTATGGATCTTTTTAATGGACCGGATGATGTTGTTTTTGACATGCTGCTGAATCTTTTTGTAGCGTTCAGCAGTAATCGGGCCTGCGTCAGAGAGGGGGACATACAGGTTAGCCAGCCGGATCGCCCCGAGTTTGAAGCTCTCAAGGTACTGGTAATTGCGCTCATCGCCCACCGCTATTTCCGTGCTCCCGCCGCCGATATCAATAAAAAAAGTGACTTTTCCTTCCAGGTGCATGCCGCTGGCAACGCCTAAGTAGATGAGCCGGGCTTCCTCCTGGCCCGAGATCACCCGGATATCGAGCTGGGCTTCGAGCCGGAGCCGGTGCAGGATTTCCTGTTGGTTGGACGCTTCCCGCATGGCCGAAGTGGCAACTGCCACAAATTCTTCGGCAGAAAACGTGCGGGCAAGCTCGGTGAATTTTTTGCAGACCACGACTGCCCGTTCAATGGCTTCGGGAAGGATCTCGTCGTCTTCAAACTCACCTTCACCCAGCCGCACCTGCAACTTCTGCCGGGTCAGGATGGTGTAGGAATGATTCGGGTTGAGCCGGACAACCAAAAGGCGGATGGAGTTGGTCCCGATATCGATAAACGCAACAACGCGGCCATTCCCGTCAAATTTTTTTGCCTTCACCGGATCACCAGGTTCCTGCCAAACGCCCGGTTAAAGACATCCGCCTTGGTCCGTGCCCGCTCTTTTTCCACCGTCAGGTCGGATGTCCCGGTGACATCGCAGAATATCTCGTCTCCGATAACGCAGTGAACCTCCTGTGCCGTCCCGAGATGCAGGTAATCCAGGCCATCGGCAATGCGAAGTATGCCGGAAAGTATCAGGAGTTTTTTCCGGTCATCTTCGGAAAGCAGGGAAAAGAAACTGTGGAATTCGATCGTAAGGTGCCCGCGATGGGCCAGGGCTGCCAGGGCAACAATCCCGCGTTCGGTCAGGTCGAGCGGCAATCGTTCATCGGCAAAGATCATGGCAGCGCTGCGCTTGTTATGATTTTTCTGTCCGAATTTCCAGCCAATATCGTGCAGCATGCCTGCGCACTCCAGCAGGAACCGGTCGCGTGCATCGAACTTGTGGAGGGGCAGGAGGCTGTCAAACAGCATGAGGGCAAGTTTTGTCACCAGCTGGCAGTGGTCCAGTCCTTTAGGGTATTCCGCAGAAATCATTGCAACGACTGCCCGGATTTCCGGTTCCGGTACCGGATCGCGGGGCCGGAAGCGGGTTTTCCTGCCGGAATCAAGCGTGGCCCGGAGTTCTTCCCAGATATGCGCCCGTTGTAAGGAGGCCCAGTAACTGGTGAAATGCCGGTACAGCGCTCTTCGTTCCCGCTCCCGTTCGGCCAAAAAGATCTTCAGGCTCGAGAGGGTCTGCGTGTCCGGGCGTTTTGCCTCCTTCTCGGACCGGAGGAGAGAGCGTTCCCGGAGGAGCAGCAGGGTGATGGCGTCAATCCAGACATCGCAGTCATGGAGATCGCCGAGTGCTTCCTGCACGGCCTTGACCCGTGCGATTGGCTTTTGCAGGTTGAGCCGGTACACCGGGGCATAGACTTCGAGCGTATACCGGAGTTTTTTTGCCGCAATCCGGGTAGCGTGGTGTTCGGCCACGGCTTCCGGGTGGGAAACCCAGGGTTCGAATGCGAGCAGATCGCATAACCGTTGTTCGATCCGGATGGCTGCAACGGGAGCAATGCCGTAGGCAAAGGCGCGTTTCATCCCGCCTTTGACCGGGAGATCCGGTTCACTAAACGCAATGAGCATCTCCTCAACGGCATGGTTTTTTTCCAGCGTTGCCAGCGCACGCAGTACTACTTTTTGTAAAAGATGCCGGCGTTTCTTCAGGTCGGCAAGCAGGTACCGCACCGCCGGGCTCGTCGGGAGCTCTGCACCATCCGCATGTTTTGTGGCCTGCCAGGCTTTCTCCGAGCGTTTCTGGTATTTTGTCAGGTACGCGATCTGGACATCGCAGTCCCGGGCTTCGCCCAGTGCCCGGGTGATCTCCTTAATCTCCTCGGTCCATTTTGCGTACTGCTTTTTCAAAAAACAGGACTGGAAGAGAGGAAGTGCAGCCCGGAGACGGCGGGAAGCGACTCGCATCCGGTGGATATACTCGATATCTTCTGCGGCTTTTACCCCGGTAATTTCCTTAGCGAACGCTTCGAGCAGCGGAAGCAGCCGTTTTTTCCCGAACATGCAGGCTGCGGTAACCGGCACCTGCCGCGCCTTCCGGTCATTGCCGGGCTGTTCAGTGGATGTCATGGTACCAGCACCCGCTGTGTTCCAAAAACCAGTCCTGGGCACTGAGCGGTTTGGCCCCGTCGGGTATGGTGCGGCGTTCATAGGTCCCGTCACTGCGGAGCACTCGTAATTTGAGATTATCTTTGAGCTGCACCGGAAGGATCTTTTCCACAATGGCATCCCGGATTGTGACATTCTGGACCGGGTAGAGGACTTCTACGCGCCGGTCGAGGTTGCGGGGCATAAGATCGGCGCTTCCTAAGAACACTTCGCCCTTCCCGCCATTGCGGAAATAGTAAATCCGGGCATGTTCGAGGAACCTGCCAACAATCGTGGTCACTTCGATGTTCTCGCTGATGCCGGGAATTCCCGGGCGGAGGCAGCAGATACCCCGCACCTGGAGATCGATCTTTACCCCGGCCTGCGATGCCCGGTAGAGTGCCGCAATGCAGAATGGATCGACAAGGGCGTTCATCTTGAAGATGAGGTGCCCTCCTCCTTCTTTCTGGTGACTGGTGATCTCGCGCTCGATTAAGGAGTGGATGCCTTTCCTTAAGGTGACCGGGGCCACGAGAAGTTTCTGGTAATTCTCAATCCGTGCATACCCGGTCAGGAAATTGAACAGGTTTGCCACGTCCTCTCCGATCTGCTTGTCGCAGGTGAGAAAGCCAAAGTCCGTGTAGATGCGGCTTGTCGTGGCATTGTAATTGCCGGTGCCGAGATGCATGTAACGCCGGATCCCGTCTTTTTCCCTCCGCACTACCATGCAGAGTTTTGCATGCACCTTGAGGCCTACGACCCCGTAGACTACGTGCACGCCCTCTCCTTCCAGAGCCCGGGCCCAGCCGATATTATTCTCTTCATCGAACCGGGCCTTGAGCTCGATGAGCGCAGCAACGGCCTTGCCATTCTCCCGGGCTTCCATGAGTGCCTTGACGATCGGGGAGTTGGAACCCACCCGGTAGAGCGTGATCTTGATGGCCAGCACATCCGGATCTTTTGCAGCCTGCCGGATAAAGTTGACGACCGGCGTAAAACTGTCATAGGGCTGGTACAGGAGAATATCGTGGTGGCGGATGGCAGAAAAAATATCCTTTCCTTCGGTAAGATCATCCGGCAGCGAAGGAGTGTAGGGCCGGTCTTTCAAGTCCGGGCGGTCCAGCGAGAGGAGCTGCATGAGATCTGCCATGCCTACGGGATGGCCGACCCGGTGGATCATTGCCGACGTGATGACGAGTTTTTTCTCCAGCATGTGGCAGATGTCGTCATGCATGGAACACTCCACTTCGATGCGCACCGGGTTGCCGTGCGCACGCTGTTCCATGATCTCTTCTACCGTTGTCAGCAGATCCGACGCATCGTCGACTTCAATCTCGGGGTCCGCATCCCGGGTAATCCGGAAGGGAAACGAAGCAATGGTCTCAAGCCCCGGAAAGAGCATGTCGAGATGGGCGGCAATGATATCTTCGAGATAGACGAAATGGGCATTCTGGTCATTGCGGCAGTTTCCTTCTGGATCCGGGATGCGGATGAGCCGCGAGAAGAGGTTGGTCGGTACTTTTAACCGGGCAAAAAATTCTTTTTTATTGGTATCCCGGATAATGATGGCGAGGTTGAGCGAGAGGTTGGAGATGAAGGGAAACGGGTGCGAGCTGTCGAAGGCAAGGGGCGTAAGGACCGGGAAGATCTCATCGACAAAAAAGCGGTGCATCAGCGCTTTCTGGCGTTCATCGAGATCCCGGTACACGTGGATGTGTATTCCCGCCGCTGCAAGTTTGGGCAGGATATCATCATGCCAGCAGTTGTACCCGCGTACGAGTTCGGGGAGCAGCATCTGCTGGATTCCGTCCAGTTGCTGCGCCGGGGTCATGCCATCGGCCGGAAATTTCCGCACGCCTTTTGCATACTGCCGCTGGAGCCCGGATACCCGGACCATAAAATATTCATCGAGATTATTGGAAAAAATGGAGAGGAATTTTACCCGTTCCAGCAGGGGATGGGTGGGATCATGGGCTTCATCCAGCACGTGCCGGTTGAACCGGATCCATGCCAGTTCGCGGTTGATATACAATGCGGGATCATCGAGGGAAATTATCGGGGCGGTATCCATAAATCTGCACCTGCCAGGTATTGTTCAGACGGCGACGCTATTGGTAGAATGTGTACCGTTGAAATATAACAGTTTTCACTGTACCTCTGATTATTCAAAGAAATCATCGTGGCGCATCAGGAAAAAAGAGGCTGTTCTATAGAGAATATTGGGGAAGGAAAAATGCTGTAAAAACATTCCATTGATGGGGGCTGATGCCCCCATACCCCCACTAATGATGGTCCGCCGCCCCCGACGGGGCGCCCCCGCGGCGGCTCTATTGGTAAAAATAGTATTTTTTCGAAAACGGTAAATTTTGATTGCGATTGATTTCGATTTTGGAAAATTTCAATTTCGAAGATTTTATTTTACGGTTTTTGATTTCAAGATTCCCGATTTCGACAATCTATCCGGGAATAACTCCGTAAAAGAACCGGTTGGATGAACCTCCCCGCCCAGCGAGGCCCCGCCGAGGCGGCCGAGCGACCCCCGCAGGGGGTGGGAAGCATCCCAATATTTCATGAAAAAAGTAATCCGGTCTCTTAAATTTCCCGATCAAAATCCTGAATTTTCATGGAAAAAAAGTTATCCGGTTTCTTAAAATCCCAATCAGAATCATATCGATTCCTATCCGTTTTTTTAAAAGCGAATTTTTCACCCATTGAAATTATGGAAATCATGACAATGCCGGATGAACTCCTGCTTCCGGTGCTCGCTCCCATTCACCGGGGGTTTGAGGTACCCGATCTCCGGGCTCTGGCGTGCGGGGCAGAACGGGCAGAGTGCGGCATCGACATCGTTTGCTTTCTCCCGCACCGGGCAATAGTAAACCCCGTCAATGTACTGGACCATGTCGCCTCCGGGAAACGGGGTGCCGACCGGGTGGCCCGGTTCGTGCTGCACAAACATGCAGAAACCGGCAATCAGGAATTTCAAGAACCGGAGCCGGATGTCATCGCCTTCACCAGCACTACCGCCGCCGCACTGCGTCGCAACCATCGCCCAGTACGCGTCAACCTCCTTTGGCACGGGCTCGTTCATGGGAGCAAAAGCGCCCTGCTGGTGCATCAGTCGCAGGGTCTGCCAGGTGCCGAGCAGGTGTTCGGTGATCTTTTCCTGGAGCCGGTCCCGGTATTCGGGGGTTACATCGCGGATCTTTTCTTTAAAATTGCGCCGCATCTGCTCGATGTCTTTGGGGGAATACCGGAGCACGATCGTTGAGATGATTGTGCCCAGTTCTCCCCGGGTTCGGGTGGATCTGATTTCCTGCAGGTCCGAACGGATCTGTTCCGTGATTGACGGAAGATTTTCCGTGTGGTGACCGGTCAGCATTTTTTTCTCCTGAAATATATGCCCCTTTTTTGTGGGCGGATTTTCCTGTACCTATCGAATGTGGAAGCTTCCGGGATTTATTGGCTCCGGATCAGGAAAAAACAGCGAATGTATTTATATTCTCCTTTCCCACGTGTATCTATGGTGAATGCCATGAGTGGTTGTTTTATTGGGCCAAAGGCTGCGTTTTTTTGATACTACTTTACGCGACGGGGAACAGACGCCCGGCGTATCGTTAACCCCACAACAGAAATTTGAGATTGCCACTGCCCTTTCCGATATTGGCGTGGACGTTGTAGAAGTCGGCTCGGCAGCCGCATCTGTTGGCGAACGGGATGCAATGAAGATGATCTCGGAGGCCGGCCTCTCGGCAGAGATCTGCACGTTTGTCCGGGCGCTGCATCTCGACATCGATGCGGCTGCTGATTTCGGAGCGGACTCTGTCCATCTCGTGATTCCGGTCAGCGATCTTCACATTGAAAAGAAGATGCGAAAGACCCGCGAGCAGGTGGCTGAAATGGCTTGGGAAGCCGTGGAATACGCAAAAAGCCGGGGGCTGATTGTCGAACTCTCCGGTGAGGATGCCTCAAGGGCGGACCAGGAGTTCCTGCACCACGTCTTTTCTGAAGGCGTAACGCGGGGTGCGGACCGGCTCTGCTTCTGCGACACGGTCGGACTTCTGACTCCCGAGAGAATTGCTGAAATCATCCCGCCGCTCAGCGGGATTGCCCCGCTGTCCATCCATTGCCACGATGATCTCGGGTTTGCGCTCGCCAACACTATGGCTGCGCTCAAAGCCGGGGCCGGGTGTGCCCACGTGACCGTGAACGGGCTGGGCGAACGGGCGGGAAATACCCCGCTCGAAGAACTCGTGATGGCACTCGAAGTGCTGTACGGGTACAAGACCGGGATAAAAAAGGAGAAGATCTACTATCTCTCGTCACTGGTCTCGCGCCTGACCGGTGTACCGCTTCCCGTCAACAAACCCATTGTCGGGGAGATGGCCTTTACCCACGAGAGCGGCATCCATGCCCACGGGGTAATGAAAGAGCCGTCCACGTACGAATCGATCAAACCCGAAGACATAGGCCGCAAGCGGCGTATCGTGCTCGGCAAGCATTCCGGTTCCGCATCGGTTGAGGCAGCGCTCCACGAGATGAAATACGCGCCGGATGCCCCGCAGCTCAAGGAGATCTTGAAAAGGATCAAGCAGCTCGGTGACGAAGGCAAACGGGTGTCGGATACCGACCTGATGGCAGTTGCCGATGCCGTGCTTGCCATCGAATGCAAACCCGTGATCCGGATGAAGCAGTTCACCGCGATCTCGGGCAGCAACATGATCCCGACCGCCTCGGTTACGCTGGTTGTAAACGGCGAGGAGATGACCGGGGCTGCGACCGGTGACGGGCCGGTGGATGCGGCAATGTCGGTGCTGAGAAAATCGGTTGCCGAACTGGCCGACATCCGGCTTGAAGAGTACCATGTCGATGCGATCAGTGGCGGCACGGATGCACTGGTCGAAGTGACAGTAAGATTAAGTAAAGACGGGAAGATAATTACTTCTCGCGGCGCACGCACGGATATTATCATGGCGAGTGTCGAGGCGATGATCGCCGGAATGAACAGATTACTTGAGGGAAAGAAATGAAAACCGGGGCAAAAATCCTCGTTGAATCACTCCTGCGCGAAGGCACTGAGATTATCTTTGGATATCCCGGGGGAGTGGTGTTGCCGATCTATGATGAACTCTATGATTCACCATTGCGGCACCTCCTTGTACGGCACGAACAGGCAGCAGCGCATGCCGCAGACGGGTATGCACGGGCAAGCGGTCGTGTAGGGGTATGCCTCGCCACGTCAGGCCCCGGCGCCTGTAATCTCGTTACCGGCATCGCCACGTCCTACATGGACTCCACCCCGGTGGTTGCGATCACCGGGCAGGTGCCAACCAACCTGCTGGGAAACGATGCCTTCCAGGAATCGGATATCACCGGTATCACGATGCCGGTCACCAAGCACAATTACCTGGTAAAGAGCGCCGGCGACGTCAGCCGGGTTGTCCAGGAAGCGTTCTATATCGCGGGTACCGGCAGGCCGGGCCCGGTCTTGATCGACATCCCCAAGGATGTGAGCACGGGCCTTGCAGAAGACGTGAAGTTGCCCGACAAAGTTGTCCTTCGCGGGTACAATCCCACGTACAAGGGACACAAGCGCCAGATCGAAAAAGCGCTTGAACTGATCGGTCACGCCGAGCGCCCGCTCATCTATGCCGGTGGTGGCATTATCTCATCGAATGCTTCGCCAGAACTCATGGAGTTTGCAACTCTTGCCTCCATCCCGGTCACCACGACCCTGATGGGCATCGGCTGCATCCCCTGCCACCACCCGCTCAACCTCGGGATGCTGGGCATGCACGGCACGGAATATGCAAACTTTGCTGTCACCGAGTGCGATCTCATGATCGCGATCGGGGCACGCTTCGATGACCGGGTAACCGGCAAGATCGATACCTTTGCACCACGGGCAAAGATCATCCATATCGATATCGACCCGGCCGAGATCGGGAAGAACAAGCGCGTTGATGTGCCGATTGTCGGCGATGTCAAAGCCGTGCTCAAAGACCTGCTCTCGGTGATGAAAAAACAGGGTGCCCACGAAGCCTGGTTAAAGAAAATCAGGCACTGGAAACAACACCACCCGCTCAAGTGCCCGTCGACCGATGGGCTGCACCCGCAGTTTGTCATCAGGACGTTAAGCGATCTCGTGAAAGAAAAAGCCGTGATTGTCTCGGAAGTCGGCCAGAACCAGATGTGGACTGCGCAGCACTTCTGCTTCCACAATCCCCGGACCTGGATTACGTCCGGTGGTCTCGGTACCATGGGCTTTGGCTTTCCCGCCGGGATCGGTGCGCATTTCGCCCGGCCGGATGTCCCGACCTTTGTTATCGCCGGCGACGGCAGCATCCAGATGAACATCCAGGAGATGGGAACGATTGCGGCAAACAAGATCCCGGTGAAGATCGCGATCCTGAACAACATGTATCTCGGTATGGTCCGGCAGTGGCAGGAGCTCTTCTTCGACCGCCGGTACTCGTTTACCGAATTGCCACCGGTCGACTTTGTGAAGATCGGCGAGGCGTACGGCATCGAGGGCATGCGGGTCGAGACTCCCGAAGATGTGCTTCCGGCCTTCCAGGCATCGCTCGACTGCGATGGCCCGTTTGTCATGGACTTCAGGATCGAGCGGGAGGAGAACGTCTTTCCCATGGTCCCGGCCGGTGCTGCGATCAATGAGATGATCGGAGGCCACCCGCAATGATGCCGCACACGCTGTCGATCCTGGTCGAGAACAAGGCCGGTGTCCTGTCACGGGTCACCGGGCTCTTCTCGCGCCGGGGATTCAATATCGAGAGTCTCGCCGTCGGTCCCTGCGAAGAACCGGGCATGAGCCGGATCACGATTGTGGTGATCGGTGACGATGCCAAGGTTGAGCAGATTATGAAACAGCTCAACAAGCTCATCGACATCATCAAGGTCTCGGACTTAACCGGCAATGAACGGGTGGAACGGGAACTTGCGCTCATCAAGGTCACGGCAGAGCAGGGAGCGTCCCGGGCCGAGATCATGCAGATCGCGACAATCTTCCGGGCATCGATTGTCGATGTCAGTCCCAAGTCGATCATTCTCCAGGTCATCGGCGATACGGAAAAGATCGATGCGCTCGAAAAACTCCTGCGCCAGTTCGGCGTCAAGGAATTTGTCCGGACGGGAACGATCGGGATTCTCCGCGGGCCAAAGACGGTGGCAAGCGGGAAATAATTTTTTTGGGAAAAACCCTATTTTTTCAAAAAAATATTCAAAATAACCCTTAAACCCGTGAGTTCTATTGAATACGTGGCTTTTTGTAATGCTTCAATTTCCCTCGTGCTTAAATCACCCCCGGAAAGAATAATCGCCATGAAGAAAATTCAGCACTATTCTTAGTACGAGTAGCGATTTGGGGACGGGCATCTCTCCGTTGATTTCAATGTATTTTTTATTAAAACCCCCCACGGAAATGCATAATGCGGCTTGAACCTGCTGATGATTATCCCAAAAAATCCGGGCTTGGAAAATGTAATTTAATTATCGGTTTTTTACCGGGCCGCGTTACGCTTCAAATTGTTGCAGGGTGGAATGAATGACGGTTAAACGATATGCTTATCGCATTTTCATGAGGACGCACAGAAGACCCGGGCAATGATAATCTTGGTTTCGGAAATCAAGTCGAACAACTTATTACGAAATGGAGGCAAGCAATCGTAACCGAGATTCATTATGTTCATTCTTTACGTTGACGATGAACCCACCCTGCTTGAGATGGGGAAGATCTTTCTCGAAATCAATGGTGAACTCAGTGTCGATACCGTCACGTCCGCTCAGGCAGCATTCAAGATCCTAGCGGCAAAAAATTATGATGCCATCATTTCTGACTACCAGATGCCGGAGATGAATGGCATTGAATTTTTAAAAAATATCCGTGCCATGGGCAACAGGATCCCTTTTATCATATTCACGGGACGGGGTCGTGAAGAAATTGTTATTGAAGCCTTGAACAACGGGGCAGATTATTACCTCCAGAAAGGAGGTGACCCCGGTGCCATGTTTACCGAGCTTGCCCATATTATCCAGCAGGCTGTTCTGATGAGGCGGACCCTCTTGACCCTTGCCGAACAGGAACAGCGCTATCATGACATCCAGAATGCCAATGACCTGATCCAGAGCGTTGATCCCTCCGGCCATTTTCTGTTTGTCAATAAAAAATGGACCGATACGGTCGGATATGACGAACTGGAATTAAATAATCTTACAATATTCGATATTATCCATGAAGAGAGCCTCCAGCACTGTATGGAGGTATTTCCCCGGGTAATCTCCGGAGAAGATGTCGGCATCATCCAGGCTGCCTTCCGGACGCGGGACGGGAAAAAAATTTATGTCGAAGGATTGGTAACCTGCCAGATCATTGATGGAAAACCCCTTTACACCCGGGGATTATTCAAGAATATCACGGATCGCAAAAAGGCAGAACTCGAACTCCTCCAGAGAAATGACGAACTGAGAGCTGCTTATGAACAGATGACGGCAATCGAAGAGGAACTGCGGGGGCAGTTTGAAGTATTGGCGTTAAACGAGCAGCGGATACGGGAGAGCGAGGAGAAATACCGGACCCTCTTTAACAACACGACCGATGAGATCTATTCCCATGAGTTAATGCCTGACGGGTCACCGGGAAAATTCCTTGAAGTAAATGATATTATGTGCAGCAAACTGGGATATACCCGGGAAGAACTGCTCTCCTTAACCATCCGCGATATTGTTTCTGAGGCTCACCGGCAGAAGATGAGCGGAATTAAAGAACAGTTTTCCGGGACCGAAGTTACCACATTTTATGGAGAGCATAAGAAAAAAGATGGTTCTGTCTTTCCCGTAGAGATTACCATACGACGGCTTAAGTTTTCAGGAAAAGATATTGTCCTTGCCGCAGCCCGGGACATTACCGAGCGAAAACGGGCGGAAGATGCTCTCTATGAGCGGGATCTGAAAGCCAATATTATCCTGCAGAATGCAAACGATGCAATTTTCATCCACGAGATCTCCAAAGAAGGTCCCGGTCGTATTCTTGACGTGAATATCCAGGCATGCCAGATGCTGGGGTATACCCGTGAAGAACTTCTGGGAATGAAAATTCCGGATATCGATGTGCAGGAACAAAAAGCCCGTGTCCCCGAAATCCTCAAAACCCTGTTCTCTCATGGAAACATCGTCTTCCAGACCGAGTTCCTCGCAAAAGACGGGCGTCGCATCCCGATAGAAGACAGTATCCGGCTTATCCAGCTCGATGGAAAACCGGTAGTGTTGTGTATCTCCCGGGATCTTTCGGTACAGAAACGGGCTGAACGGGACCTGGATGTCGCAAATCGCAAGCTTCACCTCCTCAACAGTATTACCCGCCATGACATCTGCAATAATCTCACCGCCTTTTCAGGATATCTCCGCCTTGCCCAAGGGATCTCTTCCGATCCGAAAATGGCATCCTATCTCGAAAAAATGGAATCCATACAACAATCAATCGGTCAACAGATTGAGTTTTCCAGCGTGTACCAGGATCTTGGTACTACTACTCCGACCTGGCAGGATCTTCATACTCTGGTAACAAAATTACCGTTCCCGAAAAACCTGGTGGTCCATAACGATATAAAAGACATTGTGGTGTATGCAGACCCGATACTGGAAAAAGTCTTTTTCAATCTTTTAGATAATACCCTGCGCTATGGGGAGCATGTCACCATGATCCGGGTATCAGCGCATGAATCCCCCGATGGATTGCTCCTCCGGTGGGATGATGACGGGGTCGGCATTCCGGCCAAGGAAAAAGAGATGATCTTTAAGCAGGGGCACGGGAAAAATACCGGCCTGGGACTCTTCCTTTCCCGGGAAATTCTCTCTATTACCGGTATGACGATACAAGAGTGCGGTGAACCCGGAAAAGGAGCCCGGTTTGAGATCCTGGTGCCAAAGGAGATATACCGGTCTGTCGGGAAGCAATAGATATTCAGGATTTTTTTACATTACCAATCCGCCGGTTATTTTAAAAAAATTCACCGGAAATTCACTTAACGCTCTTAGGGGGTTACGGGGACCGCAGCCATTCCCATGCCTCAGCCATCTCAGTGGTCCGGAAAAACCGGATCTCCATGTGCGTTAAGGAGGAGGCAACCCTGAATAACCAGGTCATAAACTCTTGCCAGTTCTGGTCAACGACCACAGCCATGCGTTCTACCGACATGAATTTCGGCCAGTTGATGAAGTCATCCCAGGCCCCGTGAGCCGTCCAGCCTTCGAAATTCTCCATCTGGAAAAGCAGGCGGATCTTCTGGTTGGCACTGATGGCCTCTTCTATCGGGGGGAGAAGTCTCTGCTGGTAATCCTCGTCTGCCAGTTTTCCCTGGACCCGGAAACCAACAATGTTTGCGGAACTTTCCGGAAGTTTAGTTATCATGTGTTGCAATTCCGGCTGAGGGCTCATAAATTTTCTGGCCTGCATCCCGCATACTCTTAAAAAATCATCAGCGTGCCCGACCACCAGCCCGTTAGAGCAATCGAATGGAAAATTCCTGGTCTGGTATCCGGTCAGCACCAACTATTACCAGAACCCTGCGTGGGTGATGCCAGATGCGTTAACATAAGGCAGGGATATCAGGGAGAAGCGGGGCAAACCGTTTTTTCCTTTTATATTTTCTCTCTACCGTTTTTGACCCGCCGCGGGGACGCCCCTTCGGAGCGGCGGAGCATCCTTAGTGGGGGTATGGGGGTCTCAACCTCCATCAAGATTCCCGGATAGGAAAATTTTACCGGAAAACGGGAATCATGGGAAAAATGCCGATAGAATTTAAAAAATCCAGCCGGATAGAAACAAAAAAAGTTTGTTGGTATTACATAATGCATTCGAGCTTCTGCTCGAGAACATCCAGACCTTTCCGGATATCTTCCAGGTTCCGGCCACCCGTGAGGATGATCTTTCCTGATGAGAAGATGAGCACGACTATCCGGGGTTCCTTGATCCGGTACACGAGGCCGGGGAACTGTTCGGGTTCGTACTCGATATTTTCAACATTGAGCGTGACAACGAGCTTGTTGAGATTGATGTACTTGCCGAGATTGTAGGAACAGACCATGTTGGTGATGGCGACCTTGGGCTCCTTGAGCGTTGCAATGCCCGCATCGTTTAACGACTTGATGATGATCGCAAGTCCGTCCTTGAGCGCCTTGTGGTTCCGGATACCGGTGAGCACGACTTTACCTGATGAAAAGATCAGGGATGCAATCTTGGGGTCCTCGATGCGGTAAACTGCGCCGGGGAACCGCTTCTTGTTGAGCTCGCAGTTCTTGACCTTTTCTGATAACTCAACCAGGTCAATGGATTCAGCGATGACACCGGATGCAACGATGTTCTCAATCTTCAAGGATTCGTACTTCTTATCAACCATTGTCTATTCAATGATTCTCGCCGAATCATAATACTGATGGGGAACCTTTATGATGCCCTGTTAACCGGGCTGTGGCAGTGCAGATATTGCGCCCCCGTGAACCGCCCGGAACCTGTGAAATGCACGCGGGGAAAAATGTGATGCGAGATCCATGTGAGAAAAAATACCGGGAACTTTTTTTATTGGTACCGGACTTTCTGGACCGAGGAGAAGACGCGGGAAGCGAACCATAAAGGATGATAAGGAGTATGATGGTGCGGCATCATCTCTCTTTTCTCGCGGCAAGGAACACTGCACACAGGAGCGAGCCTATGACAATTACGGCCGGGAGCGGTGCGGGACGGGATGCCGGGGTTTGCGGAGTTGCATTCAAAATTACCGGAATGACTTCTGGTGTCGGGCTGGGACTTGCATTGGCATCGGGATAGATCTCAAATTGCCGGGCATCTCCCCGGACCTGGCTGGTACTGGAGAATGCTTCAACCCGATACGTACCGGGAGAGCACCCGCTGGTGTTGAGAACAAGGGACCAGTATTTCTGCGATGTCCGGTTGATTGTCGTGGCGTGACCCCCGGTATCCCCACAGGAAGGTTGCCGTGCGGTAATTTCTTTGGTGAGAATGTGAGGTTGGTATAGTAACTGAACATACAGTGGATCGTTATCTGAAAGCACGGTTGTTCCGGTTATTAGAAATGTGTCCCCTGCGGTATGATTGCTTACGGGATCAATGCGGATGGATCCGCTATACAATGTAAAGAGGGTTGAGGCGGTTGCATTTCCCCTGACCGCTGCCACACCCACGAGGTACTCATGTGCGAGCCAATGGGTGGTGTCGACCGGAAAACGCCAGGTATTATCTCCCTTGTGGCTCCCCATAACATAGACGGTCCCTGTCGTGCCTTCCTGCATACCTTCCGGTATCTTGAGACCTGGTACGAATGAAGATGGCATGATCTGCACAAGGATTTCTTCACCTTCAGAAAGGGTTGTCGTGCCATCGATTACGAATTGATCTCTCACGGTATGATCCTCAACCGGATGAATAAGAATCGGCACTTTTTCCGGATCAGGTTCCGTCACAGGAGCCGGTGTGATGACGAAAGGCACATCTGTATAGGTATCATTGACTGCGGGATCATTCAGCGCCTGGATAAGACTTGCATACGCAATCCGGCTGAAGGGAGTTTGTGGGCCCGGCATTAATGAGAAGATCTGTTGTTGTGGTACCGGCTTTTTGGTGTTAATCACCTGCCAGTCTTTTACCCGGATATCGTATAATCCAGGTTCGTGCGGAAACTGGATTACAGCATGATAATTTCCCGGATCCATTTCCCGGGTATTTTCCGGGAGTAATGAGACCGTGTAGGAACCATCGGGTTCTATCTTTTGTACGAAAAACAATACCTCAACAGGTCCAAAAACCCAGACCTGGATGTTCTCGTATCCCGGCGCTGATCCGTTCAGCAGCCAGGGTTGTCCCTGTCTTATTGTGGATGAAGGGACATTGATTGAATCGTACAATGGAACTCCAGAGACTATCGAAATTGAGCACAACAATGTCACAACAACTATTGATGTGATAATGATGCGTTTGCCGAAAACGTGCATTTGTCTCTCCATAGTTACTCCTTTTTTTGTTTTCGAATTGCTGCGATAAAGATAATGCATGCGATCGCAAGAATGGGAAGGAGGGCCGGGAGTGGTGCGGGTTGGTTTGTTGAGGTGGTCGGGTCAAATGTATATTTCTGCGTTTCCACAAAACCGGGGAAACAGGACATGATTAATGTCTTTATCTGAGGTATATCATCTGCCAGATCAGATCGCCCGACCACTCCGTAGTATGCGATATAATAATTCTCTCCCGGGAAGTAGTCGGTAGAAAATAGTATGAAATATCCGGATGTATCATTCGCGACATATTTTGTGGCATTGATCTGTTTTGCACGTAATCTGGCAATCCAGGGGTCATTCGTCCGGGTAAGTTCTTCAGTTATATTCAGGACAATGGGAGAGAGCGTGCCGTGTTTTTTTAAATATTGAAACAAATCGTCTTTATTCGTTTTGAACGTGGATCTGTCATTAAAATACCAGACTTCGGAGATGTAGGCTTTCCCGGTTTTTCTAAAAGAAAAATTCCTGAAACCCCGGTATTCCGTCAGATGGGGAAACGGTGATGATATTCCATTATCATAATACGTGGAACTAACGTCAAAACCTAAATCAATGGATTGATTATAGTATGGCCCGGTCGGGTTCGGCAGCAGATAAAAAGACCGGCCTTCTGGCGGTGGAGGCGTTGCATGTACAATCTGAATACAACAACTGAACAGCAATACCGCATAAAAAATTGTAATCCAGTGAAATTTATTCATTTTTACGCATCCTTTTTTTAGCGGCTATCATAATGATGCATCCGATTGCTATGATGGTAAATAGTGCTGGAAGCGGGGCTGGCTGTGTGACTGAAGAAATTGGGGAATAGGAAACATTTGCATCAGTCACCGATTTTGTCTCTTTATTTATCATTCCTGGTGAATTGAGCAAAAACCACTGATACGCAATTTCGGATTCATCATGCGGATCCAAAAAATTATGGGAACTCACCTGAACGATATATTCATCCGGATAGTAATCGGTTGTATTAATCGTGTAAGACCATGAGCGAAAACTTACCTCATCCGATCCTCGCACAACGGAAGTGGACCCCTCATAAACCGGCCTGCGATAGGCATCTGCCATGGTAGGATGTCTGAAGCTGTTGGGCCAGACAGAAATGAAGAGAGTTTGCCCGACCGGTTGTGCAGTTTTTCCCTGAATCGTGAATGAATCCCCGGTTATATGGTTCTCTATCGTGTCAATGGTTATTATATCCGGATATCCTTTTGCGGGACCCGAAGTTGAGTTATTATCTGCTGCAACAGTTTGGATTACGACTATCATTAAAAAGAAGAATGTAATCACTATTGCACTAAAACCAAATTTTTTCTCTTTCCATTGTTTCATCATTAACGATCTCCCGGTCTGTTTTGTCTGATAGTGATCAAAGAGATACAACAAAGTGCAATTACCGGGATTAAGGTTGAAAGTGGTGCGGATTGTGGTGTTGGTGTACCCGTACCATTCCCAGAAACAGCAGAATAGGGTGTCAGGTTTACGCGAAAGATCGATGACCCCTGGTGAGAGCCAGATACGGTGAGATTGATCTCCATCTCCTGGGCATCTGCCGGGATCGGGTCCATTTTATACATCGATTGGAATAAGTGGGGTGGTTCACAACTTACGTCATGATAAAAAAATTGCCGGGGGGTGTTGTGATCGATCGAAAACTCTCCCTCAATGGATACGAAATCCAGATAACACCTTTTCCATCCAGAAGGGTGAGTCCAGAAAGGGATCTCTTCTGGAACCTGGAACGTGAAAAATACATCTCCGGTCGTATTGGTGAGATGGATTGATTCCAGCGTTACTGATACATTATCCACAACCTGTGTCTGGTTGACCCGAATATCCGCCATCAATGCACCGCCCTTTGGCAGGATAACGATATCGACAGAACGGGAATATGGCTCCACGTGAGTGAAGTCCAGGTCTCCATCAGGATTTTCCGAAAGCAAATAATAAACGGCAATCGTGTAGAGCCCGGAATCAACCTGCATCCCTTTTGCATCCTTTTGATCCCAGGCAAAATCGAAGGTAAGATTGTGTCCTGGCAAAATTACAGCAGTATCCGGGGAACGCGGGAATGCAAGGAAATCGGTCTGGTTCCGGTTACTGATTCCCCGTTTGGGAGGAAAGCCCATGATAGTGATGGGATCCGGCCCCTGGTTCGTAAGAGTGACTTGCACATCAACTGGTTCTCCAAAAGCATAAGAGGGCAACTGCCCCGATGCGAACAACGGATTATGAGAGGGAGAAAGGGAAAGATCAACAGATGGTGCGGCCTGGGCAGATCCAGCGAGCGCCAGAAATAGCATAAATAATCCCGGTATGAGGAACTTTCCCGGGAGTTGAGATTGTTTCATTGCTTGCATCGCCTCGCAATAAGGAACGCCGCACACACAAGTGAACCTATGACAATTCCGGTCGGGATCGGTAACGCTCGATTCCGGGAGTTTTCGGCATTTACGCCCGATGCGGGGATGTTGCTGGATAGGCTGCCGCTTTGTTCAGAATGAACAGTGAATGATGTATCATTATTGGTTCCGTACCGGTATGACGTAACAATGATCTTATAGTCATCTGGTTTCAGGTCCGGGGGATTTATGGTAAACGACCAGATATTTCCCTGCGATCCTTTTTGAACATTCACCACACCAACAGCCCCGCTCTGGTCTGTCCCTTTGGGTACGAGTGTATGATTCAGTGAAAATACCTCAACAAGGAGTTCATCACCAGAAGGAAGATTGGTTGTCCCGGAGATTGGGAAAGACTCGTTCCGGGCATGCGGTCTGATCGGATCGATGATAATCATATACGGATTTCCCGTTGCGATTGTACCCGGAGAGGTGAGATTGAAAATTGCCGATGCGTTGATCGTGCTGTCACCGGGATACTTTAGCGAGATGAAGTATTCATCCGGGTACGATCCGGTTGTGTTTACTTCGTAGGACCAGACATTCAGGTTCTTGTTATTATATTTCACTCGGACACTTGTTGGGATATGGTCGTACCACGGATCGCTCTGCGGGGGAATTCCCGGGTTGAACGATCCCCCGTAAATGCTGATAGGGAGTTCAGTACCTGCGGGAAGAATGGCTACGCCATGAATAAGAAACACATCGCCGACCACGTGATCTCCGACAGGATCTATGGACAGTATATCATATCTGTCAGGAATTGAATCCACTCGGGAGGTGGAGTTTGGGTGACGGTCGTATTCGGCATTCACCATCTGTTCCGCACGTTCTTTACCAAAATGTTCCGTGAGGTATTCGATATATTGCCAGTTTACTGCAAAGAACTGTTCTCTCGTGAGAGGATGGTCGACTTCGGTTGTATTGAGGGGTAACTCTTTCGATGTAATGAGGGGGAGGGTAACACCATTGATGGTTACCGTGCCGTTGTCATTTACGATGGGGCCGGTGCCGGAATTATTCGTGGGATTTTCTGCGGTCACGAGCGGAATCATGATCAGTGTCGCCAGTGCCAGTATGATTACCATGAAACCGCTTATCCGAAGAGGTTTCATTGGATCCTCCTGATCAAGAGTAATGCACCGGCACAGATGACCAGTGCTGCAACCGAAATTATAGCCGGGAGCGGTGCGGGACGGGAGGGATATTGAAACGGTTCTACATTCGTATGACTATCAACAGGCACAAGTGTGGAGGGTACAAGCGGGGTCACGGGTTCAATAATCGTCGCATTGCCCCACCGGTTGAAGAAATAGAGGTTTCCTCCTGCATTTGCAGCCAGATAGTTTCCATCAGAAGACATCATGACCCGGTGCAGGTAAGGATCTTTTTCCCCGACTTGATAATCCCAGAGCTTCCGGCCATTAGCATCAAATAATGCCATGTGATTTGGTATTGCACGCTCAGGCGCAAACAATGCCGCGACAACCGATCCATTTCCCGAGACCGCTACGTCATTCACATATCCCGGATATTCAATGTGCCAAAGGAGATTCCCTGAATGATCGTAATAGAGCAACCGGTATTGGGACGATCCAACAAGATACCCGCCATCGGCAGATATCGAAACGGCTGTCATCCGGAATTGTGACAGACGCTGCCACGTAATCTCTCCCTCGCGGGTGAAATAATACACATGGTCGTTGCTCACCGCCGCACCCGAGCTCCCGTTGAAAGAGAGGGAAATATCCGTAATCCACGCATTGATCGGATAACTCCAGACGAACGTTCCATCCCCGGTGAAATATTGAATCGAGTCTGACCGGGGGCTTGCAATCCATTCCCCATCAGAAGAAACAACCACCGACCGATAATAATTGACAGGTAAATTTCCAATCCGGTTGCCGGTCCGATCGAAAATTTCCGTAGTTTGACCGTTCTTTACAAGAATAACAGATCCATCCGATGATATGGATATACCTTCGACCTCGTGTTCCATCTCTTTTCTCCAGAGGATCGTCCCGTCACGATCAACTAGCAGGACTTCTCCGGTAGATTCCGCCATGGTCCACGCATCTCTCCGGATTCCGATGGCACAGTGCGATCCATCACCGCTGACCGCGACCATGGCTGATTTTCCATAATCATAATATGACCAGAGGGGAGTTCCGTCAGGTAAAAACATACGGACTATGCCATTTTGTTCTGTGCCGAGTGCCCCGACATTCCCGCTCGAAGCGAGCGCGAAATTCAGGTTGTAGGTGTCGAAACGGTCAGTCCAGATCGGACCGGGAACCGTATGAGAAATTCCTGCACGTGAAGATTCGGCCGGATACATGAACGGGGCTGACCAATAGAGATAATACTCGGTCAGTCCTCCAACTTCCGGAAGGATATCAATGGAGAAGGATTGTTCCTTACGATCATCAGGATACCTGAACGTTATCGTTTTGGGATACTCTGGATGACCGGGGATATTACGTCCCGGGATCTCTATAGTGCACAACGACTGAGTTACCGTTCCCCGTAATTCTCCATCGATGAATACCTTCACCCCATCTTCCGGCCAATAAATCCGGTAAGTCCTGACCGATTCATTCGCTGAAGGTCCCGGTTGCCGGGTCTGAATCCAGCGGGGAAATACTTCAACATACTCTCCCGAAACCGGCGCATCGGGCAGGGTATCCGAAAACACGGTCCTGTTGCCGGATATAACTGAATATCGATGGTAATCCCGTGACAGGTCATTGACAGGAATCAGAAGCGAATTGTTTTGAATCCTTCCCATAAACTCGCTGCCGAAATAAATCCCGGTATTATTATTGTCAGGCCAGTGCATGACATAATAGCCGGGGTTCTGGATCTGGTTCTCAACACGAGCCGGGATGGTGTCAGTGCTCGCCGCATTCACCGGTGAGATCATCACTGCCAAAAGCAGAATGAGCATTATGACAAAATATCTCTGAAGAGGTTTCATTGGATCCTCCTGATCAAGAGTAATGCACCGGCACAGATGACCAGTGCAGCGATCGAAATAATCGCCGGGAGGGGTGCGGGTTGGTTTGTTGGTGCGACCGTACTATTAACCGCAATTGAAGATTGAATCGTTGGCGTCACCAGTGCAGAGCTTGGATTATTTGCTGTCGTTTGTTTTCCTTTAATGAGCGTGAAAATACCATTGACGGTTATATCATTGAATGTGGATGAATCGAGTGAAACAAAATACTCATCCGGTCTGAATTCTTTTGTGTTGAGAGTAAATGACCAACTGTTGTTTACGGAATTTCCCGCAACCACCCGGGTTGTTCCTGATGCATTGCTTGGGTTTCCGAACCGCGGGCCTCCGGGATTGAAAGCGCTCGTAAACACATAATAGTCAAGATCTTCACCTGCAGGAAGATTTGTTGTCCCGGTTATGACAAAAATATCTCCGATCGAATGGATATTAACAGGATCTATATTGATAAAGAACGGTTCGCCCACATGGATGAAGGAAGGCCGGCTCTTTGTACTGGTACCTTCCGGGCTGGTAACGGTCAGGTTCACGGTGAAATTGCCATCCCTCTGGTAAGTATGGGTTGGTTTTTTGTCGGGGGATTTTGTGCCATCGCCAAAGTCCCAGAGCCATTGTGTGATCGTGCCTTCAGAGTATTGCAGGAATTCAACCGTGCAGGGTGCCGGATGCGGGGTATAAATCGCTTCAAAATGAGCAACGGGCAGGAACGGGCCGACATGGATGAAAAACCAATTTTCCACCGTATTGTTTCCGGCAGGTCCGGAAACCGTCAGGCTCACGGAGTAGTTTCCTTGTTTCTGGTAGGTATGCACCGGGTTTTGTTCGGCCGATATACTCCCATCGCCAAAATTCCAAAGCCATCCCGTGATATCGCCCAGTGAATTATCAGTAAAGGTAATAGAAAGCGGTGCATAATCAGCTCGCTGGGGATCAACGCCAAACTGTGCCAGAGGTGGCCGGGGACCAACAGTGACACCGCCCGGGAGACCCCCGGTAACGGTACGGGTATCACTACCAGACGGGCCACGGACAACGAGGGTTACATTGTAAGTGCCATTGACCTTGTAGGTGTGGACCGGATTTCGGTCTGTGGAAAAAGATCCGTCGTCAAACGACCAGTTCCAGGTCGTGATCGCCCCTTCCGAGCAATCAAAAAACTGTACCTCCAAGGGAGGATTTCCCTCATTCGACTTTATCGCGAACGATGCAACAAGCAGTGCCGGTGTTGGTATTGCGAGACCTCGCTCTGTTGCATCAATGATTGTCATCACCAGCAGGTTCCCGGACACTATATAGGTTATATTCCCCTCGGAATCAATGAAAGCGCCATTTGGTACGGAATGGGTGTGCTGGGCACCGGTATCATAGACGGCGAGGAGCTGGGTACCTTCTGCATTGAAAACACGGTTGATACCATCATCCGACTGGAGGATGATTGAACCTGCGGGTAAGAGGTAAACGCCGGCCTGGTCCCCGGTGCCGAATTCCTGATTCAGGATCACTGGTTCCATTGAATTGTTGACCTGCAATGCCGGAAGGGAATATTTCCCGGAGTCCGGGATGATTATTTTCTGGCCGTTTTCAGCTGAAACCTGTGCAACAAGTGCCACCGTTGCAATGAGAACCAAAACGATCAGAAGGCCACTCGTCCGAAAAAAATGATGGGAACTCATGATATCATATCCGGTTTTTTTGCATTACAAAAATATCTCCTGGGAATTTTCCCCACTGTTGTTCTCAGACGCAGGGTAATTTCCCGGGTAAATAGTATCGGCATCATTGAATCCATCATATCTTTCACCCGGGATACTCCTTACGGGCAAACAGCACCCGGTCATCATCATTGAATTCAGCAAGAATTTTTTCCTGTTCGGTCTTGTTCATGACAGGATCGATATTAATGGAGACGGTTTTCATGGGTTTCAGGTGTACACCCAGTTTTGTAAGGTGAAGGAAATTCGCTTCTTTCGGAGCGCCGATACGAACCGGGATAGTGATCATACCGTTTTCCCGCTTCGGGATCTCAATATATTCCCCCCGGGAATTTACTCGTTCAGGGATGGTTACGGATGTATCGCCCGCAAGAATCAAAAACGTCCGGTTGTAATCCGCTTCCGCGACACTGAAGTAAAAGTCCCTTGCAATCGAAGCGGGCCAGATCTGAACCGTGTATTGGCAGGGAATCCGGTGGCTGCTGATGATCTGGATGATATCACGGTCGCTGAGTGACGCATCAACATCAATATACGTGAACCAGTCTGCCTGCTCACGCCAGACCAGTGCCTCCTTATTCAGAGTCGGGCGAACTTCAGGCCCCGGGTAGAGGGGGTTGAATAGTGCCGGGGGGTTCCCATACACGGGTGTATTGTTGGCGATATACGTACCGAGTGCTACAATTTCCTTATTGGTCAATGGCCGGTCCACAGGAATTTCCTGCGATTTTGCAAACGAGATAAAATCCCGGTCTTTGTTATTTTCCGTATTCCAGCGTTCGACATTTTCTGCAAAATCCTCCGGTGTCACTTTGGAAAACAATGAGGGGTACGCATCAGTTTCCCCGGTTCTGGTGACCGTTTCTGACCGGGTGTTGAGGGTATACGTATCGACAAGAATCCGGTTGATCCTGCGGGTCTCCTGATTCTCCACCTCCATCATTACAGTGACATTGTGGCAGCAATTGTCGGCAAGGGAATAGACCGGCCGTACCGTGAGCACGGTCTCTCCGGGAAAATCACGGAGAGCCGTTTCCTGAGCGACCCGCGTTGCGTTTACGAGATCATAGCTCCCGGCAGAAGAGTCAAGACCCCACGGGTGGGAGAACAGCCCCTTGTTGGCGGCAACAATAATTTCTCCGATAGCTCTCCCGCTGCGTTCGACACTGAACACATAGGAGAGTTTATGCCCGGCAAAATCCTCGATGGCAACCGGATCCCGGCTGCCCAGCGTGGCATCGCGATAGGACAAGTCTTCATAAATCTCCGGCCGGTCAACCTGCCGGTCCCAGAGTACGGATTGTGCCCGGGTCCGGGCAGTCTCAACTGGCACGACATTTTCCCGTATCAACTCATCGGTAACGGGGCGGATGTCAATTTTTTCCGGGGAACCATCGGTCTCCTGTGCGGGGGAGCCATCAGCGGATTCACCCGGTGATTCCCCCGCATAATAATTCCGGATAATACTCGCATTCTCCTCCGACAGCGGGAGTCGGATATCAATTCCCTGCGCCATTGCATAATCGACGATCCTGCTGGCATTTGATTCCTGCAACTCCCACTGCGCAATCCGGGCCGGGTATTCGCTCTCCGGGATGGAATCCAGGTACGACCAGGCATATTCATGGCCCTTGTAATCTTCAGATGCATGGTCCGGAACGATCTCATGCGTAAATGCATCGACAATGATCCTCTCGCTGACTCCGGAACTCGTGTTCCGGATCATGATCCTGCTTGACAGCATCGGATAACCACCTCCGTAAAGAGCGGGAACATTTGACAGAAGCGGGTAATCCGGGTACCGGGCTTTAACGATCGCTTCTGCATCCTGTGCAATCAGAGAGTGATTGTACGAGGGTGCTCCTTCATATATCCGAAAAATCCCGTGCCCCATCAGTTTATTTGCGGCAGTCCAGAAATATCCCGGGATGCCTCTATTGTTCCGGACATAAAATTCGTAATACTGCGGCTGTCCATTGATATCATAAAGGATGACCGGTGTAGGATCAAGGCTTGCGGTGTTCCAGTTGGGGTTGGCAGCATAGGGGCCATCGAGAGTAAATCTCCAGAATGTCAAGAGGGTCTGGTTATACGCTGTTCCAACGGGTACGGTATTGGGATCATTATTAACGAACAATGAAGAAGAATTTGATAGATTTTCCCAGTGCTTACCCGAAGCACTCGCACTATCTGTGCATCCTGCGCCCAGCAGGAAGCAGACGATCAGCCCGGCAACGATGCTGCTGGCAATAATAACAGAAACAAATTTTTTCTTCATAAATTATTCCCCCGTCCCAAACGTCTGTTGCTCATACGCACCCACTGCACGGAGAATCACGCTCTGTCCGATGCACGCAACCAGTATCGCGATTATGTATAAGGATAACAGGAAAGGAACTTCCGGTGGGAAGCTGGTGGCAGGTAAGCTATTGTAAAAATATTCTGAAATGGTGACCGTAAAGATTGCACCGGCAACGATCCATATACCGTTGACCGTGATCCGGTCAAATGTCCGCTCGAAAAGGAACAGAGGCGTAATGACCGCAAACGCAAGAAGGGCAAAGGCAATAAGTCCCGCATACTCCGGACCATGATAACCCGACATGCCGGTGAGCCAGAACCCGGTAAGAACAAGGGTGACCGGAATTGCAATAACGATAATTCTTCGAATCATTGTTGAACGAATCCCGCTCATAAGAAGGGTGAGGCTCAGGGCACAGCACCCGATACAAAACGGGGTGAACAGGAAGATTACGATGATTGGCACAGCAAGATATGCCAGGTAATTGTGCTGCAGGTGCGCCAGTTTTAAGCCCAGTTCCTGCAGGAATTCATACAGTCCCAGTACTATGAGGCCAAACAGCACCATCTCGAAAAACCGGAACATCTGGAAGATAATGTCAGTGGTCTGTATGTCCAGCATGGAGGTAATGGTGCCGGTTGCTGCCGGGCCAAACAATGCTGCAAACCCCATCAGGAACGCGGAAAGGAATGAGATGACAAAACAGGCAAAAAATAACAATCGCGGATATTTTGGCCGGAGGTGAACTGCCATGAGATGCCAGGCAAAAATTGCGCCCAGGGCCATGATAGTCAGGCCAAGAAATGAGGTAATAATAAATGAGGACGAGCCAAGCGATATGAACTGGCCGGTAGTCAGGAAAGTCCGCAGGAAATTCTCATAGGAATAATTTGCCAGTGACAAGATGACTGCGATAATAATGGCGACAAGCAACCTGACCGAACGCCGGGGGATCCGGTTGATTGCGGTAAACAGGAGCAGGGCATATCCCCCGACAAGGAGCGGCGGGATGAGGAAGACAATAAAATAACCAAACAGGGGCCCTATCAGGGGAATATCGATAAACGGGTTCATGAAAACCACCCTGCCAAATCGCCAAACGGCCCGAAGAGATCAAGTTTTCCGGCCCCGAAAATATATACCGGATTTTTAAGCGGCCACCCCGTCAGGCTGTACCCGATCACCGGCCCGGGCTGGCCGGGGTTGGTTGCGTTCACGTTATACATGACCATGAGTGTGAGCGGGGATTCGCACCGGGTAAACGGGAAGGAACACGGCCTGTTTACCATGCATCCATTGCTCCCGCACCAGGTCACGTTCGGGTAAAGACGGGCCGTGGTTGCATTCATCGTGTGGATGGGTTCTGGTTTTAGTATGTTGCTGTAACGTGACATGTCCTTCTGCCCGGCGAGAGTATCTGCGTGAGTCAGGTAGTACGACGTGTCCATTGTCTGATTCTCTGCACTCACTCCGGGAATTGCAATAATTCCTGTCAGCAACACGATGAATATGATACAAGACCAGGATTTCGTCGCTTATCCCCCCGTTGCATTGACCATCAGCGGGAATGGCTCGCTGTCAGTTCCCGGTTTTTTCCCGTAAAAGATCCAGACCGGGGTACATACGTTTGGCGGCGTTGGTTGGGCCGAAGCATCGGGAAGGTGGGTCTCGACATGGTACCCGAACTGCACCCGGGTGATGTTATACCCGAGAATACTGCACTGGACGGGGATGAGCAGTTCCTGCCGCTGTAGTTTTTCCCATGCACTTTCTGCAGAGATGATCGGACCATCCCCGGCATACTCAAGCGTGCTCCAGTCTTTGGAGATATCCAGAAGTTCCCCGCCTTCTCCGAGCGAAACCGTTATCCCGGAACCCATAACCGGAGAATCGTTGACATACTGGCGGTACATGACCCGGGTATTCTGCGGGGACTGCTCCTCGACCATCCCGGTCCTAAGATTATATTTGTTCATGAATGACTGCTCAGTTCGTTCAAGGACCGCATCGGCCGGAAGTCCCCCGTATTTTGCAAGGGCTTTTTCTGCCAGTACGGGTGCTTCAGCAATCGATGGGATATTTTCTCTTACCAAAAGAGCAGTTCCGGTGCCGGAAGAAAATTTCTGTACAGATGTCACGCGGTAGTAGGGAACGGTTTTTGGAGATGCAGGCAGCGGGACTTCAAGAGTCATCACTGTGTCGTATACCAAAGGAGCGGGGGATGGACCTGCATTTCCGGAAACAGGAAGAGGCAACTGGTAGCCCGTAATCCCGAGCACACAAAAAACAAGGATAAGACACCCGGCAAGGAAGACTGCGATGACAAGCCCGCCGCCTATCTTCATCAACTCGTGTGCATTCATAACGGTAGAGCGTCCCTTGTGTTTTTTGTTCTCTGGTATTTCAGTGCCTTGGCCGACGGGATTTTCCCGGGCACTTCTGCCGCAGGAACCCAACCCGGGCGGGCAGGACGCGTCAGATTACATTTCCGTAAACAGGATTATTTGCGGGTGGTGTTGCCCGTCTGCCCGCTGGGCAGGGTGAACCACGGGAAACCCGGTGACGGATTATCCCCGCCCTGCGAGATCTTATACTCAAAGGACTGCGTATTTCTCGGCATCACGGCAAGCGTCCACTCGCCCGGTCTTCCCTGTGCGGAATACGTGAAGATATACTGGGTCCCGCTCTCCTGGTACTGACCCGGCCGGTCACCGTTAGTCTGCATCGGGTCATTACCCAGGTTCACCGAACCCTTGATCACTTTCTCCACGAGAACCAGGTTGGCATTTCCGTCCGGCCCGGTGAGCGTGGCATCAAACGAGGGCTCCCTGCGGGGTATGTCCCGGGGAGTCCCCGTCTCTGTCATGGGCATCATCATGTACATCGACGAACTGAGTTCGAGCGATAAGGGCTCCTGCGTTGTTACCATGAACTTTTTGGAAAAACCTCCCTCAGGTTGTTTCCAGATCTGGAAATTGAGCTGGATCCGGTTCTCCTCCATCCGTATCGCAGGATCATCGATACCGAGGTCCAGGTTCCCGTTGAAGTACCCGCTGGCGTTCTGCGGCACATTCACCTTTAGCGTGATCGTCCCGTTCTGGCCCGGCGGAAGGTTAAACGGTCCGCTTACGGTGAACGATTTTGCATCCAGCGGGGGTGCCTGCGGCCCGTATGACCCATAGGACGGGTAGCTTTCGTCGCCAATCCGGGCATTCAGGGCTAGGGGCGTTTTTCCTTTATTTTTGACATCAATGGTATAGCTGTACTCCCCGCCGGATTCCAGCTGGTCGCTGATAAAGGGAGTGGAGATGAGGATGACCGGAGAAGATGCAACACTGACACTGAGCCCGAGCGTATGGATATAATTGGGAAACGGCTGGGGGTAAGGGGTGGGATATGTCTCGTCGGTTAAGGTGAGCATCGAAGAATATGATCCCCGCACGGTATCCTCCGGCACGGTAGTTGTCATGGAGAATTTCGCGCTCTCACCGGCAGGGATATCGGCACTGGCGGGAGTTATCACAAACCAGGAATTCTCGGCAACATAGGGTCCGCCATAGGGTTGCTGCCGGACTATGGGCTGGACATGAACGCTTTTGGTGTCCCGGTTACGGACCGTTACGGTCATCTCTTTTTTCTCGCCCGGTTCGACTACGAAGTTCATGTACGAGGGCGTCAATTCTAATTTCGTGTAACTGGCCGAACTCTCGCCGGAAGGTGTTGGTTCGGGAAATGGTATGGCAATCGCCTCACTTCCGGCTGCCGAAACCATCATTCCCACCGGGGCACTCCCGATACTAACGGGACTTTCAACAGCAGAACAGGTAGTGATGATGAAAAAAAGCACCATGATTGCAAAAATTCCTTTGCCGGTATTATGTTTCATATTAAATCAAAATCCTTAATTAATTCAATTTTTACATCTCATGGTATATACAATTTCTAGCCATTCCCTTTACCGGTCGGGAACATTATGTCGGCGTTACCGGTTTTTGCCGGCATCCCGGTCCAATACCATCTGCCAGGCCGGGCTGGTAAGGTTCGGGTAATCCCCCGATGCCCTGATAAACAGGCCTTTTGCCACCTGCCAACCCTGCGAGTCCCCGGTATGGAACCAGGTATAACTGTCAGCGTAAAAATTATCCCGGGTATCCCCGTGTTCATCCCACTTGTTCAGGACAAGCACCTGGGAATAGATATTCACCCATGTTGACGGCGATGCAGAATAATCGGCATAGAGCATCACCTTCTGGTTGACATCAACATCCCTGTACACGATGAGATCCGGATTTTTTGACGCGGTTACTTCCGGCAATGCTTGCGAGAAATTTATTTTCTGCAGGAAAACGGACTGGTTGTCAAACGGGTAGATTGTATCGGGAAATGCGAGCGGAGAGTCTAACGCGGTCTTGTTTTCATAAAAGAACGAATACTCGATATTATTGGTCTTGTTCGGGTAGAACCTGTCGGCATGGATCTTGAGAAACAAGGGCGTTTCACCCGGTACCGGACTGGTCCAGTTGGGATCCATTCCCGGCGGGAACCGGACAAAATCAAGGGAAATATTTTCCTGCGAAAAGTATTGTTTTGTCAGCACAAACGTCCCGGCTACCGGTGTTCCGTTTTTCACCGGCAGCGGCACATACAGCGTGACATTGGTCAAAGGCCCGGTGGAAACGACCTGGAATTTGTAATCCACGTTGGTTGAAAACATTCGCGGGTTGGGATCGGCTATGCACCCGGCACTGATGACAAGCGTGACGCAGAGCAGTAAGCATATCGTCGGGCAGGGCCAGTTCCGGTTCATTTACGTATTGTCGAACGCACCGGGTAATAAAAATGGTGAAATGATTCCCGTGAAATATTCTGTGATGGATTTTCCTGTAAAAATCCTGGCTGATGATGGTGCCAATTTTTTTTAACCCTCAAATGATTATCAAGAAGTAACACCGTTTCTCTCACGAAGGCAAAGCATCTCCCAAGGAGTATCCCCATACCCCGGTAGCGATAAAAACTGCTGCACCTGATGGTTGCTCACGGAGCGAATCAAAAAAACTAAAACCTTATTGCCCTGCCCTGCCGTGCCTCGGAGATGCCCTGAGGCGGGGAGCCTCGCAGTATCCAGAGTATTATTGTTCGAAATGAATTCCTGTTCATGAGCGTTTCCGGGCCCAAAAACCAGATCATAACACTATAAGACCAAAGAATTTACACCTATTTCCCAATGAACGAGGATTATCTCGCGATCATCATCACCATTATCTGTCTGACTCTCGTAGTGACGGTCATATCCACGCCGCAAGTAGCGAATCACGGGTACGTGGTCGTGCCGGCAACCGATGCAGATTCAGTGGGGCAGTCCGGGGCAGATGCGGTCCGTATCACGTTCTGGGAACTCCCGCCCCGCCTGATGTTGGTCACGGTGATACAATCGATCTCGCCGATCCTGCTCGTCCCGTTTGAACTGTTTTTCTTCATACAGAGCCTCACGTTCCTTGGCTATCGCAAAATTACCGCAGGCAATGTGCTCGGGAGTCCGGCACGCTCCCTTATTTTTGAGAAAATCCAGGCTAATCCGGGCATTTATTTCAATGAATTATCCCGCGAAACCGGACTGAACCGGGGATCCCTCCGGTATCATCTTGCGCTCATGCGGGTGACCGGTAAGATATCGACGCTTGCCATGGAAGGCGATATACGGTATTTTGAAAATTCCGGGAGATTTTCCGAGACCGAGCAGAAAGTCTTAAAATTCCTGCGGAACGACAAGGAGCGTGCGATATTTGTCCACCTCATGGACAATCCTGAATCCACCCGGGGCGATCTGGAAAAGATACTGGGGATATCCGGCGCTGCGGTGACGTGGCACACAAACCGGTTGTGCGATGCCGGGATGCTGAAAGTTGCCCGGAGCGGGAAAACAGCAAGGTATCTCATTGATCCGGACGCGAGGACATACCTGGAGAAATATCTTGCAGACACGCCAGAAAAACCGGCATTTATCCCTCCAGGGTGACGGGGATTTACCTGGTATCTTCTGTTAATATTCCCCGATAAATCCCTGCAGGATCCGAATAACGGGATCGTTTCGGAAAAACATACGCCTGCATTTTCAGGGCAGAGCATAATCCCTCCTGAAGGTTACATCCAGGTCAAGTGAACGGGTTCTTATCGGGGTCCATGGGATCTTGGCGAAGTGCGGGAACCCGTTTTTGCCAGTTTTTTTGTTGGGGAATAAATGTACAAGTGAATGAAATTTTACCCTCGGAAAAAAAGATCCCCATATTCGCAATCCGGCAGGGTTTTGGGTGTCCGGATGGAGTAACTACGTGGGGAAAATCACCTCGATTTAAACGCATTTGATGGGTTTTGGGAGGGGGGAGTATTCCAGCCGCATTTTTGCAAACCGTGTGATTTAAAGGCTTATTTTCCGAACGAACTGAAAAAAGGGAATTGTTGGGGGTTTCCGGGATTGAAAGGGATACCGACAAAGGAAAAGGAACCTGTATAGGGCTTATTTGCCATCAGGGTCCAGACCAATTATTCCATGAGTCTCATACGACGGGTAAATGAAGGAGGGTTATCTGGAACTTAAAAAACCAAGAAACGGTAAAATCAAGAGCGAATTGTATTAAAAATGGATATTCCGGAAGATCCAATATCAAAAAAAGGGATCATCTTTTCCTTTATCAGATACTGCTTCCCAACATAACCGCCGATTCCGGTACATCGAATTCCTGACTGGAACCAGTGATCCGGTATTTGCCCGTCGCTTTCACACCATAGGGATTGCCGGTCGTAGAGAAGGGCACGATAAATTCCCCATTAACGCTCTCCTGTCGGTATGTGAAATTCCGCCCGGTATTGGAGATAAGGTCCAGTTCAATGATACCGGTCCCCTTGATGTGTGCCCCTTTAACATATTCAAAAATTTTCACGTATTTTATATCCGGTGTCTTTGCATTGAACACATTAGTCGGGGACTCATGGATCAGCCGGTAGTGACGTAGTGCCGGGACATTTCCTACCGGATCAATCAGTGATGAACTAAGAGCGATTGCATGGTAACCGTCCGGTGCTTTCAGATTATATTGTTCGACACGCTGTGAAGCATCAGATGCATTCGTCAACACTCCATTGATGATGACCGGCAACGATACATTGGTGATGCTCGGATCGGCATATTCGATATAATATACCCCAGTCGCCGGAGTCATCGAACCATCAAAGTTGTGAAGCCGTGAAACCATAGTCAGATAATACTGCAGCGTATTCAAAAGTCGTGGTTCTAACCTGTTAGGATCATTCTGATCGGGGATAAACATGGTTTTCATGTAAGGATCCGCAGCAAGCGACGGGTTATACCATGTTGCCATAGCGGGGAATTTTCCCATATCCATTTCGATATCCGTGATTACGTACCGCGTACCAAGTTTGTCCAGCATCTCATTGGCATTTTCTTCTGAGATTGAAACGAAATATGCAGCAGCCCCGGTATCTCCCGCTACACCCTGCTGGAACGGGTTGGCATTGGGAATCCGTTTTGAAATGTAGGTAATCATATGCCCGTAGTCCCACCAGGACATAACGCCATATGCCTTTTCCGGGTAATGGAACGTCTTGGGATCGTAAATGGTCAAATAATCCAGACCGGTTTCCGGGGAATTATTCCCCAGCCATTCCAGTGATTCCCGCCAGTCCGGATTCATGTTGTAGCCATTGTTCACCACATTTGTGTAGCTGTAGGATGCGGAAGAATATGCGAAGAGAATTCCTGTTCCTGCGGTAAGAATAGCAATGATAATAATAAGATATGTGAAGGCAGGAATCTTTTCGGGTTTCCCCGGATCTTTCTTCTGGTGCTTTCCTTTTGGAGATTTCTCTTTTGGTTGTTCTTTTATTTCTGATGGGTGAATGTTCTTCCGGCTTCGTGTTATCCTCGAATAAATTTCTGACCAATACCTGCTGAAAACAAAACTCGTGCAGACCGCTGCCATGAGGGCGATATTTATTGCAAGGTAATATTCGTACCGAACATGCTGCCATGTTGAGAGGAACATGACAAGCGACCAGACCAGTGCAAATACCTGGTGCGGGTGCTCATCTTTTCCGTTGTTATAGAGCATGACCAATATTCCCCCGGCAAACAGGATGAGCCCGTAGTTAAACGACATCCACGCATGATCGAGTGACCACCCCCGTGCTTCCAGCACGGTTTCGGTTACCGGTTGCTGGCCGAAAAAGGCGAAAAGGGATGAGACGAGAAGGTTATAGATCTGGGGTGCTGCAAGATACAGGATTCCTGAAAAACACATTGCGCCGACAAGAATTACTGCGGGATACCAGATTTTTTCCCTGCATTTGAGATAATACGCTAAACCGTAAAGCAGTACCGTACCCCCGATAAGTCCGAGATAGGCATAGACATGACCAATCGAATAGGTGGACAGACCAACGCCCGGGTCTTTTAAGCCAAAGAGGAGCAACCCGAGGATGGCCACGAGAAAAACGGTTATATTTATTATCAGGAGATATTCACTGGTACGGTTGCGGTAAACATCAACGACAAACTGGATTACTGTAAATATTCCCACGATCAGGGCAAACAGGATCATTGTCGGCATTACAAAAAGACCGAGAAGATAACAGACACCGGCGAGTAATGAGAGAAAAAGGATTTTATTATAACTTACAAAATTCCTGAGATCAATTTTTGTGTTTTTATCAGAGACAATCGCATAACTGTATATCAGGCAGAACAGTGTTGAGAAGAGCACTTCTGCGATGTGGTGATCGATGTAGCCATACCATGAGACTGTAAAAAACTGGCCCGATACGATCGCAGTAAATCCTGCTGCCAGGAGTCCGGTCTTCCAGTCACCAAAGACCTTCCCGATGAAATACATCAGCACAACGATTACCGCAGCCATTAATGGTGGTACAAGGAGACCAATGCCGATAATCTCCGGGCGGGTGGTGGCACCGACGATGAGGCAACAGACAGCGATAATTGTGGGAAACAGCGGACCCCAGTATATATTCGTCCCATGGGGATAGTTGGTCAATGCCTCGAACCAGCCGTAGCCCGGGAAATTTGCGAGGATCAGTTCAACCTGGCGAAGATTATAGAGCGGGTCATCCATTGCAACCATGTTGAGAATATCGGTATTCCCCATGTGGAACATCGGGATGAGACGAAGCCAGAGCGCAAAAAGCGAGAGAAAAATGATGAGACCGGCTATGAGATAGTTCCGGGGGTTTTTAAAATCCAGATTTACCATGGAAACATCCGTTTTGTTAATAGAATGGTTATGAGAATATAATTATTTTAAATGTGTTTTAATAAAATGATGTGGAAACGTGGGAAAGGTGTCTCCTGCTCACTCCTATCCCAATACGATACCTAATGCATCTTTCTGAATCTGCAACGAAACCGAGGAACATCACCACCCTTATCCATTCCATGCTTTTTTTCAAGCAGACCCTCTGCCTGAATATTAATCAAACCTCGGTCGAAATTTTAAAGGTTTTATTTTGTAGATTTATTCCCTCCTTATCTGGATGAAGAGGATGCCGATAACCAAAACGGACAGAGTACAAAAGGTACCAAAACCCGGAGCCGATGTGGGTTTAGGAACCGGTGGAGAATCGGGAGAATACAAGGGGATACCGGTTGCATTTACCTGCGGTGCGGGACTCGGTTCCGGTAACGGAAAACTGCCCGGATCGAGCGTGAACAGCGAGATCTCCTGTACAGGATCCTGTCTCGGTTCATCCCGCCGGTCGGCCGGAATATGCGCAAGATCCATAAAGATGATCCGGTTCCCGTAAATTGCCGGTGCGAACATGCTGGGAATATCCTTGAGAACCTGGTATTCTTTCCCGGAAGAAATATCATACATCATCAGCCGGTTGCTCTCATCATAGGGATTGTAGAGGAGCATGGATGGCCTTTCCATCCATATGACTCGATCGCACGAGATATCCGCGGCCTCCTGCTCTTTGATACCAGTGGCAACCAGCGTTTCTTTACCGGTTGTGATATCGTACATATACACATCCCAGTTCTGGTCACGGTGATCGCTCCAGACGATTCGATCCCCCGATATCTCCGGTTCGGCTTGTATTCCGGTCCTCGTGCCGATGACCTGTTCTTTTCCGGTTGCCAGGTCATAGAGGTAGATGTCCCGGGATGCCCCGCCACTCCGGTAATCTTCCCAGACAATGCGGGAACCGTCGATCCTGACGCCGGTTTTATCCCATGCTCCATGTGCGACAATGATTTTTTTTCCGGTTGTCAGGTTATACGCGATGATATCCGGCGTATGGGACGCTGCTGCAAACGGTTGCTCTGTCCAGACAATAGTATCACCGGAAATCCCCGGATAGAGAAATACGAGGTGGCTGAAATCGTCAGACTTTTCATAAAGGGTGCTTTGTTTTCTGGTCGTAAGATCATACATCCGGATGGCCATGTCGGTAGTCCAGACAACCCGGTTACCGGAGATTGCCACCGGGTGTTCGTCAAACCCAGAGGCATTCTTTGGCGTTCCGTCTTGTAACAACGAGGATATGAGCGTTTCAGTCCCGGTTGTGATATTGTAGAGATAGATGTTGGATACAGATTCGTTATCTGAAGTGCGCTCGGCCCAGACAATCCGATCCCCGTCGATCTGGGCTGATCGCCAGATAATGCCGGTGTGGTTGCTGATGCCAAACGTAGTGGTGCCGGGCGTGATCTCATCGGCCGCTGCACTACCGGGAATGCAACATACTGACAGCATCACCATGAGGAGGAAAAAGAACAGGATGGCATGCCGGGCGGTAACCGGGTTTGCCCGGGTGTTTCCCAGTTTATTAAAGGAAATCATCATTTCTTCCTCTTTAACATCAGGACCCCGATCACGACAAGTCCCAGGAATATCCCCGCCCGGGCCAGGGGGGGCTGGGCCAGTTCTCCGCCATTGCCCGTCCCGGTAATACCGGTGTTCCGGGATTCAGGAGTTGACCCGGGCCCGGCAGCAATGGAAAACATTGTTGAATTCGGTTCAGCGACAACGGTAAATATTGTCGAACTGGTTCCGGTGGTATTCGATTTCAGCCAGCCAACGGTTACAAAATATTCGCCGGGCGAAAATCCCATGGTGTTCAGGTCAAACGACCAGCGGTTTGTATCTCTGCCTGCAATGACTGGTATCATCTCAGTGCTGATGAGAGTATTGGTGTCAAGGTTCCGGATAATAACCTGCAGGGTATTTTCCACGCCCATGTTCGTTGTGCCGCTAATGACCAGGTGTTCGCCGGCGGTCAGGCTGGGCAGCGGGCGATCCGGATCCGATTGGGATTTCCGGTCGAAATGAATGAAGGGCTCTTCGACCAGGAGATAATAGGGGGTGAAGATATCGTCGGCTCCCGGGCGCAGGGAACCCGCCTCAAGTATCCTGACTACCGGCTCTGCATTCGCCCGGATATCCAGTTTTGGCACGAGTTCAGCGACAACGGTTCCCGAATTCAGGATCGTAATGTTCCCGTTGCTTGCAACCCGGGATTTGATATCCAGTTTTTTGTTGAGCCCCGGGTCCTGGATCACGACAGCATACTGGCCGCTGGAAAATTTCCCGGTCTCTTCGGGTTTGAGAATTATCGAAAAATTCCCGGTTGCATCCGGCATTACGGGTGAGGCCCGGAAATAATTCCTGCCGATAATCCAGCAGGCCAGGGTTCCGTTCATTGCATGGGTGCCACTTATCATAACCAAGTCGCCCTTTGCGGTTACCTGCGGACGGTCCGAAATCAAAGTCACGGATGCTGCAACCGGAGCGATAATAATGAGCATTATCAGGCTCAGGGCCGTTACTGCGGTTCTGCAATTTTTCATCTATTCACCAACATCTTCAGATAAAGGAAAAATTGTCCCGGGTTCTTAAACGATCTCTGTGGCAATTGTCTACCGGTTATTCCTGAGAGGATTGACACAGAATCTTGATGAGTTGGCGAAAACATTCAGAATGTGTCGAATACCGCAAAGGGGTCCATTTCAATAACTCAATTATTCTTGGTCCTGTTAATCCGACACCTTTTCCAGTATGCGCTCGATATTGTCCAGTTTCTTCTCGATTCGTTCCATTTTCCCGTTCATGACTGCGAGTGCCTCCCCAGAATTTTCTCGTTCTGATTTTTGTGCGGCGAGCATGTCCAGTTTTGCGAGCATCTGATCCAGGTACTTCTCGATCCAAGTCTTGATCCAGGTTGCTGCCATGGTGATCAGGATGATAACAAGGATCACGAGAAACGCCTGCGTGAGGACCCACCCGAGAGATCCGAAGATCATAAAGAGCCCGTTACTTGCCTGGTAGTCATTAGGGCGGAGTACTGTCACCACAATTGCGATGAGAAAAAGTCCCGCGAACAATCCCGTTAATGCAATCACACTCTTTGTCAACCAATGAAATTCTCTGATTGTTTTAAAATCCATTTCTAATCATCTCCAAGTTTCCCGATTAAATCCAGGTTTACTACAAACTCAAAAGGCACCGCCTTGTAATACCGTTTAAGGTATGGCGGCTCTTCGGCAATGCGGTTCGTTCCGGTAACAAGCCCGGCCTTTTCGAACTGCTTTAAGTATATGTTCACCAGAGGCCGCGAAATCCCAACCTCTTCTGAGATCTCCCGCGCGAATTTCTCCTCGTGGGCGATCGCTTTGAGAATGTTGAGCCTCTGCTCGTTCCCGAGAAATCCCAGGAGTTTTGCCAATTCAGGGACTGAAGATGGGCTCAGCATGCTTATGTGTTTAATTATTTTTACACATGATAAATTTTTTGTTATTTAGGATCCTTTGGATTTTGTTTTTACTCTGATAAGAAGTAAAGTCCTGCCGGTCCGACAATAATGAAAATGTTTTTTTTTATGAAATCAAAATCCGTTCGATTTTTTTATTTTAGGGAACACGAGCTTCGCAGAGCTGCCATACCATTTGGCCTATTGATACAATTTATGAAGGAATTTTCTACTTCTCATGATGAGACATTTGTCACAGAATCTTTATGCATGATATAACAAAATTTCTATAATCCGATAGGGATATGCTATCGTAAAGGGGAATATTGCGAGAATTTTCTCCCGTTATGCAGGAATGAGGCGCATGGAAAAGAAAAAAATCCTCACCAATATTATTCTGGGAGTTCTCATTGCGCTCTTCCTCCTTGAATATCTCTACATTCCGTTGTTTGGCGTGAAACCCGGTAATGAAGCCATCCCGTTCTGGCAGCACCCGCCACAGGCAATTATCTTTCACGGGATTTACCTCATCTCGCCGGCACTCATGAAACCGGCAAATTTCCTGATGTACTGGTGCGTGGGGTTCGGGATATGGCTGGGCTTCCGCCAGGTGTCCGCCGGCAATGTGCTGGATTGCCCGGAACGACAACGGGTTTTTTCCTTCATACAGGATCATCCCGGCATCCACTACCGGGAACTGGAGCGAATAACCGGCATCAATCGTGGCACGCTCGCATACCACCTGGAAATCCTGTCCCAGACCAAAAAAATAATTGCAGCCCGTAGTCCCGGCTATACCCGGTATTTCGAGAACAATGGGAAATATTCCGGACTGGAACAAAAGATTCTCTCTTCGCTGAACAATGACCGGAAGAATACTATCCTTCACGTGCTGCTTGATTCGCCGGCAACGCTGGCCGAGCTCAGCGCCAGGCTCAATATATCTCATTCTTCGGTTGCCTGGCACATGAAAAGGCTCTGTCGCGAGGGGATCGTCTCGCTGCAGGATGATGGGGGATGCCGGAAATATTGTCTCTGTGATGAATCGGCGAGATTCCTGGCAGATTCCCGGTAACGGGATCATCTCTGGAAAAACGATATGCATCCCGTGAACAAAAAATCCGGTCGGAAAATTTCTCCTGCCGCCATCACCCGCCCAATCCCGTAACCCTCCTGAATATTTGCCGAGCGGTTGTCGGGACCATCCCCCAGGCCGGATTAGCCTGTCATAAAAAAATGACGGGCAGATTATTGAGAGCCCGGGTAAAAAAATGCTACAATGGCGACCCCAATTGCGGGTCCCAAAACAGGTATCCAGGTAATCTTTCCTTCAATGAGAAAACTCAATAGTGCACCGGTTGCAAATGCCACCAGTCCCAATAGTAATGAATAGGAAATTTTTTTCATACTTTTTTCCCTATGCACCGTTACTGCGGGGGATATTAAACACTTTCCCGCAATGCTCCCGACTTCCCCCGTCCCCAGAACCGGGCCAAGGAATAACCAGCCGGATGACCCCTCCCTTTTTAATACGTGAAAACTAAATTGCGTTCAATGCAGAATCCGGCCTCACCCCCAAAGATCATGCATATCTGCCCCACCTGCAAAAGGCCCGTTGAGCCCGGTTACAAATTCTGTGAAGCCTGTGGGACACACATAACGGAACTGTCAACCTGCAGCAAATGCGGTACCCAGTTCATATCTGAGGATAAGTTTTGCGATCTGTGCGGAGCCCCGCTTATCCATGGGGAAGTACCGGAAGACCCTGAGGAAAAGGAAACCAGGACGATTATAGGGCAGGCACCGGGACGCGATGTAGAAGAAATCACGGAACAAGTAATGGTTGAAGTACCTGTAGATAATGCAAAAGAAAACATCAGGACTGTTATAGGGCAGGTACCGGAACGCGATGTAGAAGAAATTCCGGAATCGGACACGGTTGAATTACCGGAAGATAATGGGGAAGAGGATACCGGGGCGGTGGAAGAGCAGGTTCCGGAAGACAATGAAGAGGAGATTCCGGAACAAGAACCGAATGAAGTACCGGAAGATAATGAGGAAGACCGTGTGCCGGTTGAGATGGATACTCCGCACCCTGCTATAAGGGACAATAAGGAACCGTACACGGATACATTACTGAAAAAATACGGGGCGGGATATTCAGATGAGGAAACCGTGGGATCCCATCGTAAGCAAAAACCTGAGCCCGTCGATGACGCGCTGTTTTTCACGCATAAAAAACCGGGAACCCCGGCAAAACAACGGGCAGGCATAACACGGATTATCGGCGTAGTTATTGTGCTGGTAGTCTTGATTGCGGCCATCTATTTTATCGGTCTGCCGATGCTCAACGGGGACGGTGGTTCAGGCGTTTTGGGCAATTCGTCGACAGTGGAGATCACCCCCACACCAGCACCATCCAGTGTCGTGATAATCCAGCCAGACCCCCCAGAGACAACCCTACCGGTCTCCCCAGGCCTCGTCCCCCTGCCAACACAACTGGTCCCATCAGACCAGAAGTTCTACTTCCAGGTCCGGAAAAACCCGGTTACGTTAAAGATCTCGGTCATCTTCACGGGAAGTGCGGGAGTGGGCGGCATTGAAAGTGCGAATATTAAGGTCACCCACCCGAACGGTGCGGTGTCAACGGGCATCATCCAGCCCTTAAAGGGCCAATCCGAGATCACGCTCGCAGGATCCCAAGAGGCCGACCGCGTAGAGATCATTGCCCAGATGTACTCTGGCGAGGCATACCGGGTCTATGATGATCTGGTCTCTGTGTGAGGTACCGGGCTGCCTCCGGAATTCTTCCGGTCTCATCCGGGGTCTCATCGTATTTTACGGCCGGTTTTTCCTTGTCAGGGCAATGACCGGATCCGAAGGATACGGCAACCGCATGCGGGAACCAAAAGGAAAAACGATGGTAAAATCCCGGGCGATACTCAGTCCTGCTGCAGCGTGCCGGTGATCTCCTGAGTTTTTTTAAAAATGGGGGATGTCAGTTCAGGAGCACGATTCCGGCATTCAGGGCCGTGGCGATGCAGACCCAGGCAAGATAGGGAACGAGCAGCATGGCGGCAGGTTTTGATACCCGGTAGAATGCCACGATTGTTGCAATGATAAGTACGAGCAGCAGGAAGATGTCTGCAAGGCCGGCGATGGGTGATTGCATCCCAAAAAAAAGGAACGACCATGCCAGGTTTGCTACCATCTGGAGACCAAAAAGAGTCACACCGGTTTTCACGGGTTTCTTTTCCCATCCCTGAGAGATGACAAGGTACAATGAGATTCCCATCAGGAGGTAGAGGACGGTCCAGACGGGGCCAAAGACGTAATTTGGTGGCGAGAACCAGGGTCTGTTGAGCGTGACATACCAGGTAGAGATCCCGCCCATCGTGAGGAAACCCACAACGATACCGGCGACCATTGGTCCCAGGATACAGGCTGCTGCGAGTGCGGCCGAACGAAGATTAGCCATAGACATCACTGGAAAGCCGGAGATAATGAGTGTATCGCTGGGAGATGTTAACAAAGGGGCTCTTTTTCACTCTGCACCCGGACCATGCCAAAATAAATTTATAAAAACCTGAAGGGAGATTTCCCTGCAAGGAATTAAAAATTAAAAAAATCGACAAAGGAAATTTCCCTGAAATGAATTAAAAAAATTCCGGCAGGGGAAAATCCCCCGCCGTTGTTCACATCGCATTACTTCGGGTTGTTGCTGTTTTCCATATGATAGAGGACCCGGTCCCCTGTGATGAGAAGCCCGCGTTCAAAAGGGGCTTTTGCGCGAGACTTGGTGGGCTGGAGGCTTTAAGAATCAGCAGAAGAGATCCTTTGGCTCCACTCTTCCTTTTTCCGTCCGGTCGAAATCCTTGTCGAAGCTGACAATTGAAAGCCCGTTTTGCACTGCGACAGCATATTGGTACGCATCATCAAAATCCAGGTGAAACGTGTCTGCTGCCCCGGTGATCTTTGAGAAATTATCGGGAGTTATATTGATGACACGAATTCCGCTGGCAAGAAGATCTTCATTGACAAATATGAGATATTCGCGGGACTTATGTTCCCGCAGGTAAAGCACGCCAATGGTATGCAGTGAGAAATCACTGATATACAGGGTCGTAAGATCGGCCCGTTTAAAAAAATCCCTTACTTCCTCTACCCGTGAGCGGCGGAGAATGTACTCGAGAAAAATGTTGGTGTCGAGAAGGTACATCAGGCTTCCCGCCACTCCAGTGCTTTGTGCTGGAGCTCAACGGAGGAATAGTGTTTGCCGAGTTCAGCAAGTGTACCTTCAGCTGCGCACCGGAATGGAGCCGGCTGTACTCGTTTGGAGCGTTTCACCAGCTCATCGATATAATGAATTGCTTCTTCACGTAGATCGGGAGGGAGCAGACGAATTTTTTCTTCAACTGAAATTGTTGAGGAAGACATGAAATATCAGTATTTTATTGTTTTTTATGCATAGAATCTTTTCGGGGATGCGGGATACCCGGTGCGGGGATTTAACGCTCAAAAGGGGCTCTGCCCCTCGGCCAGCGTTGGCTTACCCGGCCGGTCCCGGGAAAAATTGATCCAAAATAATAATAATTCCCAGGAAAAACCGGGATATTTTCCCGGCTTTTCTGCAGGGGATATCAAAAAATTCCGGCAGGGGAAAATCCCCCGCCGTTGTTCACATCGCATTACTTCTGGTTGTTGCTGTTTTCCATATGGTCGAGCACCCGGTCCCACATGACTAAGAGCCCGGGAACGATCACGTAGGCGAGCAGCCCGGCGCCGAGGAATGCCCCGGTGAGGATGAGTTCGGTTTCCATCATCATCACCGTTACGCAAGTGCCGGGACTGTGTCGGCCCAGGTCTCGACTTTTGTCCGGATGCTGTCGTCCGAGTAGGAGGTGAGCCCCACGCTGTCCCGGGTGAAATTTACCATGTAGATCTCCCCGTTGGCATCGTGGCATTTCAGGGTGGCCGAGAAGGTCTCGTTGTCGGTGTCCCGGTAGGGGCTTCCGCCGTGCGCTGCAGTGAGGGCGGCATTGGCAAGGATTGCGGCTGCCCCGGCATTGAACCCGGCGATCGTGCTGAAGCGGCCGGAGTCGGTGCCGACCGTGTTGGCTTCGTTGTCCTGGTACACGATTTTTGCCCCATAGCTTTCTTTTGTCTTTTCCACGCCGGCATGGTTGGTGCCTGCGGTCATGTAGGCTACGCATTCGAACGGGTTGTTGGTCAGGACCGACTCAACGATCGTGTTGAACGCTGCTACATCTTCGATCGGGTTTGCGAGTACGCGAACCGCTGATTTTGTTATGGTCTTTTGTACGAAATCTGCCATTGTTGTTTCCTTCTTTTTTGTTTCTTCTGGTTGTTTTTTTGGTGTTTTTCTGGTTGTCTCGGGGGCCCCTTTGACATGCTAGTATACGTCGTGAAAGGACTTAGCCGTGGCTGAATCTTTTTTATTTTTGGGGAATGGGTGGCGGTGTGCGGTTGGATTGCGGAAAAGAGCGGGGGTTGGGCGGGGATGGTGCGGGAAGAAATGGGAGCGAGGGATGATAGAAACAAACCGCAACAAATAATGTCACAGCCTTAATAAATCTCATACATTATCGAATATATTCCCGGAAGACATGAACGGTGAGCCTGAAGAAGTCACACGAAAGAAACGGATCGATCCCTTACTGAAAGCTGCAGGTTGGTCTGTTGTGCCTTTTAAGAATGGCATGGACATCTCCCGGTTCAACAAGTGCGCTCTTGAAGAATTTCCCACAGCAAACGGTCCCGCTGATTATGCACTCTGTCTTGACGGGAAGATCATTGCTGTTATCGAGGCAAAAAAAGTCACTCTCGGCCCGCAAAATGTGCTGACCCAAGCCGAACGGTACGCCACCGGGATTCCGGGCAGCCCGTTCAATTTCTCCGGCTTCCGGGTCCCTTTTATTTATTCCACAAATGGCGAGATCATCTGGTTCCACGATCTCCGCAATCAGTTAAACAGATCCCGGCCCATAGCAAAATTCCATACGGCGGACGCGTTAGCCGAACGGCTCAAAGAAAAATTCGAGGCGTCCTGCCAGCGTCTTTTGGAATGGGAAAATACGCACCCGATGATACGCCCCTACCAGGCTGAAGCGAATGCGGCAATCGAGCAGGCGATCCGTGACCGGAAGCGCCAGATGCTGATCGCAATGGCAACCGGGACTGGCAAGACCTACACGATGGTCAACCAGATCTTCAGGCTGATGGAATCCCATGTTGGAAAACGGATTCTCTTCCTCGTCGATCGCCGGGCTCTTGCAGCTCAGGCAGTCAAAGCATTTGCTTCATTTGAAGGCAGGCCCGGGCTGAAATTCGACAAGGCATATGAGGTCTACAGCCAGCGGTTCTTCCGCGAAGATTTTGAGGAGGATGAGAAATTTGATCCAAAAGTGCTCCCTCCGAATTACCTGTTGGAACCGAAACCCGGCCTTGCATTTGTCTATGTCTGCACGATCCAGCGGATGACGATCAATCTGTTCGGGCGTAACGCACTGTTCGGATCCAGCGATGAGCCAATCGATGAGGATGCGGAACAGATGGATATTCCGATCCATGCCTTTGACCTGATCGTTGCGGACGAATGCCACCGGGGATATACTTCAGCGGAGCAATCGGTCTGGCGCAAGACGCTGGATCATTTCGATGCGATCAAGATCGGGCTGACGGCTACCCCGGCAGCTCACACAATGGCCTATTTCCGGGAGATCGTGTACCGGTACGATTATGCCCGGGCGGTGCGGGAAGGGTTCCTGGTCGATTACGATGCGGTTGCTCTTGACTCAAATGTGCGAATGAACGGGATCTTCCTTCAAGCCGGGGAACAGGTCGGCGTGATTGATGCAGCAACCGGAGCACAATCGTTTGATAACCTTGAGGATGAACGGCAATTCGATACTACGGAAGTAGAACGAACCATCACTTCGCCGGACTCGAACCGGAAGATCCTTACCGAGATCCGGAAATACGCAGAAGAGCATGAGCAGCGGTTTGGCCGGTTCCCCAAGACCCTGATCTTCGCCGTGAATGATATTCCCCATACTTCCCACGCGGACCAGCTGGTGGATCTTGCCCGGGATGTTTTCGGGAAAGGGGATTCGTTTGTGCAGAAGATCACCGGTAAGGTTGACCGGCCGCTCCAGCGAATCCGCGAATTCCGGAACCGGCCACAGCCGTCGGTTGTAGTTACGGTGGATATGCTCTCGACCGGAGTGGATATTCCGGACCTGGAATTTATTGTCTTTTTGCGGCCGGTAAAATCCCGTATCCTCTTTGAGCAGATGTTGGGCCGGGGGACCCGGAAGGGCGAGCGATGCCCGGACAAATCCCATTTTGTGGTCTTTGATTGTTTTGGCGGTACGCTGTTCGAATATTTCCGGCAGGCTACCAGTATCACCGCAGAACCGCCCGAGAAGGAAACCCGGCCAATCTCGCAGGTGATCAAGGATATCTGGGATAACCGGGACCGGGAGTATAATGCCCGGGTGCTGGTGCGCCGGCTGCAGCGAATCGACAAGGAGATGAGTGGCGAGGCCCGTGACCTGTTCGCCGCGTTTATTCCTTCCGGCGATATGAAACGATACGCTGCCGGGTTGCAGCATGCACTCCGCCGGGATTTTACCGGGACAATGACGCTGCTCCGTAACCCGGAATTCCAGAACCTGCTCGTTCACTATCCCCGGCCTTCGCGCTCGATGCTGGTCGCGTATGAGAATGAGGACACCGTCAGTTCGCGGTATATCTTCCGGGATTCGGCAGGCAACGAGTACAAGCCGGAGGATTATCTTTCCGCATTCTCGCAGTTTGTCAAAGAGAACCCGGAGCATATCGAGGCGATCCGGATCCTGCTGGACCGGCCGAAAGACTGGGGAACAGATGCCCTGTCCGAGCTGCGGCTGAAACTCGCCGCAACCCGGTACCGTTTTACAGTTGAGAACCTCCAGATGGCCCACAAGGTGCGGTATAACAAGGCACTCGTGGATATTATCTCGATGGTGAAACATGCAGCCCGGGAGGAAGAACCGCTCTGTACTGCAGAGCAGCGGATTCACCGGGTCTTTGACAAGATGGCCTATTCAATCTCGCTGACTCCGGAACAGCAGCAGTGGCTCGACAAGATCCGCGAACACCTTATTGCAAATCTCTCGATCAGCAAAGACGACTTCGATATCATTCCTCTCTTTGCCAACGAAGGCGGATGGGGAAAAGCAAACCGGGTCTTCAATGGGGAATTGCCGGTCCTGATCCAGCAATGGAACGAGGCGATTGCAGCCTGAGCCGGTGGCCGACTAAATATTCCGGTACACGGACCGGCGATGATCGATCATGACCACGAAAATAACCAGGTGGCCCTGATCGATGGTCAGGATGATCCGGTAATGCCCTACCCGGCAGGAATAGAGCGGGACTTCTTCATGACCCTGGAGTTTTTTGACGAGCAGCCACGGCTCAGTTTCCTGTGCGAGCTCATTTAAGGTGGTGCGGATGCGTCGTGCATCCTCTTTGGGGAGGCTCAGGAGATCTTTTTGTGCCCGCTTTGCGAGATGGACGGTATACATTCAGATCCCATGCGCATCGCAGAACTCGTTGAGCTCCCGGGTTTTTCCTTTCCGGATATCGGCGAGTCCCTCTTCGATTGCCTGAAGTGTGTCTTCGCTGATGGGATCCTTGTCGGTCTGGGAGGACATGAGGCGGGCGATCACTTCATCGTAGGTCTCCCGGGGGTGTGCCCGGAATTTCATGAGCGCCTCTTTGGTCTCCTTCCGGATCCGGATGGGGATGGTTTCCATGGTTATCTGTAGTACTGCTGCACCCATAAGGCTACTGGTGTATGCATTGGTGATGCACGCGGACGATTGCGCAGGGTTAATGCGGACGTCGGTTCTATCCTTATCCACATGAGCGATATAGTCCAGAAACTGTGGGGATTCTGCCACACGCTCCGGCATGACGGGATCGATTACGGGGATTATATTGAGCAGATCACGTATCTCCTCTTCATCAAGATGGCTGATGAGCGGAGCGTACAGCTTCCCGAAGGCTGCGACTGGAAGGCGCTCATTGAGAAGTCCGGGACTGACCTGACGGAACATTACCAGGATGTGCTCCGGAGACTCGGGAAGGAGCATGGACTTCTTGGCGATATTTTTGCCGGCGCGATCTCCCGGTTTTCCAATCCGGTGAACTTAAAGAAACTGATCGGGCTCATCGATGAGACCGAGTGGACCGAGCTCAACATTGATGTGAAAGGCGAGGCGTTCGAGGGCCTCTTAGAGAAGGCGGCAAGCGAAGGGAAGAAGGGTGCCGGGCAGTACTTCACGCCGCGTATCCTGATCCAGTCGATTGTCCGGTGCATGAAACCCGATCCCCGTAAGCGGGCCGACCTGACGATCTGCGATCCCGCGTGTGGTACCGGCGGGTTCCTTGTCTGCTCGTACGAGTGGCTTCTGGAGCAGACGAAAGGAGGGGCACTTGACCGCGATGTTGCGAAACGCGTCATGAAGAGCACGTACTTTGGTCAGGAACTGGTTGCCCGCCCGCGACGGCTTGCGCTGATGAACCTCTTCCTGCACAATGTCGAGCCCCAGATCAAAATCGGGGACTCGATCTACGAGAACCCTGACAGCCGGCGCTTCGATGTGGTGCTGACGAACCCCCCGTTCGGTACGAAAGGGGCGAACCAGGCACCGGACCGCGAGGACTTCACGATCTCAACCTCCAACAAGCAGCTCAACTTTGTGCAGCACGTGATGACGATCCTCAAGCCCGGTGGACGGGCGGCAGTCGTGGTGCCGGACAACGTGCTCTTCGCGGACCAGGCCGGAGAAGTGTTCAAGGTGCTGACCGAGGACTGCAACCTGCACACGATCTTACGGCTCCCGAACGGAACCTTCACCCCCTATTCCCCCGGCACAAAGACGAACCTGCTCTTCTTCACCAAGGGCTTTCCCACTGAGACCATCTGGGTGTATGATGACCGGACGAACGTCCCGGGCATCACCAAGAAGGACCGGCCCCTGACACCGGAGTATTTCGCCGAGTTCGAGCGGCTGTATGGCGCTGACCCGAACGGCGGCTCGAAGCGGAATGCTGCGGACTCGAAAGAAGATCGCTGGCACTCGTTCCATATCTCTGAAGTGAAGGAGCGGAACTACAAGATCGATTCGCTGAAGTGGCTCAAGGATGATTCGCTCGATGATGCGGATTCTTTGCCGGAGCCGGAGGAGCTTGCGGTTGAGGCGATTGAGGAACTGCGGTTGGCGATGGATGAGTTGAAGCAGGTGCTGGTGTTGCTGGAGAATGGGGATGCGGCGGCGAGTGAAGGGAAGAAATGAAAAAACCGGTCGTGATATCTCCGGAACCCAGTTGTTTTCCCGATGACGAGCTACCGGAAGGCTGGAAATTCGTAACAATTCTTGATGCGTGTGAAGTAAATCCTCATAAGCCGTCCAAAGATTTTCTCCCTGCTGATGCGCCGGTGACTTTCATCCCGATGCCTGCGGTTGATGCTGACATGGGAGCGATCACGAATCCGCAGATCAAACCCTATCTGGAAGTGCGTAACGGTTTCACATCTTTCCGTGATGGCGACGTGATTATGGCAAAGATTACGCCCTGCATGGAAAACGGGAAAGCGGCTATTGTCACCGGAATGAAAAATGGGATCGGTTTCGGTTCAACAGAATTCCATGTGATGAGATCACGAGGGGAAATCATGCCGGAATATCTCTACTATTACATCCGGCAGGAATCCTTTCGGAATGAAGCAGAATCTCATTTTACCGGCTCGGTCGGACAAAAGAGAGTTCCTGCTGATTTCATCAAACAGAGTATGATCCCCCTCCCCCCGCTCACCGAACAGCAGCGTATCGTCGCCCGTATCGAAGCCATGATAACGCACATCAACGCCGCCCGTAATCAACTGAGCCGGGTGCCGTTAATTATGAAGAAGTTCCGGCAGGCTGTGCTGGCGGCTGCGTGTTCGGGGAGGTTGACGGAAGGATGGAGAGAAGAAAATTTACACATTTCTCAATTGTCAAATCAAATCAAGCTTAAAAATTATAGAGTACCTGATTTTATAGAAGACATATCTGAAATTCCTGCTTCCTGGAAATATGTTACTGTCGGATCTGTAGGTCGTGTCAAAGGGGGTAAGAGACTTCCTAAGGGATCAGAACTCGTGACGAAAAATACTGGTTTTCCTTACCTGCGAGCAGGTAATCTCAAAAATGGATCTGTACTGGGGGAAATTTTTTATCTAGAGCCTGAAATTCAGGTAAAAATCTCTCGGTATGTAATTTCTTCTTCTGACATCTATATTACAATTGTTGGGGCTTGTATCGGTGATTCTGGAACCGTACCAGAAAAATTCAATGGGGCGAATCTAACCGAAAATGCAGCTAAAATTTGTAATCTGGAAGGAATCGATAATCATTACCTTGCCCTTGTTTTTAGATCCCCACTTATTCAGGAACAAATCAATGGAAAAATTTTTTCTGCCACATTGGGTAAACTAGCCTTAAATCGTATTGCTCAATTAATAATTCCCCTCCCCCCCCTTGCCGAGCAGGACGGGATAGTCCGGCGTGTCGGTTTGCTATTCGAGCGTGCGGATGCGTTCGATCAGGAAGTTGCTGCGGCGGGCCGACGATGTGAGCGGTTGACGCAGGCGGTGCTGGGGAAGGCGTTTTCAGGTCGACTATAAAATATTATGATTGAGTAAGAAAGGACTTTGAGTCATCGATTTTTATCATGAGAAGACTTGCTAAAAACAGAAAGTGAATGGCATTTTCTTTACTGGTTGTCAAATTTGCATGAGCTTTTGGATTTCTAATTCCTAATATCGAGCCGGAATAAATTTGTAAATACCCTTTTTGAATATCTTTACCACTATCTGTAGAGAGATCATCTAAAACTATTATTGGTTTCCCTAAAGAAAATGCACGATTCATCAAATCCACACCATCAAATTCTTGACTGGTTTTATCCCTCACAATCTTTTTCACACGGGTATTCACTTCTTTGAATGCCGACTCTACTGCATCCGAATAATGCCCATCAATAAATTTTTTTTGGGAAACTCTTTGTATGTCTTTATGAATAAGAGTCCACATGTCGGGACTTAATATCGCTTTTTTATCGACAATCAATGTTCGAAGTGGGCTATTATCAGGAGTAAGCCCCTTGATGAAATCACCTAAAAGTTGGATCTTTTTATCATCGGTCATCGAATTATCTGCAAGTGTCATTACCCAATTGTAAATTAACTGAGATCGTACTGAGGTAATACTTTCATGAGGGTATTCTTTCAGTGAAAAATCAAAAATCGCAGATGAAATCCTATTAATATCGTTTACTGTGGTATCATACTTCAATCCCTCACCCAATTTTATCGCAATTAATTTGAAGTTCATATTACCCTCCCCCTATTTTTCAATGACTTTCAGGTATTCAGAATATCTTTTTCTACATCCATCAAGAAGATCATCATACGTCATAAGCTTAATTCCCCTCCGATATTCCATTATTTCCCTAGCCTCTTGTGATATTTTATTTCCGATTAAATACCCTTCAACCGATCGATATTTAGTGGAATATTGCTTCGAGATTCGCAAATACAACTCTAATTGATCTAGTTCGTCTTTAGTCAATTCAATAGAAGGTCGTTTTATTTCCAGAATTAATAATTTATTATCTGAATCAACGACTGCAAAATCAAAACGTTTTTTAACAAACTCCTTATGTTTTTTTTGCATGTCATCGCCGATAAACGTTCGAAGTGAGCGATTGGAATGAACTAAAAAATAATTCTCATCAATGAGCCACATACTTTTCTCAAGTACTCTATGGATTGAATCGGGTGTATCAATCTCATACGTATTTTCATCGTGAATCATTTGTTCAAATGTGTGAATTGTCTCCAGACGACTTTTTACTAAACTCGAAATTGATGCAATTTGAAAAAGATTCCATTGCTTCATCAGATCCGATAGATCTTGCATTCCTTCGGTATCTTCTTTGGAAACCTTTTCGATGACTTCTTTGAAAGCGACACGCAAGCGTTCATTTGAACTTACAATGTTTTCTCCAAGGATTTCCAATAAATCAGATAAATAATTAATATCTTTTTTTGTTGAACAGAATTTTATGATATCTTCGATAACCTTTGGATTATCATTGAGGAAACAAATAATTTCTGCCGGCAGATCATCATCCGATTTGATTATGTCTTTAATTTCCTCTTCAGATTTTACTTCCTCTACTTTAATTTCGAGATTATTGTCAGAATTCCATTCTAATTCTGACGCACCCTTGTGGAGCATCTTTTGAACGAGGTTTAAATAATCTCCGCTTGGTATAGAAAACCAATTTCGGAATCTCTTTAATCGAAGAAATTTTCTTTGGGATTTTTTTTCTTGTGCGACGACTAAATGGACCCAACCAAATTTTCCGGATATTTTATAAATGCGCAATACATCATTGCGTTCAGCCCATGGGGGGAATTGCTCTTCAGCCATTAATGTGAATTTTACATTTCACACGATTAATGTTCTGAATTTATATTCTTGGTTTTTTCCCATCTATAATGCCGTTGGGTCGTTCGCCCCCTTCCGCTCCTATCCGGCGTGCGGCTGGTACCGGGCGTGGCGGCGGCGGTCCGGCACATCCCGGTAGAAAATCCCCGTGCAAGCCGATCCTCAATGAAGATGACATTCCTTAAACCGGGTCCAGCTCAATACCCCACTCAGTGTCTGAACAATCAGGTGCGTAGGATAAAAGAGAAAATTCATTCCCCCAGTCTCCATATCACGTCCTCCACCCGCCCGATCCGCTCCCTCATCCGGATGCAGGCCGCCCGGTCAAGAACCGATTCATTGATCCAGGACTCCATCTCCGTAATTACCGATCCATCATCCTCCCGCCATGCAACCCAGGCCAGGTTCCAGATGGGAACGCCGGCCATCACCATCGGCAGGAACTGCAACAACCCCTCGTGCTTCTGGAATTCTGCCAGCGCCAGCTGCTGCTCGCCTAACGCTTCTGTCATCATAATGTGCCGGGGACCCTGAAGATCCTCAAGCGCAGTACGGCAGATCTCCTTAACCTGTGCCAGCTCCTTTTCAAGCCGTCTCTGTCCGGGACGGAACGCAGTGGTTATGGAGCAGGGCTCGCAGTACCCGACCTGCCCGACCGTACGTTCCGGTACCGGAGGTTGCTGGACGGCAATATTCACCAGGGTAACTATCTGTTCATGGATCAGATCCTTTCGCGTTTCTTCCGTAACTGCACGGATTAATAGTGTCATCTCTTCACTCCTGTACCTGCTTCAGCGCTCGTATTTCCTGTATTGTCAGTGATTACTTCCCGGGGCACTTGGGGCACATTGAGTGCCATTTCCGGGATCTTTTTTCTGTACAATTTTCTCGTAAGACTTTCCGGAAAATGGGGTATAAGTGCCCCATGTGCCCCCAACCCGTACTGCATGTTACAATACACCGGACAGTACATCCTGAAACCCTCCTGCTTTCTCCAGTTCAGTCAACTCATCCCCATTTTTCCAACGGATGCCGGACCAGAACCGCTCTCCATGACTCTTCCCGCCATCTCTGACGTTGCGTTCCCGTAAAGCATCCGCGACTCTCTTTCCCGAAGGCACCCGCCGTACTCCTTCCTCCGCACACCACTTCTCGAACATCTCCCGGAACGCGGACCGCGACAACGAGGCCCCCGCTTCAAACGTACACTCCGTCCCCAAAAACAACCCCACCGTATCGCTCACCGTCCGGAGATTCACCGTAGCCTGCGAAACCTTCCGGGGCTGCACCAGCCGGTGCCCATTCGCATAATACCGTTCCAGCCCCGCCAGGCACCAGTTCAGGATCCCGGCCGACTCCGCCAGCAGTTTTGCCGCAATATCGGGATCGCACTTCTCCTCCGGGATCTGGACCGAGAACGGCACCATCCAGAGCCGGCGCCAGATGCCGTCATCGGTCCCGGGGATGACGGGCTCGTGGTTGGTCGTCATCCAAATCTTGGCAACGGGCGTAAACTCGAACTCGTTTTCATAGAGTTTCCGGACCGTGATCGCGTACTCGCCGGTGATCTGCTTGATGATCGATTCGTCCATCCTCGCGCCTTCCGCACCTTCGGCCGCCGTTGCAAAGCGAGCCCCCGCCAGCCGGGCAAGATCCGACCGGGTGGTCTCGAACCGTTTGGCCATGAGCGAGTCGGACGCGATGTTGACCGCATAGTCAGCAAAGATCCGGGCCAGCACCTCGATCGTCTTGGACTTGCCGTTCCGGCCCCGGCCATACAGGATGAACATGATCTGCTGGGGATTGGTGCCAAGCAGCGTGTACCCGCACATGGACTGGAACCCTGCAAGATAATCCGCATCGCTCCCGAAGATCAGGTCCAGGTGTTCGAGCCACCGGGGGCACGCGGCCGTGCAGTCATAGTCAACGGCTGCCATCCGGGTGAGCATGTCCTCGCGCCGGTGCTCGCGGAAGCTCATGGTCGAAAGTTCCAGCGTCCCGTTCCGGCAGTTGAAGAGATCCGGCCGGGCATCGAACTCCCCCGGCAGCACCGGGCAGTGTGGCGCAGCGGAATCGATCATCGCCTTTCTCGCGTGGAGGCTTTCAGAAAGGATCGCCCATCGCGAGAGTGCCCGGGACCGGTCGGCAGTCGGGGCCTCAGCGGCTTCGCAATGGATTGAGCGGGCAACGGTGGTTGCGATGATGAGCATCCGGCCGGCGGCGTCGCGCTCCCAGCATTTACCGTTCCAGAGGTACCAGGCGCCAAAACTTGCACAGTACCGGACCGAATCGCCGTGCAACGCGATAAGCCGCTCGGCATTACCGGCATCCGTCAGGGCGAACTCCCTTGGATACTCGGGTGCGAGCGGGACGGTGCCGCCATCCCCGGCCTTTGCCCTTACCCGGTCCCGTTTGCCGGCCAGCAACCGCTCTTCCCGGTGCTTCTGCCGCTCCTCTTTCGTTTCGCACTGCTCCCGGAGTTCCTGCCACCGCTGTTTCCCGCTGCCGCAGGTGGCGTGGTGACAGCCGGCATGGATAGCGCCGTTTGCAAACTGTATCGCGTAGGCCCCGTCTTTATGGGCAGAGGAGAACGGGCATTGGGCGAGCGTGTACAGGGTTCCGCCGCAAAACGGTTTTTCCGACCGGACTTTTATCCCGTGGCCGGCAAGCCATCGGCCCAGTTCGATGCTTGTGCCCGACACCGGCCGGGCCTGCTCCTCTCCAGAGGGCAGAGCGCTTCCCAGTTTTTCCAGCAGTGCCCCGCTCACCGTATCGAGCCGGTCCGGCACCGAGAGGATGCGGCTCCTCCGGTGCGGGCGTTCTTTAGTGTTGTCCCCCTTCCGGGCCACCGTGCCATAGAGTTTCCAGATCCGGCCGGCGTTTGAGTTCGCTGCATCCACGGTCGCCGTACCGTCCGAAAAGATTGCGTCGAGCACCGCAAGTCCCCGCTTCACCAGCGCAAGCGATGCCGGGTCATTGGGGAGATCGATCCGGTACATCAGGTGAGCGCCGTTGCCGGAATCGGCCCGGACCGGTTCGGGAAATCCCAACGCACCGAGCCAGTCGGCAACCCGCCCGGCCATAGCGAGTGCAGCCTCGTGTTCGGCATCGGTGGACGAGACCCCGCTCGGCCGGACCGGGTCGATGTCAACCGGGAACCACCGGCGCCGGATAATCTCGGCATCCGCTGTGGTTGAATCCGTCCGGGTCAAGCGCATCTTGATCCGGTTTGCCCGCCGGGAGAGCAGCGACGGGTTCACCCGGTTTAAGGTCACGTAAATCCCGTGCACGGCCGGGTCCGCGTCAAGCGCCCCGGCAAACTGTGCGAGGGCGGCATAGTCGGTGAAGTACCCGCTGTGCGTTGCGTTCTCCGCCAGTGCCCGGATCTCGACAACCTGCCCCGGTCCCGCGAGGAGTTCGATCACCGATGCCACATTCCCGGAATAGTCAGCCGGTCCGGCCATCGCCGCTCACCCCGCAGCCCGGCATCGCGGGCGGGTTTTGAGATCCTGCCGTATCCTGCGCCGCTAACGTGGTAAATGTCCACTGCTCGCCGGGCATCTCCCGCCATTCCGACACGAACAGGGGTTCGGGTTCCCCTTTCATCCGGCACTTGTACTTGATGCGGTACGCATGCGAGTGGGTCCGCACCACCGAGATCCGGTAGAGTTTCCCGCCACGCTTCCGGACCCCGTCGGCAACGGCCGTTGCGATGAGGAAGAGCGGGACAATGGGATCGTTTCGCTGTGCCCTTGTCACCGGTACCGCCCCCGGGCCCGTTCGTTGTTCTCCCGTCCGGCGCCGTCTCTGGGCGATGCTGCCGGATTGGTCCTGTTCCTGGTGCGGGAACGTCCGGCACTGCCGGTGCTTCCCTCTTTTAAAATTCTCGTGTCTTTTTCTGCTGGTCTGTTCTTCGTTGCCATTACAATCACTGCTGAATTTTTTTCTTCTCCCCGGTTTTTTCCAAATTCCGGGAGACTTTTGCTCCCGGGTCAATCACCTCCAGCGCCGGTTCCGGTAAAAGCCGCCGCTCTTTGCAGCAACTCCATTTCCTGTTTCCCTGCGGACGGCAGGCTATACCGTACGGATGTGTCAGGGATTCAGCGACCGGAACCGGCGGTCAATTCCTATGTATACAAAAAGAGGCGGGCAGGATGGCTTCGGCTGCGGGTCCCGCGATGATTCCCGCGCCGGAATTTCGATGGGGCACTGCGATGAGACCGGCAAGCATATGCAGGAGTGTGCGGGACATTTCTTCTCCCAGGCTCTTCACTCCCTTCCGGCGGTTCATACACGTGATCATGATTCCGCTGACCGAGAGCATGGAGAGGTAAAAGAACCGGGAGAAGAAAGCCGCAACTTTTGCAGCAACTCCCATCTTTTGCATCTTGCGTGCTACCCGTTTGCAGAACCGGTTTGTCATGTGTATATTCTCCTGTTGAGAAATTATTCTTAAATAGGTTATTGGTTGCTGCGAAATTTTTCGCAGTTATTTCGGAGTTTTAGCGGAATCCGGGCGCGGATTGCGATTGGATTTGTGCGGATTGTCTGACAAAATGTTTGGGGAGGCAAAACGCGGCGCGGGGGGGTAAGGAAAACGATTTTGCAGGGAAATTTTTGCGGAATTAGGTGGATGGTGCCGCATCAATGAGCTAACCGAAAGGTTAGATCAATAAAATCAGGATCTAAAAAATCCGGAATACTAAAAAAAAAAAGATACGGCTTATTGCCGTACCGGACTTATGCTCTCTTGAGCGTATCGAGTGCCGCACTGTAGGGATCGGCATCGTCGATGTGAGTCATTTCCATAGTATCGGTTCCGGTTAATTCTCCGGTCGTGTACCCGTTGGCATTCTCAACCATGGCAAAGGTCTTACCATCGCGGCTGATAACGCCAGCCATCGGGAGGGTGTCGGTGCTGTTGACGCCGAATGTTACGTGGCCGGAGAAGAGACGCCCGTGCTGTTCGGTTACGACAAAGGTTATGGGCATTTTGTTATAATCGGTATACCCGATCCTCTCTTCATATCCCTGCATCTGCCCGGTCCAGGTACCGACGAGGTCAGGGGTTGCTGCTGCTGCCGGTGTGGCAGTGTTTGGTACTGCGGTCGCTGCGGTCGGTGCGGTTGAGGTGCATCCGCAGGCAAATGCTGCGAGAATAACCAGAAGAATAACAATTGCGATCTTCATGAAGAAAGATAGTAGCAGATTCCTGATAAAACAGGCAGTTTACCGACAAAAAAAATTTCCGGATTTTTTGCGGGAATTTCAGGAGACCTGGGTAACATAGGGGGCGATAATTCTTTTGTTACGGGATTTTTCCAGAATCGCCGTACTGAGTTGACCGGGCAATCGGATGAATGAGAGCAGGGTCCGGCAAAAATCATCGTGCCACCCTCACCCAAAAATCCCGGCCTCCGGGGAGTAAAGGGACAATCCCACCCCGCTCATTCCTTTTCTTTCACCACAATCGTAAACGCTGTACCGGCAGTCCGGTCCAGTTCAATAGTGCCATCCATCTGCTCCACCAGCAGGCAGACGAGCCGGAGCCCCAGCGATTCGGCATTGCGCCAGTCTAAGTCTTCTGCAATACCAACGCCATTGTCCCGGTACTCCAGGGTGATGGTACTTCCCTCTCTCTTTCCCGAAATGGAGATCTCTCCGATCCTGTCATCGGGAAATGCATGTTTGAGCGAATTGGATATGAGTTCATTGGCCATGAGTCCCAGGTTAATTGCTGAGTCGATGTCAACGAAAATATCCTGGATCTCGGGTTTGAACAAAATTCCTTTTGCCGAGGCACCCATGACATCTAACAGGCCGTTTCCCAGGAACCGGATATAATCGGCGAAATCGATATGCGAAATATCCGACGACCGGTAGAGTTTTTCATAGATCAGCGCTATGGCTTTGACCCGGCTCTGGCTGTCTTTGATCGCATGGAGGGTTTTTTCGTCGGTGACATACCGCGACTGGAGATTCAACAGGCTTGCAATCACCTGGAGATTGCTGTTGACCCGGTTGTGGATCTCTGTTAAGAGGATATTTTTTTCTTCCAGGGATTTACGGAGTCTCTTTTCTGCAACCTCATGCTGGTGCACTTCGTTATAGAGCAGGTCCGTGGTTGTATTCAGAGAAGCGGTCCGTTTTACAATCCCCCTCTCAAGGTCAACATTGTAACGCTCGAGTTGCAGTTCTGCATTTTTGAACTCGGTGATGTCCTGCGTTACGCCAAAAACATGCTCCGGTTTTCCGGAGGAGTCCCGGGACAGGTTGCCGATGGAATGGAGCCAGCGGATATCCCCGCCGGGCAGGACGGTTCGATAGGTGCGGTCGAACGGTATGCCCTCACTCACGGTTTTGTGCAGGGCCATTTCTGCGTCAGCCCGGTCTTCGGCATGGACCAGTGACTGGACTTCTGCGAGCGTCCAGCGGTGCCCGTCCGTTGATATCCCAAAAAGCATCCCATGATCTTCGTAAGAATGTAAAGCCCCGGAGTTGACATCGTACCGCCAGTAACCCATATGGGCGAGCGAAAGGGCAAGACGCAGGCGCTTCTCGCTCTCCCGCAGTACTTCATCGGCCCGCTTGCGAGCGGAGATGTCAGTGTGCGTCCCCACCACCCGTACCGGATTTCCCTTCTCATTCCGCTCAACAACTTTTCCCCGGCCAAGAATCCATTTCGAGTCCCCCTGCTTTGTCCGCATCCGGAATTCTAAGGAAAATCTCTCGTCATTATGTTCGATATGGGACCGGATCTTCTCTTCAACGATCCCGATATCTTCCGGGTGGATTAAGGATTTCCAGGTAGCAAAAGTGCCGGGCAATTCTCCGGGTTCGTACCCGATTATGGTAAGCCAGCGGGAACTGAAATATGCCGTGCCGGAAAGGACATTCCAGTCCCAGATGCCGTCATCGGTTGCATCCAGCGTGAGACGTAACCGCTCTTCGCTTTTCTGCAATGATGAAAAGAATATATCGCGCTCGGTAATGGTCCGGGCAAGCGTGAGATTGCTGTAACTGAGCCGGGAGATGAAATCGGTCAGTTGGATCAGGTAATCCATCAGGGTAGTTACCCTCTCCCGGCTGAACCGGGGGACTTTCCGGAACGCTGTTGTGTATTCTTCCCGGTCAAAACCATATTTTTCGGCCTGGGCAATAAAAACCGATTCGTCGATGATATCATCATCATAGAAAAACTGGCCGGTGAAGATGTTGCCCATATGCCGGTTACCGATATACAGGGGGGTAACCACATCCCAGAGATTATTTTTGCATTTATACGCAACATATTCACCCCGTTTTATGTTGTTTGCCAGGTGAAGATCGCTTTCTGTGCAGAACCGTGCCGTCTCTTTGTTGACGCGATAGAACCGGGTACAGATCGGCTGCCAGCCCGTTGCGACCAGCACCCTGCCGTTCGTATCGAGTATCGCAGTCACCATACCGGTCAGCCGGGTGAGATTATCCATGAGCCGCTGGAGTGCCTGCTTATCCAGAATGTCCACGAGATCCAGGGTCCCGATATCGCCTTTTGGGGCAAGGAGACTGTCGAGTTTCTGCTTGACCCGGCCCTCGCTCTCGGCAAGGGCATCCAGCTGCGCCGTGAGTTCCTCATCGGCAGCAGCCAGTTTTTCATTGGCTGCATAGAGTTCCTCATTTTTCTGTAAGAGTTCCTCTTTTGCCCGTTTCCGCAGGGTGATATCGGTCAGCATTGCAAAGGAGCCCTTAAATGAACCATCCTCATCGGTAAGCGACGTTGCCGATACATTGAACGTCCGGATCGTCCCGTCCTTTGCCTTGAACCTCCGTTCGTACATGCCCGATTCACCCCGCTTGCGTTGTTCTATCTTTTCCTGGTGGTCGGCAAGGTCTTCATCGGCTATGAAGGACTGGATTAATTTTCCGAGCATCTCGTCAATCGAATACCCGAGCATCTCTGCCAAGCGGGTATTGACATACGTAGTGACAAAATGCTCATCCATTCCCCAGATGCCTTCGTGGGAGGTTTCGACAATGCGGCGGTATTTTTCTTCGCTTTTCTGTAAGGCTTTTTCTGAGGTATGGCGTATCACTGCAGCCTTGATCTTATGCCCGAGTTCTGCAAACTGGCTCTTGGGTTCGCCGCCTTTCTGGAGATAGAAATCCGCCCCGCGGTTAATTGCCTGGATGACTATCTCTTCCCTGCCCCGGCCGGTAAAAAGAATGAACGGGATGGTTCCAAAGCGTTTCCGCACTTCGATAAGGAACTCGATGCCGTCCATGCCGGGCATCTGGTAATCGGAGACGATGGTATCAAATCTCTCCGTTTCAAGCAACCGGATCGCGTCTTGTGCGTTCAGGGCGGTTGTTACGGAAAACTCCCCGGATCGCTCTAAGAACAGCTTGCCAATCTCGAGAAGGGTCTCTTCATCATCAACATAGATAATGCGGTATTTGCCAGTCACGGGTAAACACTTTGCATTGTTTTACAAACATTAAATATTCAATGGGCAATATTGTTGGAGTTCTTTTCTAAAAAATTACATGATACCCGGAAACGGTTGTGATGGGTGAGGGGAAACGGATCTGATAAGAGGTAACCTGTCGGAGAAAAGCAATGTGGATGGCAGTTCCGTGATGGTTGGGGGAATGGTCCTGGGAAGAATAATCCGTAAAAAAAGCAATGGTTGTAGATATTTTCGTGCTGGTGTGAGAGGAAACGGCCTTGGGAAAAATAACCCGTAAAAAAAAGCAATGGTTGTAGATATTTTCGTGCTGGTGCGAGAGGAAATGGCCCTGATAAGAATTAATCCGTAAAGGCCTGTGCCCGGCACGCAGCCGGTCGTGCTACTCTGCCCGGAAGTCCTGCCGGTCGAGCCAGTACATGTACCCGAGGGCGACAACAAGGCAGAGACCCACAAAGGCCGTGGGCATGTACCATTGTCCCGCAAGGTAACGCATCATGGCCGAGAGGATGATCCCAAGCACCATTCCCAGGATGAGCATGCTGGTTACGACTTTTGGGTTGGTGAACGTGGTATAGAGTAACTGGGTATCCATGAGTGCTCTACCGGGTTGTAGGATGGGGAGGGGGAAAAAGTTTTGGTGATGGGGGGGTTTGCGCTCAAAAGGGAATCTGCTCCCCCGGCAGCATGGGCTTGCCTCACATTAATTTTATGAGAACTGACCGTAGTAACCCTGAGCATAAAAGAATTCATGAGTGTTGTTAAGAAAAATTCCCCGTAATTCTTTTGCACTTTTTTTGCGCTGCATCCCGGCCTCCGGTTTTTCCGGGAATGGGACTTTCAAAGCGATCCTGAATTTTCCGGTGGCAGGCCCATCGTATTTTCCTGCAGTCCCAAAAATAATCTCGTGAGGGTACAGCGTCCGGCAACCAAAGTGCCGGCAATTGCCTGGCAGACGATGAACAGGACAAGTCCTGCGAGAAGAAAAAAAAAGGATTGCTGTGATGTCCTGAAAGTTTTGGACACTTAAAAAAAACCTGTGTTCAGGAACGATCGCAGAGTCTCAGGCAGTTGTACTCAGCAACCTTACAGTCCCGCTGACACGAGTACTTTTGTTCCCCCTCGTACTGGTTGCAAAGATTTGTACAGCTTTCAACCTGTCTTCCGCATTCATTGATACAGGCATAGTCCTTGTTCTCAGAATTCTCCGGTGCCTGCACTGCTTTCTGCTGCGGCAGGTCTATGGCGAAATAATGGACCCCGGCAACCAATGTGCCAGCGAACGCTAAGCAGACGATGAACAGTACGAGTCCTGCGAGGGGAGATTGTGTTTCAGACATTTTAAAAAACTCCTTACGAACAAGTCGTTATTCTCCGGTTTGGGTGAAGATTATAAAAGTGCTGCGATATTGTGCGGAGAATTGAGGTGCATTTTCCCGGGGGAAGAAAATCGGTGAATAACTCCGGCTTCCAAAATTTCCCGGGAATCGAATCTCCCCGTAAAAATCGTTCATTTTCCCGGAAGATTATTGCAAGTTTTTTTTAATTCCGGTCATTCCGGGAAAAATCATAAACCTTTTTATTCACCCATCACCATTTCCTGTCTTATGAGTGCACCAACCCTGCGTTACCTCTTCTTTTTCCTTGCAGTTTTCCTTGTGGCCGGCCTGATCTGTTGTGCCGGTTGTACAAGTGCACCGCAGAAAACCGGGAAACTCGATGGCTTTGATGCTGTTGTTACCACAAAGATGGCGGAATATGAAGTCCCGGGAGCCGTTGTCGGGATTGTCGAGAACGATACGGTCGTGTACCTGAAAGGTTTCGGCGTTCGGGAGATTGGAAAGCCGGAGAAGGTTGACCCGGACACCCGCTTCCAGGTCGCTTCGATCTCCAAGTATTTCAACGCGGCCGGGATCGGGACGCTGGTCGAGGAGGGAAAACTTGACTGGGACACCCCCGTTGTCACATACCTGCCGGGTTTTGCCTTGAAAGATACCTATGCCGGCGAGCACGCAACGCTTCGCGACCTGCTCACCCACCGGTCTGGGCTCAGGGCCTACGACGGCGGTCTGCTGGGCCGGGTGGGATACTCGAACCCGGTGATGCTGGAAAAGATGCGGTATCTCGAACCCGGCGCAAGTTTCCGGGAAAAGGGCCAGTACTCCAATGCGGGGTTTTTCATTGCCGGCGAAGTTGCGGCAGCAGCGGACAACCGGAGCTGGGAGGACTTAACCGATGCCCGCATCATCCGTCCCCTGAACATGACCCGCTCGGGGGCGCACTACGAGACCCTGTACCTGGACGACAACCGGTATACCGGCTACCGGGAAACGGCCAGCGGCCTGGAGATGATCCCCCACGAGATCGATCCCCTGCCGGCGGCCGGGCAGGTGATCTCGACCGGACGGGATATGACGCAGTTCATGAAGATGATGTTAAACCACGGCTCGATCGACGGGAAGCAGATCCTTTTACCCAAGACCGTGGATGCCATCAACGCCGGGAGTTTTGTCTCCGGCCGGCCGGATGATCCGGCGGACCCGTATACCTTAAAAGCAACCGGCTTTGGCTGCGACTCGTTCACCTATCTTGGCGAGCGGGTTGTGGAGAAGAACGGGGGACTCGATGGCGTCCGTTCCCTTGTTGTGCTGGTCCCCGGTAAAAAGATCGGGATCGTGGTTATTGCAAGCAAGCATCTGACCGAATTTCCCGAAGCAGTCCAGGCTGAATTCCTCGAGCGGTATATAGGAAAAAGCGGAGTCGACCTGCAGGCCCGGGTAAAAGCCGACCAGGCTATGATCAACGAGATGGTTGCTCCACCCGAGCGCCCCGCAACCCCCGGCCCGGCAACGATTACCCCCTCCGCTCTCGCGGGGAATTACCAGAGCGACCTGTACGGTATTTTGCAGGTGAGCCCGGGTGCGGATACCGGAAACATGACGGTTGTCGTCGGCCCGGGCAGGTTTGCAGGAACCCTTTCGCACTGGACGGACAACGACTGGCTTCTCTCGTTTCCCAACCCGGACGACCCGAACGAGATTGTGACGTTTGTTACCGGGCCGTCGGGAGCGGTTACCGGGATGAACTCCGATGATTTGGGCTCGTTTGCGCGGGTTTGACGGCGGGATATTTTTTTTTAATTCTTGTAGGGATGCGGGGGTTTGGGTTGGAGGGGTGATACCGGGATTTTTATGAGGATGCTTTTCTTCACCGGGTATTCTTTGATGGGGGGATGTTACGCTTAACCGGAGTTTCAGCCTCTCGTCCAGAATGGGTTTACCCGGCCTGTCCCGGTATAAAATCCGATCCAATAAAATAAACTCCCGGCCCTCCACTCACAAACGATTATCCCTTCCCAAAAAAAGAGTGGTAAAATACCATGGGGAACTACAACAACGTCAGGGCAAAAGTGCCGGAAGGCATTGGGAAGAAACGGGCATTCCTGGTCGGGGGCGGGATCGGGTCGCTTGCCGCCGCATTTTACCTCATCCATGACGGCCACATGGACGGGAAACAGATCACGGTCTTTGAAAACCTCAGCGTCCTGGGAGGCGCCATGGACGGGAGCGGCACGGCAAAGAACGGCTTTCTTGTCCGGGGCGGCCGGGAGATGGAGGAGCATTACGAGTGCAGCTGGGATCTTTTTTCCCACATCCCCACCATTGAAAATCCTTCCCGGACTGTGCTTGAGGACCTGCGGGAAGTAAACCTGCTCGACCCCAATGTTGCTGCCTGCCGGCTCATGCAGAACTGCGGGGAGAAGATCGAAAGGGACACGCTCGGTCTCTCGGGTCACAACATCGGGCAGCTCAGGAACCTCTTCATGGCAACCGAAGCCGAAGTCGAGGGCATGACCATTGAAGAGTACTTCGATGACTCGTTTCTTGCAACCGACTTCTGGTATTACTGGCGGTCGATGTTTGCGTTTGAGAATTACCAGAGCGTACTCGAGATGAAGCGCTACATGCACCGTTTCATCCACCACTTCCCCGGCCTCTCCCGGCTCAAAGGCATCCTCTTCTCCCGGTACAACCAGTACGAGTCCATGATCCTGCCCCTGCAAAAATGGCTGGAGAACAAGGGAGTTACGTTTGTTGCAAACGCCCGGGTTGAGGATCTTGCCCTGGACATCCAGCCCGGGAAAAAGACTGTGACTGCCATTCACGTAACAGAAAATGGCGTGGCTAAGGCAATCCCCACAACCGAAGACGACCTTGTCTTTTTCACCAACGGTTCCATGACCGAGAACTCGACGCTTGGCAGCATGGATACGCCGGCAAAAGTAAACCGGGGGCCCGGGGCCTGCTGGGAACTCTGGAAGAAACTTGCCTTTAAGGATCCTGCGTTTGGCAGGCCGGAAGTGTTCTGCGGCGATATCGATAAGACGAAATGGGAGTCTTTTACCATCACCTGCACCGACTCGCCCATGGAAGAGCTGTTGAAAAAACTCACCGGCCGGGACCCCCGGTCGGGAAAACTGGTGACCGGCGGCATCATGACCGCGATCGACTCGGCCTGGCTTCTCTCCGTCACCTGTCACCGGCAGCCCCATTTTGCCAGCCAGCCGGAGAACACCATCGTCCTGTGGGCCTATGGCCTGCTGCCGGACAAGGCAGGTAACCATGTGCCAAAGAAGATGGAAGACTGTACGGGAGAGGAACTGCTAAGAGAACTCCTTTACCACCTGGGGGCCGGAGAACTTACCGAAAAGATCATTGCAACCTCAACGGTCATCCCCTGCATGATGCCCTACATCACCAGCCAGTTCATGCCCCGGAGGAAAGGCGATCGTCCGGCAGTGGTCCCGGAGGGCAGTACCAACCTTGCCTTTTTGGGCCAGTTCGTAGAAATCCCCGGCGACTGCGTCTTTACGGTCGAGTACTCGGTGCGTTCGGCCATGACTGCTGTCTACACCCTGCTCGCTCTGGACAAGCAGCCCCCGGAGGTCCATCCCAGCCAGTACGACCTGCGGGTCATTGCTGCCGCGGTCAAGACCATGTACGGCGGAAAGCATATGCCCGGCGAGATGATCCTCCGCCATTTCCTGAAAAATACCAGCATGGAGGGGTTGATTTAGGCCGGGGAGAGCCGGGCTTCTGTTCCGGAGATCCCCTGTTCTCATAGTCCCCTTTTTTAAAAATTATTAAATATAAAAGTATTTAGGTTAATACGCGATGAATAATTATTTGCCAATTCATTTACTCCGGGGTGAAAATTATGATGATTACCAAATCGGGAAAAACACTGAAGATTAATGGAAACTATTTAGCTCATGATGGAAGAATAATCAAAGGACAGATAATCGTAGAAAATGGTATTATTCAAGATATTAAGAAACCTGAAACAAAAAAAATACCGGATGACTCTTCGATTACCCTAGATCTGGATGAAAACGATATCGTTTTTCCTGGTTTTTTAAATCTCCATACCCATATTGATTACAATACAATCCCTATCTGGGATTCCGTGAAAGCCCCGTGGAATAATCGCTTTGAATGGCGGAAGGATCCCGGTTATCTCAATGATATAAAAAATGTAATTGGGTGCATTACCAATCAATGGAAACAAAAAAACGATCCCTCTTCAGATTGTATTAAAAATCGGGAGAAAATTCTCCAGGACGATAAAAACTGGCGTCCTATTGATACGGTGTTTACCGTAACGTCTGAAATACAGGCAATTTCTGGGGGGACAACATGTATACAGGAAATGATAGGCCTTGAACACGACAATCCCGATCATTCTCCAAATATTCTGATACGAAGTACGGCTTCTGCTTCTGATTTAGATTTTCCCCAGGATAAAATAATTTTTTCAGTAATTGATTTTTACAGGCCTTCGCCATCTTCGACGGAGATACCCGTGAAAACAGATTCTCTTGATATATTTGATAAAGGAGTTAAAAAGGGTAATATTATTTCTACGTTATTTCATCTTGCAGAAGGGCGTTCAGGGTTCTTGAATATGGATCAAAAATTTGACAAGTATTCCCGCAATGAATTCGAAGAATTTATGAAACACATAAGATCTTTTGAAAGGCAAAAAATAATCCCCATGCATCTTTCGATCATTCACGGTTGCGGGATTGATGTAGGCAATAAGGATCATATCAAATTTTTAAAACACTATCAGATAAGCGTACTATGGGCTCCAATTTCGAACCTGTTGCTTTACAAAGATACACTTTGTATTTCTAAACTGCTGAAACAGGGAGTGAATGTAGCCCTTGGATCTGACTGGAGTCCCAGTGGTGGAAAACATATCCTTGAAGAGGCCAGGTTCGCTCTTTGGTTTGTTAACCTGTTTGACAAGGAAATAAAAAGTTATGATATTTTTAAAATGATTACTACGAATGCCGCCAAATGCCTTGGTATTGGAAGGGTGGGCGAAATAAAAATAGGAAATTTTGCGGATTTTTTAATCTTCACGAAACCAAATCCTGAATCTGATGCCATTACTGCATTATTATCTCCGGTTTCCAACGACGATTCAATAAAATGTGTGATAGTAAACGGTCGTATTGTGTATGGCAATAAAAAAACCTTTGTTGACCTGAAAATCGATTATCAGCCATTACCTGAAGAAGGAAATTCAGCCAAGAATAAAGGAGTTAGCTTGAATTCATCACTGGATTTCGTCATGGGGCGGGATATTAAACGCATAGAATTTTTTTTGAAAAATAATATTTACCGCTCATGGAATCGTTCCCATTTTCTGGCAACCGATGATAAGGAGTATTTATCACGATTAGAGAAATTGAAAAATGATATCAGTAGAAAAAGTATCCAGGTAAAAAAATTTTATGGATTATAACAATTTTCGTTTTTATCCTGACTAATACCTCAGGAGTCAGGCCCACGCGCCCAGCATCAAACCCCCGTTGTGCATAACCTCCCCGCTCCCTTGAACCCTACCCCGGCGGAAACAATGGTTTATACCACAGACGCTTAACCATGCAACCAAAGGAAAAGCCCATGAAAAACATCATCCTCATCGGCATGCCCGGCGCCGGCAAGAGCACCATGGGCGTGATCCTGGCAAAAACCCGGGGTATGAAATTTATCGATACCGATATCGCAATACAGGAAACTACCGGCAGGCTCTTACAGGAAATAATTGACACGGACGGGCCCGGTGCATTCAAAATCCTGGAGGAAAAAACGATCCTTTCCCTGCATTGCCATAACACCGTTATCGCCACCGGGGGCAGCGTGGTTTTTTCGGAGCGGGCAATGCAGCACCTGAAATCCGGAGGAATTATCATTTACCTGCAGATCTCTTTTGACGAGATGGCAAAGAGACTCCGGAACAGTGCAGCACGGGGAATTGTGTTGATTGCAGGCCAGGATCTCCGGGATATGTATGACCAGAGAATTTCGTTGTATGAGAAGTATGCCGATATTACCATCGATTGTTCAAAAGATGATTTTGAGATTTGTGTCGAGAGCGTTACTGCTCTGCTCTGATGCTGTCGCTCAATTCTGCGATTCTTCGTGTTTAAGCATATGCCGGATCTCTTTTTTTAGTGACGGCAATTCGTTCTTTGCATTAGAGAATCGTTAATTTGATCCCGAAATAGACATGGGTGAGAACATCGCGAAATCCTGCGATCTTTTTCCAGTCGGTATCCGGGTAACGCTCCCGGAGTTCGGAGGGGAGGTTCTTGATAGCTTCTCCAATTACCTGAAAATTCCGTATGACTGCATCCCTGCGCCTGCGATCTTTGGAAAAATCGTCAAACGAGATCCCACCGGTATCTTCATCAATGTTGTCAATCGACTCAAGAATATCATCGAGCAGTTGGAGAGAAGTCCTACGCATAGACAACCTCGCTGATGATATAGGGCCGGAGTCGTTTCTTGATTGCGCCTTCCATCACAAGGTCAACTTTCCGCCCGAAAAGATCTTCGAGATAAAACTTGCAGTCCATGTAGTTGTCAAAGGTCTCTTCTTCCCGGAACAAAACCAATACATCCACATCACTATCAGGCCGCTCCTCTCCGCGTACGTATGAACCAAAGAGGCCAATCTTTGCAACCCCGAAACGCTTTTTCAGTTCCGGCGTGGCTTGCCTGAGGAGTGCAAGTGCATCCATCTGTACATCCAATTTATGAATGGTCTGACTTAAACATGGGGGTTAATCCCAGACCCGGGTTGCCCTCATAAATTCAGAGTCACTAAGCAATCCAAAAAACCCGGACAACAATCCTTATCACCCCGCATTCCTATCTTCCAGACAGGAGAAACAGCAATGCAAAAAACGTACTGGGGAGGAATCATTGTCTTAGCCGTCCTGCTGGCCGGCTTTGTCTTTGCCGCAGGGTGTGATGGTAATCCATGCGATGGCGGGTTGTGCACGAAATGGTCCACGTATGGCGGACCCCCTACAAATCACCAGGTTATACCGGGACGGACGCTTGAAATGCACCCGGACCTGACCTTTACCCTCACGTACAAAACATATGTGCAGCAGGGAAATTTCGGCAACAGCGTTCCCGGGCAGGATGCTGTCGTGGTTGGCACATGGGAGAGACCGGATGAGACCACGATAATTATCAAGAACCAGGCACTGGCCTCTGATGTGATAGTCTTAAAATTTGAACCGGGAGTCCCGAGGTTGTCCACGTACGGCTACCAGCAGATCTATTACCGGAACCAGGATGAATGGATCCAGTGGACGGATCATACCGGAACACCACTCTCGCCTACGGAATAATCAATTTCGATTATTTCCTATTGCCCTGCCTCTTTCAGGAACCACGAGCGGATGATGGGGAAACCGGAAAAGCCGTATGAACGCGGGTAACTCTGGCTGGCCGGAATAAGAGAGTCAATGCATTAATAATCCCCCCGGTATACCTAACGGGTAACAGGAACAAAGACATGGATCATTACGAACGGATCGCGGCAAAACGGGATGAGATCTTCATACTTGCTGCCCGGTTCGGGATAAAAGATATCCGTATCTTCGGCTCCGTAGCCCGGCATGAAGCCCATAAGGGAAGCGACATCGATTTCCTTGTACAGTTCCCCCCCGATACATCTCTTCTTACCCATGCCGCATTCCAGCGGGAACTTGCCGACCTCATTGGCTGCGATGCGGATGTTGCATCAGTAAACGGACTCAAAGAGCAGATCCGGCATTCCGTAATACAGGAAGCAGTGCCGCTATGAGATAGGACATCGACAGGCTCCTTGATATCAATGAAGCAATCCAGCGCATCAAGGAAAAACTCCCTTCAGATAAAGAGGAATTTGTCCAGTCGACCTCCTGCAGGTCTGGGTTTTTGCCATATCCGGGTAATCGGCGAAGCAGCAAATGGAATATCAGTGGAATTCCAGGAACAGCACCACGGGATTCCCTGGAAAGATATCATCGCAATGCGACACTTTCTTGTTCACCAGTATTTCGGTATCGATCTGGACGAAGTCTGGAGTACGGCCCAACAGGATCTTCCCCAACTTATGCAGCAGATTTCCCTTATTTTAAAACGCGGGTAATCCCTGCATAGAAATATCCACGACATTTGACCCCCGTGAAAACGAGAGCAATCTTCTTTCCAAGTCCAATATGACCAGCTTATCGATGGTCAGATTATATTATCCCGTCCGGGAATCCTAAAAAAAAATCCATTTCCATTCCCCCGAACCCCGCATCTCCGATAATGTCCTCAACAGTGACACATTTATACTATGGCATCATGTTTAGTAGCACAGTTTATAATCAGACTGTTTGAGTAATTTATCATGTATGGAGAATCAAATTTTGGTGGAAACCGCGGTCCCCGCGACTTCGGTCCCCGTGAAATGACAAAAGTAGTCTGTTCAGACTGCGGAAAAGAATGCGAAGTACCGTTCAAACCAACTGAGGGAAGGCCCGTCTACTGCAGAGACTGCCTCCCGAAACACCGGAAGCCCCGCTTCTGAGTGTTTACGGTTAATTTTTTTTTACTTTTTTTTTAAATCCGTTCCTTAAAGGGAATTTTATTCTTCGTCAACAGACCCGGTCTTGTATTCCGGGAATGCCCGGGTAAGTCAGTCCTCGAGAGTGGAAACGCCCTGGCAATCCATTCCTCAAGAGAATGAAATGGCCGCAGGAAATCCACAACGTATCTCCCTGTCCGGAGGCATCACGCTGCATCTTCGAGATCTTCTAAAGACTTCCCGGTCATATCGATCCGGGTCAGCCACGTCACTACAAAGGCAATGATGCAGATGACGCCCATGAAGATCACGGTTACCCGGACCCCATAGGACGCCTTCATCAGCGGCACGAACATGATGCCGCAGGCAGCCCCGACCTTGGCAATCCCGGCACCCAGACCGTGGGCAGTGGCCCGGAGCCGGGTGGGGAAGAGTTCTGCGGGGAGCAGGAATGTAGTGGCATTCGGCCCCCAGTTCTGGAGGAGATTAAAGAGCCCGAACCCGACAAACGCAAGGGCAATGATGGTCTCGGAACCGGACTGGGACAGGGCGAGGATGAACATGCCGGCCGCCATCCCGATAAAACCGGCCAGCTGGAGACGCATCCTGCCCACCCTCTCGATGAAGATAATATTGAGGATAAATCCCAGTACCAGGAAAACATCCAGTACGGCAGTCAGGCCGGAGGAGTAGAAGTCCTGCGCAATGAAATTGAGCCCCGTTGCATGGGCGCCCATCATGGACGCGATGAGAATCGGCGTGAAGATCCCGACCCCGTAAAAGGCAAAGTCCATGAGAAACCATGGCACCGTGATGAGAATCGTCCGGCGCAGGTTCTTTCGGTTGAAAAGTTCCGCATAGGAATCTAAAGTTACATGCCATGCCGCTTTCTTTTCCGGTGCGGGTTTTGCCGCTGCCTCCACCGGGGGCTTGATGGATTTATCCATCGTGAAATCCGGTATCAGGTACCGGACCACGCCCGTTGCCAGTTTCCATTCCCTGCGCTGGATATACCAGCGGGCGCTCTCGGGAATAGAACGCCGCAGGATAAGGATAACAATGGCCGGTATCGCCCCGGCAACCAGCATGATCCGCCAGGCCGATTCAGACGGGTGCAGGGCCAGGATGACAAGACCGATTCCCGCTGCGGCAAAGATGCCAACGGCCTGGAAACTGAACGCGGCGATCAGCATCCGCCCCCGGATCCTCTTTGGCATGAACTCGCTGACATAGGATGCGCAGACCGGGTAGTCAGCCCCAATCCCGATGCCGAGCAGGAACCGGAACAGGATGAGTGACCAGATGTCCCAGGCAAAGGCCGACAGGACAGCAAAGATGATGAAGACGAGGAGATCAACTAAAAAGACTTTTTTCCTGCCGAACCGGTCACAGAGCCTGCCACCGATAAGCGCCCCGAAGATTGCCCCGACAACAGCGGCAGCACCAACGATTCCCTGCTGGACCGGGGTTGCCGCAAACTGGACGATGATGAGCGGGAGCGCAATCGACATCACGAAGAGATCGAAGCCGTCGAGGAAAATCCCCATCGATGAGAGGAACCAGATATGCGCATGCCTCATCGTAAAGGGGGCATCATCCATTGCCTCGGTAATAATTTTGCAGGCCATAAAATTCCCTTAAATTATTTTTTTTATCTGGCGTAAAAAGGGATGTACTTTTCTCTTTTATTCCAGAGCATCTGGTACAATATTAATGCTACGGATTGGAGATTCGGTAGCAGAATACTTTATTGTTGAAAATGGGGCAAATTCCGCGGTAAAAGATAAAGATTTTTATTATGTCAGAATGTAAATACGAGGATACATGTTCTGTAAAAAATGCGGTGTAGAAATAGATGATGATGCAATTTTTTGCAAAGTCTGTGGTACCGCACAAAAACAAATTGCAAGCCCAACAGAAAACAAAATTTTCGGATCTACCTTTCAAAGTTCTGAACTCTATGCGCTGGAGACCAGTGAGTCATCCAAGCTGCTTGAAAAGTTCGAGACTGCTGTGAAGAGGGAAGTCAAAGGGAATAACTATAAAATACTCCCGGATATCTGGGGAATACTCTTTTCCAACCTGTTCATATCCCCTATGGATCTGATAGACTCGATGCATCGCGGGGATGCTATTCTCGGGAAAGAGAATGTGAACATGCTCCGTCAGTTCATCAAAAATGATTGCATGAGTGGGGGCTGGTTTGTGCAGGCCGTAATAAAAAAGGGCGGGATGATCGACCGGGCGGCACTGATCATGATCGCAGATCCCCGTGACCTTGCCAGGATTCAGCGGGATGGCACAACGGCGATTCACCAGCTTGCCAAGATCTGTGACCGGCGGATACGGCCGGAACTGATAAGGAAGTTCGGGAAACAACTGCTCTCCTCCCTGTACGATAACAATGGTATGCCTGCTCTTTTCTTAATTTACGGACTGGGTGATCTGCGGATTCATGATATCGATGCAATAGCTGAGGTATTTTCCAAGAGCGATCTCAAGAAAATCAAGGTCCAGAACGGGATGGGAAGAGACGGTCTGGAAATATTCAATGAAATTTCCCGGTCCATAAATTACATGGCAGTCCTGGAAAAAACCATGGCTTCGGCCCTTCCTGCAGACATGAGAGATGGAGAGGAACCGGATGACAAACCCCGGACTGATTCTTCCCTCCCGGGCGAAAGTGTCAGCCCCCCGCCCGTGAAACTGCTTTCCGGTAAAAAATCAGAACCGGAAAAAATTGCCCTGCCGGATATCACCGGATTATCCGTTCCAGATAAGCCAGGACTTAAAGAAAAAGCCGGAAAATCAACGAAGATCATGATCGTTGAAAACAGCACGGTTATCCAGCACCTTTTAGAGAGAGAATTGAAAAATCTTCACTATGACTGTATATATCTGGCTGATAGTGGTGAACAGGCGATGAAACTTAATCTGGAAGTAAAGGCCGATGTTTTCTTTATCGATATAAATGTGCCCGGAAAATTCAATGGGATCGATGCGGCAAGGGCAATTAAAAACACCCATACAAATTCAAAGATTATTTTTCTCTCCGGATCCAACGACGCAGAAACAATCTACCGGGCAAAGGCGGTCAATCCCACGGGATATATCTTCAAACCATTCACTGCTACAAAAATTCGCAGTGCCCTTCACCTGTTCAATTAAATTAAAAAACGGCTCTGTTGAAATCCTGTTTTCCAATGATTCCCTTCTTCTTATCGAACGTTTGGAGAGTGATCCCCTCATTTTCCCTGAGGGGAGACAGCCCAAGGAGAACATCCCCCTGAATCCCCTTTCAGAAAATTTCAATGAACAAAAAAATTATTTTCTTCCCGCTGCCAGCACAAGGAGCCCAACCGCAAGGACAACAATCGCAATGCCCGGAGAAGCAGGCTTTGCTGTCGTTGGCGTTGCTACCGGTTTCTGCTGCTCATCCAGCCACTGCATTGCATAGGTCAGCTGGACATCTTCGCCGGCCATGGCGCGGGCGACGGTATCTTCATTGAGAGGGACACGGATCTGCGGCGCAATCCCGCCCGTAAGAGACGCATTGCTGTCAACCTGTATCACGCGGTCCTGGTTGAGCGATGCCCCGGCAGGGAAGAAGAGGTACTGGTCGAGCGGCATTATCGCCCGGGGTCCGTTCATGCCGAATGCCCCATTGGTCCCGTACCAGGAGATGATTGTTCCGGTGCCGGACCGGGCAAAGATCATCGGGATGCCTTCACCCGAACTGATCGTGTCGGGACTCACCATCACTGCGACCGGGCCATGATACCCGTTTGGCCGGGGCTGGGTCCAGGCTTCCGAGGTAATAGTGAACTGTCGGGAGCCGGGATCGTACTGGGAGGCATATTCATAGAAGACCGGCTTGTCCACAAACCATCCCGCAAAACAGGATGCAATATTATCATCGCCGCCGCCATTGAACCGGAGATCGATTACTACCCCCGGGGCCTTTTTCGCAATCGCATCTTCCATGGCAGCCTTGAACGGCTGGTATACGTCATAGGATTCGCCATAGATTGCAATGTACCGGTACCCGCCGGGCAATGTCCGGTACGTAACCGTATCATTGCTGATCTGCGGCTGGACATCCTCCCAGGTGCGTTCAACCCCGATATCATTGATCTGCCTGCCCAGGAAAAAGGAAGTCTTTGTCAGACTATCATACCCGTCATCGTATGCGGTAAGGTTTACGACCCGGGACGCAGGAACAGCCGTCCGGGTTACCGCGATCGTGGCCGGCGTGCCGACCGGGGCCCGGGTTAAGAACCGCAGCTGGTTGAGCAGGATTGCTTCTGCGGTGGAGGGTTTTTTTCCCGCCCAGATATAGGAAGTTTCGCTGATAGCCGCGTGGATCTCCCTGCCGTTCCAGGCAGTCACCCGGTCGCCGGGCCGGATTCCGGCAGCATCTGCGGCACTGCCATTGGCCACATAACTTACGATGACATCTCCAGAATCGAGCCGGGTCACGGCAAGCCCGAAACCCCCGCCGATATCAGCATACTTAGCCCCAAACACGCCGGTTGTCGGCAGGATGCCCACGTGCCCGTCGGGAATCGCGTACAGGTATCCCCGCAGGGCCCGGTAATAGGCAGCCTTATCCTGCTTCTTCTCGGCATCGGCAATTGCCGGCGCCCAGGTTGTGTAGAGTTTGTCCCAGTCCACCGATCGCCAATGCGTGTACACATATTTTTCCCTGAAGAGCTGGTGGACTGAAAGAAACGCCGAACTCCAGGACTGGTTGCTGAAATCAGGGAGCGGGGTCTGGTTTGCTGCAACCGGTGCATATGCTGCGATAAGTTCCTCGTTATAGGCAGTCTCGTTGTTCCGCTCGAACGGAACGCAGGTATCTTTCCAGACCATCCCGCAGCCCGGGCAACTGGCAGTATCTGCGACCGCAGTTACCGGAAAAACCATGGCAGCAAGGAAGACCAAAAGGCCGGCAAGAATAAAAAGCCGGACGTTCAGGGCCGTCATAAAAAATTCTCCTCTCGTGAATGGACAGCAATGTTCATACATTCTCTGTATTCCCCGGACGATGATAAGCGAATGCTTTTTTTACCGGCATGCCCGGAAGGTTGTGTACGGATAATCTGATCACTGCATCTTTTTCTCCATGCAGAAAAAATTTAATTTAAAACAAAAGAACGCTAAGTATTATAGAGAGCCGATAGTTTACTACCGACATTTTACGGTGAAATATCATGAGCAACGATCTTGATTTACTCCCCGACCAGCAACCGCTCGGTGCGGTGACCTTTGCAGAAAATCCGGAGCCACGGTGCCCCTGCCTTTTATTGCTCGATACCTCGGGATCGATGGCGGGCCAGCCCATCGCCGAACTCAATGCCGGTATCCGTGATTTTTACAATGAACTGCAGAACGACTCGCTCGCAATAAAAAGAGTTGAAGTCGCGCTGCTTTCATTCGGTCCGGTCAGGCTCATCTCCGAGTTCAATACTGCCGAATGTTTCTTTGATCCCGAACTCAAGGCTGAAGGCGATACGCCCATGGGAGAAGCAATCCGGAAAGGCATCGACCTCATCAAGACCCGGAAAGAACAGTACCGGGCAAACGGCATCTCGTTCTACCGGCCCTGGATATTCTTAATCACGGACGGCGCCCCGACCGACGAGTGGCAGAGCGCTGCCTCCCTGGTTCGCGAAGGCGAGAATGCAAAATCCTTTGCCTTCTTTGCCATCGGCGTTAACAAAGCGGATATGAAGGTCTTAAAACAGATCTCGGTCCGGGATCCGGTCAAGCTCCAGGGCTTAAAGTTCCGGGAATTTTTCCAGTGGCTTTCCAACTCGATGAAATCTGCGTCCCGTAGCAATCCCGGGGACAAAATTATGCTCGCTCCACCCCTTGGCTGGAGTGAGATATGAGATGGAAGTACACCTGCGCATCTGTTACCGGAAAAGCCCACACGCAGCGCGGTGAGAACGGCCAGGACGCATCCCGGGCCGGCACCATCCAGCTGGGAGATTCAGAATTTTTTATCGGGATTGCCGCGGACGGGGCGGGAAGTACCACGGATGGCGGACGCGGCGCAGAGATCGCGTGCGAAATCCTGTACACGCATATCGCAGAAACACTCCGCGAACAGGACGATATTTCACAAATCACTGATGAAACGGTGAAGATCTGGATCACTGCGGCCCGGGAAGCAATAACTGCTGAAACCCAGTCCGAAGGGAAACGGCTGCGGGAATTTGCCTGCACGATCCTTGGCGCGGTTGCGGGAAACGGCGGCGCCCTATTTTTCCAGATTGGCGATGGCGCAATTGTCACCGGGAATGGCACGGAATACCAGACCATCTTCTGGCCGGAACAGGGAGAGTACGCCAATACAACCTATTTCATAACTGACGAGCAATATCTCGACCGGCTGCATATCCTCCATGCGGAATTGCCGGATCAGATCGCGTTATTCACCGACGGTTTGCAGAATCTCGTTCTCTCGTTTGCACTGAAAAAAGCCCATCCCGGATTTTTCCAGCCGCTCTTTTCCGCACTGCAACAACACCCGGAGAGCGGGTTTTTGCCGTTTGCCACCAGGTTGCAAACCTTCCTCTCCCGGGAGGATATTGCTGCGCGAAGCGATGATGACAAGACGCTCGTCTTAGCAGTCCGGCTTACCGGGTGATCGTTTGGCTGCTGTTCCTCTCAGGTCTTTTTATGATAGTACCGGTACCCGGATTACCCTGGGGAAGAAGATCGGGAGCGGCGGCGAAGGGGACGTGTACGAGTGCCTGCCCCTGCACAAAAATGAGGTAGCCAAGATCTATCACAAGCCGCTCGAGCGGCAGAAGCAGGAGAAACTGCTTCTCATGGCGCGGGGATGCAATGATGAACTCAAGAGCATCTCGGCCTGGCCTACTGACGTGCTCTATGCAACCGAACGCGGGCCGGTTGTCGGCTTTCTGATGCCGAGAATTTCCGATTACGAACCGGTGCACAAGGTGTACGGCCCCACGCACCGCAAAGAGCACTTCCCTCACGCGGACTGGCGGTTCTTAGTCCGCACGGCAAAAAACCTGGCAGCCGCGTTCTTTGTAATCCACAAGTTCGGGTACGTGATCGGTGATGTCAACGAAGGAAATATTCTCGTCAATGATGAAGCCTGCGTCCGGCTCATCGACTGCGATTCGTTCCAGGTCCGGACCCGGGACCAGCTCTATTACTGCGAAGTCGGCGTTGCCCAGTTCACCCCGCCCGAGATCCTGCACACCAAGCATTTCCGGATGGAGCGGATGGCAAACCATGACAATTTCGGCCTGGCAATTCTCTCGTTCCAGCTCCTCTTTTTCGGCCGGCATCCCTACTCGGGCGTGTATGCGGGAAAAGAGGATATGCCGCTTGAAAAATCCATTGCCGAATTCCGGTTTGCCTACGGGAAAAATTCCCCGCTCAAGTCGATCGCTCCTCCGCCGAATTCTGTGGGCCTGTCAGTAGTACCGTCACAGGTAGCCGGGCTCTTTGAGCAAGCCTTTGCCGAGAACGGTGCCCGGCCAGATGGCCGGCCTGCTGCCGGGGACTGGTGGGATGCATTCGAGGACCTGGAGAAGAGAATGCGGCGGTGCACTGCCGACTCCGTGCACAGTTATTATTCAGGACTTTCGGCATGCCCGTGGTGCAAACTCGAGGAAAGTTCCGGTCTCCTGCTCTTCCTCAGCGCAGACCGGATCACAAAAATCGATCTCCAGCGCGAGTGGCAGAGAGTTGAAGCGATTGTTCCCCCGGGGCCGATACCGCCCATAAGTCCCGGCAATTTCCTTGTCCGGGCAGAGCCCATTTCGCCGGGCATAGAACGGTCCCTCGGGTTCCGGAATATGCGCCTGTTTATGGGCATAGCAATTATTGCTGGCTGTCTCATCCTGGCCCTGATGGATATGATTACTGATTATCTCACGCTCCTTCCGATTGCCGTCATTGTGGCAGCCCTCCTCTTATTCCCGGGTGAAGCGGCCGGGGAGAAAAAGCGGAGAAAGACCAACCTCGAAAGCGCACGCTACATGTGGGATTTATGGAACCGGAAGTGGATAGCAGAAGCAGGAGACGGGGCTTTTTTTGCGCAGCTGAACCGCCTGCGGATGCTCAAGGGAAAATACGAGCATATTGAACGGGAGTACCGGGCTACACTCCAGACATTGGAGCGGACTGCAAAAGAACGCCAGCAGAAAAAATTTTTGGAGCACTGCAACATCGACAGCTGCACGCTGCCCCGGGTCACCCCCGGGCTGAAAAGTATCCTGAGGAATACCGGGATACGCACGGCTGCCGATATTTCACCGAACCGGTTGCGCAGCATTCCCCAGCTCGACAACACCCTGATAAACAGTCTCCTCCTCTGGCGTGAGAAGACAGAGGGCAATTTCCTTTTCGATTCCACCCGGGGAATCGAGCGTTCCGATATCAAACCGGTCATCCACAAGTACCAGCCAATGATAAAACCCGTTGAGCGGGATCTTTTGCAGGGCATCTTAAAATTGCAGCGGGTACAGCAGGATATCATAAAGAAGCGGGTCTCGCTCCGGCCCGCTGTCGAGAAACGGGCCCGGGAACTTGCCAAGGCCGAGGCGGATTTCGAAGTGTTCAGCCGCACCCCGGAAGAATTGATAATGAAGGAGATCGACGGGATTATTCTTCCGCTGATCTCTAAGCGGTGAGCGGGAGAATGCTCTGCTTATCGGAATATGATGTTTCAGGTAATTTCCGGAATTGACTCAAAAAAATCTGCTGAAATATTAAGAAATTGATTGAGTTTGGATCATTGCTGCAAGAATTTTTTATCTTTAGCGATGCCTCCCCGCCTCAGGGCCTCTCCGAGGCACGGCGGGGCAAAGAGGTTTTAGTTTTTTTAAAATCACGGTCATCAATCCGCCGCGGGGCGCCCTTCGGGGCGGCGGCACTTATCCTTTCCGGGGGTATGGGGGTCTCAACCCCCATCATAATTCATGAAAAAATATTTTCATAAAATTTCTGTGAAAAAACACGAATCGCTCTTGGGTGCCACAGGAAATTCAATTTCATTTCCGGCAAAAACCGCCGCCATTCTTATCATTGCTCTCACCCTAACGATGATCACAGATGCCTTCCAATCCCGACTTGTTAAAACCCGAAACGAATGATACCGATTGTCCTACCCCGGTAGGAGATTCGCTCTCCTGGTCACCGTGGGTACCATTTACTGCCGACAAACAGGAATTCCGGCAAATCCCCGTTGAGCCCGGGCTTTACCGCATACGCCCGGTGGGAGAAGAATTCTTTATGTATATCGGCGAGACCCGGACCTCGCTTTTCAAGCGCCTGAACGACCTTCGCATGGAACTCCGGAGTGGGAACCTGATGCCCTGGGCCGATCCCCATGCAGAAGCAGCGTGCCTGTGGGCATGGCAGGATGCAGAAGGGTTTGCCTACGAGTGTTCCGCAGCCCCACTCGATGCCACGGCAAACGGAAGGATGGGGATGGAGGCATATCTCCTGTACCAGTACCGCCAGGAACACGGCAAATCTCCGCTCTGTAATTTCGGGCAGTTCCACCCGCGCTACCGGAGTTCCTCGCGCCGTAGCGGGAATCTGCGGGGCGGAAAATTAGAAGATGGTCAGAAAGACAATCCTGCCGGCAACCCCAGTCAACCCCCGCTCAGCCCGGTAGGAAAACCCGGGGAACCGGGCTGGATGGGGCTTACCTGGAGCAGCCCGGTGGTCCTGGCATCGGAAAAAACCCCGTCAACACCCGCAGGGCCGTGCCTGTATATTCTGTCCGATGCGGGTGCTGGAGAGATTATTGCCATCGGCCAGTCCGGGGATTGTGCACACCGGCTTGCAGATTTAACCACTAAACCCGGAGACGAAAGGATCCTGCAGGTCTCACTCCATTGCCAGGAAAAAACCATTTTCCCACACCAGCTCAGGGAACTGGAAACGGATCTTATCGGGAATTATTTCGGGGAGTATCGGAAATCGCCGGCGGGGCAGTATAATAACCGGTAATTTTTTTTGCTAATCTTTGGATTTTCTGAATGGAATCTGAACGTGCTGAGTTCCCCCGAAAAAATATTCTTAAACAAAATATTCTTTCAGTAATTATGATGGGGGTTGAGACCCCCATACCCCCGTTACGATAACGCCGCCGCCCCGAACGGCGCCCCGCGGCGGATTGATGACTAAACTCAAAAATAAAAAAAATAAAAATTTCCAGAATATTCATTGCCCCGCCGTGCCTCGGAGAGGCCCTGAGGCGGGGGAGCATCGCAAATAATTTCATTTTTTTTATCTGTCTTATGCAAAACGGCGAAAAAGTAATTCATTGTTCAAAACTTACCAGCCAAGGAACAGCGTTTTGGTCCGGCTGTAACTTTCCAGCGCATGCGTTCCATTCTCCCGCCCGATGCCGCTGTCGTTCATACCGCCAAACGGGATCTCCGGTGGCACGGTGAGATGGCGGTTCACCCAGATGATGCCTGCATGCACCTCGTCAAACACGCGTTTTGTGGTCGCAAGATCGGTAGTCCAGACCGAAGCGCCAAGGCCATAACGGGACCGGTTTGCTTCACGGATTGCCGTGTCGAGATCGGGGACCGTCATCACCGGTAAGACCGGCCCGAAGATCTCATCGGTCAGGAGCCGGGCTCCGGGTGCGACACCGGTAACCAGCGTGGGGCTGTAGAAATGCCCCGCCGCATATGCAGGTCCGGCAAGGGGGCAACCACCAGTAAGAATTGTTCCTTCTTCTTTTTCCGTTACCTCCTCAACCATTGCAGAGATTCGCTGCCGCCCTTCCGCACTGTTCATCGGTCCCAGATCGATCCCCGGTTCGAGACCGTTTCCTGTTTTCAAGGATTCCACGCGCTCTTTGAGTTTCTTAACAAAAGTCTCGGCAATTTTTTCATGCACGTACAGGCGCTTGACTGCGGTGCAGGTCTGGCCGGCATTGTAGAAGCGACCGCGGAGCGCACCTTCCACGGCTTTGTCAATGGCAGCATCTTCCATAACGATCATCGGGTCCGAACCCCCAAGTTCCAGCGTAAGATCCTTTACCTGCGCCGATGCCATCTGGCGGATCTTTTCACCGGTTGCACAGTCACCGGTAAAGGAAACTTTGCGGATGAGGGGGTGCCGGACAATGGCTGCACCTACGGATTCACCACTACCCGTCACAACGTTGAGCACCCCTGGTGGGAGGCCGGCTTTGTCGAGTATTCCTGCGAGTTTCAGGCTCGATAGGGGAGTTGTTGACGCGGGTTTGAGTACCATAGTATTGCCGGCAAGGAGTGCAGGGCCGACTTTCCAGCCCATGATGATGACCGGCATATTCCACGGGATGATGGCACCGCAGATACCCAGGGGTTCGTGCACTACCATGCAGTCACCGGCAACGCCGAGGCGGACTGCTTCACCGGTGGAATGGGCGGAGATCCCGGCATAGAACTCCAGGATATTGGCAAACCCCCGGACTTCGTCGATGGATTCCCGGAGCGGTTTTCCCTGCTCCCGGGTCAGGAGTTGCGCGATGTCCTTGTGCTGCTCTCTTACCAGCCCGGCAGCGTGGAACAGGATCATGCCCCGTTCCCGCTGGGATTTTTTCTTCCAGCCACCGGTTGCTGCATCCGCTGCATCCACAGCCTGAGCAACATCGTCCGGTGTCCCGGAGGGAACCCGGTCGATCACCTCACCGGTTGCCGGATTCTTTACCTCTATCCAGCGCTCATCGATCCCACTGGTATCATTCCCGCCAATCCGCATCAGCATAAAAAAATCCTCTCCTGTTGTACCTTATCGGAATATGCACCGGCTGTGCAATAAAAGGAAGTGGTGGGCAGATGAGATGAGCTGGTATTCCTGCGGACTAAAGACGGCGACCTATACCCGACCTTAACATGCCGGTAATCAGTTCTGGGTAAACATACCGGCAATCCGTTTTGTGTAAGCATATCGGTAATCAGTTCTGGGTAAACATACCGGCAATCCGTTTTGTGTAAGCATATCGGCAACCAGTCCAACGTAAACATATCGGCAACCAGTCCAACGTAAACATATCGCCAAATCCAATAACCGGCGGTGCCCCGGGAATTTTTCAGGAACCCTGTTTCCCTAAGGATAAACTATATGAGCAGGCTCCTCTGATCTCAGCCTGAGTGGGGATACTAATGACCGAAGAACTGCTCATTGAAGTCAATGATCTTGTCTGGGAAAAAACCGTGGAGAGGGGGACCCTGCCGGTTGCCGTGATGTTCTACAGCCCGACCTGCGCATTCTGCCACCAGATGGAACCGTATTTTAAAAATTATGCTGAAGTGTTCAAAAATTCTATCCTGTTTGCGAAGATCAATATCATGAATAATCTCTGGACTGCCGAACGGTATGGCGTAAAAAGCACCCCGACATTCAAATTTTTCTGTAATGGCAAGCCGGTACAGGAGATGGTAGGAGCCATATACCCGGCGCTCCTCAAGAAGATGATCGAAGAAGTGCTGGTCCATGGCAAGGAATGTGCCAATAATTCTACTACCATCGATTACGAGATCACCGGGTACGGGTAGGGATGGGTATGGATGCGTTTGAACAATGGCTGGATACATTCTGGCAGCAGCCTGCCCGGGAACGCAAGGAGTACATGGCGGTCAAAAAGGCAGCCTGCACCTGCCCGAAATGCCCCTCGTATAACCACTGCGCCGAGGGAAGTAAGGAATTAGTCTATTGCATTACCGGAAAAAGTCCGCTCTGCATAGCAGAAGACCGGGGATGCACCTGCAAGGAATGCGCGATACCTTCAGGCCTTGACCTGAAGTACCATAATTTCTGTACCAGCGGAAGTGAAGCCGCGCAGCGCTACGAGCACGAAGTGCACTGACCGTATTTCAGAGGTGCCGGCTGCACCCGCATTGTACCGCAGCATCTGCCACGGCTTTTGCAACCGCTTTTGTTACGTCCTTGTCAAGGATGTTGGGCATAATCCGGTCGCGCTGGGGTTTTGAAACGCAATTGGCGATTGCGTGCGCTGCTGCGATCTTCATTTCATCGGTGATGCGGGTGGCCCGGGCATCGAGTGCTCCCCGGAAAATACCGGGAAATGCGAGCACATTATTGATCTGGTTGGGAAAGTCGCTGCGACCGGTACCAACCACTGCCGCACCGGCACGTTTTGCTGCATCCGGCCAGATCTCCGGCACCGGGTTTGCCATGGCAAAGACAATGGCATCCTTACCCATCGATCTTACCATCTCTTCTGATACCACGCCAGGTGCAGAGACCCCGATAAAGACATCGGCACCGTTCATCGCATCCTCAAGTTTTCCGGAGAGTGCCGGGCGGTTCGTCTCTTCGGCAATAATGAACTTGTACTTGTTTTTGTAGAGCTCTTCCCGGCCCCGGAAGATCGTACCCTGGGTATCGCAGACAATGATCTCGTTTACCTTGGTACAGACATTGGGATTATACCCGATGCATTTTAACAGGCGGGTGATGGCAAACCCGGCCGCTCCTGCCCCGCAGATAACGATATTCAAGTTCTCGAATTTCTTGCCGGTAACCCTGCAGGCATTGAGCAGTGCGGCAAGTACCACGACCGCAGTCCCGTGCTGGTCGTCATGCATCACCGGAATACCAATATCCTGGAGCGCATCTTCGACTTCAAAACATTTCGGGGCTGCGATATCTTCGAGATTGATGCCGCCAAAGACCGGCGCGATATTTTTTACCTGGTCCACAAAATCCGTCTCGTAATTTTCAAAACAGATGGGAAAAGCATCGACACCGGCAAATTCCTTGAAGAGAATTGCCTTTCCCTCCATCACCGGAATTGCTGCATACCCGCCGATATTTCCTAGTCCAAGAACTGCCGAGCCATCAGTTACGATAGCAATCGTGTTCGCTTTTAACGTGTATTTGTACGCAAGGTTCCGGTCTTTCGCAATTTCCCGGCAGACTTCTGCCACCCCGGGTGTGTACGCAAGGGAGAGATCGTGTTTGGTTTTTAGCGGGACTTTGGACCGTATCTCAAGTTTGCCCTTATGGGCTGCATGCAGCGCAAGCGCTTCTTTATAGATCTCGTCACTTCCCGGTGTAAACAGCATCGTGACTGCTCCTTATGTGAAAAGAGCGCGTGAAAGGCAATGAATGTTATCCTAAGAGCAAAAAAGGGTTTTAATACCGGATTTTATGGCTTATATCCGTGTATAATTGCGCCGGCATTCCGGAAAAAGAAGATTCCGGGCAATTCCGGGAAAATCTCGGTTCACCTTTGTTTTCACACGGAAAAATAAGACTTGACCCAGGTAACCGGGTTCCATTTCAGCACCTGCTAGAAAGTTACATTTTAATACACGAATGAACAGAAATATACATCAGCGTATAATCTAGGCAACTTATAGGTTACCGGAGTCGTATGCGTCCCATCACCTGCTTACCAGAATCTTAAATCAGGATGTGTTTACCATGAAGTCAAAAGATATTGCCATAGTCGGAATTTTGCTTGCCATCGGGGCGATCCTTCGCTATTTCCTCGCGATGCTCCATACCCCGCTCACACCGAACATGATCATCGCATTCTACTGTCTTGCGATCATCCTCATCCGCCCCAAGGTCTTCGAGGCGTTTGGTATCGGCCTTGTTGCCGGTATTCTCTCGATGCTGATCTCGGGTTCCATATTCCCTCCCGCCAACCTGATCAGTGAACCGGTCGGCGCCCTGGTCTGTTTCGGCATCTATGCACTGATCCGGACCAAATCCCAGTTTGCACCGGTAGCCACAACGTTCCTTGCAACCCTTGCCAGCGGTTTTACCTTTGCCGCGCTCGCGCTCTTCGCAGTTGCACCCCAGATCCTTGCAAAGTACGCTACGATGGAAGGGTTCATGATCGTCTTTGTACCCATCGTTGTCATAACTGCGGTATTTAATGCGATTATCGTCCAAATCCTCTACATACCCTCCAGCAGGGTATTGTCACGAGGACAGGAATGATAAGGCTCGAAAATATCAGTTACACCTACCCCCACACCGTGCAGAAGGCCCTGGATAATCTTTCTTTTTCATTACCCCGGGGCTGCTGCATCATGGTGACCGGGCCATCCGGTGCCGGAAAAACAACGCTCTGTCTTGCAGCTGCCGGCATCCTTCACCATGAATACGGGGGTAAAAAAGAAGGACGGGTGACCGTTGACGCCCGGGATGTAAAAGATTATCCCGACTTAACAGCGCTTGCCCAGAAGATCGGCATTGTTTTTGACGATGCAGAAGCACAGATGATTTTTACGACGGTTGAAGAAGAGATCCTCTCGGCCATCGAACACCGGGGTTTAGATGCAGCAGCAACAGAAGAGCGGCTCGCAAATATCATCACCACCACGTACCTGGGCGAGTTGCGCAACCGCTCGCCACACAATCTCTCGGGGGGCCAGAAACAGCGGGTAGCACTCGCAGCAACCCTTGCACTGGGAAACGATATCCTGATTCTCGATGAGCCCACGTCCGAACTGGACGAACACGCAACAAAGCGGATTGTTGCCATTCTTACCGATCTGAAAAAACAGGGAAAGACCATCCTTCTCATTGAGCACAAGTATGCGCATTTTAAGGACATGGTAGACCTGCTCGTGGTAATGGAGAACGGGACCATCAGCGCTATCGGGAAACCCGATGAGATTCTTGCTGATGAACGGCTGGGAAGGATCGTTATTGCTGACTTTTCCGGCATCCGGAAACCCGGCCACCAGGTAAAACCGGAAACAGGTTCCCCGGTTTCATCTCCCATCATCCAGGTCCAGGACCTGTCCTATGCCTACGGGGATATCCCGGCACTCGATTCGATCAATCTTACGGTCCAGCCCGGTGAATTCATTGCCCTTGTCGGGGAGAACGGGTCCGGGAAGACCACGCTGGTCAAGCATTTCAACCGGCTGCTGACACCCACCCGTGGCGATGTTATTATCCGGGGCAAAAACACCCGCGACTGCACAATTACCGAACTTGCACGGCATGTCGGGCTCGTATTCCAGAACCCGGATCATATGTTCTTTGCCGATACGGTTTACGATGAGGTCGCGTTCGGGTTGAACAACCTCGGCATTACGGATTGCAAACCCATCATTGATGCGGCACTCTCCGAAGTCGGGCTGGAACATACAAAAGACCTTTACCCCCGGTGGCTTTCCCGCGGCGAGCGGCAGCGTCTCGCAATAGCCTGCGTGATTGCCATGCAGCCGGCAATTATTGTCCTGGATGAGCCGACCACTGGTCTCGACGGAAATGAGGCGCGTCTTGTCCTTGAAATATTAAAAGCACTTCAGGAAAAGGGACATACGATCATCATCATCACCCATAACCAGGATATTGCCATAACCTGTGCAGACCGGATCGTTGCCATGGAAAAAGGCAGGATTATTTCTGATTCATTGATACCGGGAGGTGCATAAATGGCAGAGATTCTCGCGTATGTCCATAAGGACGGTTTCTTCCATCGCCTTCACCCATTTACCAAGATCGCTTTCATCCTCCTGTTCGGCATAATGTCCATCCTGTCGACCAACCTGTTGTTCCTGCTGCTGCTGGTCATCACCATCCTCATCATTGCCTATGTCGCCAGTCTCAGTACCGAAGTGATGCAGCAGTTCAAGCTGATTGCTCTCATGAGCATCATTCTCATCGGCCTCACCATCATCACGATGCCCAGCGGCGAGACGATTGGTTACTTGATCCCGTTAGTAATTCCCCTTATCGGGGGTCATATCCCGATCACTACCGGGGCAATAGAATTCGGGCTGGTCCTGACGCTCAGGTTCATGGTGCTCATCTGCGTCTTCCAGCTCTTTGTAATCTCAACACAGCCGCGGGATATTGTCCATACCATGGAGCGCCTGAAAATCCCGGTCGATTATACCCTTATGTTCCTTATTGCCCTGCGTTTCATCCCCACTCTCCAGATTGAAGGAAAGCGTATTCATGAAGCCCAGCTGGCACGCGGGTATAACCCGGGAGACGGTATTATAGGAAAAGTCCGCAGTGTTGCACCGATTGTCATCCCGCTGGTCTCCAATGCCCTTGCCCGGGCCACCGTCCTGGGTCTTACCATTGATATCCGGGGGTATCGTACGGGAACCCGGACGCGGCTTCGGGAGTTTGCGTTCCAGAAGAGAGATTATGCCACGATTGCGGTTCTGGTAATCGTGGGATGCGGGTATACTGCATTGATCATGAAACAAATGCTCTGAGTCAGTCACAGATTAAAGAGAGATACTTTCACGGGGACCTGTCGGGCAAATCCCAGTTAGGTTTCCATCTTTTTTAAAAAGGGTTTGACTAATTAAAAAACTTTAAAAAAATCTCAGAAAACTTTCATGAGAAAAATGTTGTACGCCCCGGCCGGGACTTGAACCCGGGTCAAAAGATCCGCAATCTTTTAGGATGTCCACTACCCTACCGGGACCCGATTACTTTCTGCTTTACATAAAATGTTGTCATCGCTTAAATAATTCACCGTTTTGAAAAATAACATTTGATTATAAGGACCGGATTATGAAAAAATGGAGATATCATTCTACACTTTGATTTATATTTCCCTCTCGTTTCACGGACAGATTTATATTCGCAAAAACCTTATTTCCGCCAAATTCAATGAGATAATCTCCCCGGGTGAGTATTTTCAAATGACGGGGATTTTCTGTTCCATATTGTTTACTCTGACCAAAACCATCCTGTAGTATGATTTTGCCGGATGCTTTTTCACGAACCGTTACTTCAAAATATGCAGTTGGATCAAAATTACTTACGCTAAAGGAAGTCCATTCATTTGTAAGTGTCCGGCTGTCGCCCTCAATATTTCTCGTTGTATTAGTAACAGATAAGGTAAAATCGATACGCATCGGGGGGTTTTTCAGGTCGAACGATACTGCAGTTTTATTGTAGGCAAATGGTTGGTTATTGATTGAATAAATGACCACATAATCTTCCGGGATGGGGGTAACCGGGGAAAGTGTGGTATATGCGGAGGGGTTTGCGGTTCCTGATACTGAAACCGGTTCAAGAGTCACATAGGGAGTCTCTATCGTGACAAAACCGATGATGGGCGTGGGGATTGTTGTTTCCTCAGAAGCCGGTTGATCCGGCTCATACGTGCCCGCAGGAATTATCGGTTTTTCTGCTGGGGGTGCCACGCAACCGGATAAACTGACCGATAATAGTAAGATCATCCCCAGGATCAGGTAGCAAACCAGCGCTTTCATTAAACAGATAGTGAGTGTTTCATCATAAATAAGGCTTTTTAAGAAGTTTGAAGGAAATTCAGCCCTTGTTGGGGTCTTTTACAACTCCAACGGGCTTAATTTAGGCCATATCGGGAAAAGAAGGGGATACATTGTTATGGATTTTAATGTGCAACAAAACCGGGAATAACTTAATGTTCCTTATCGGGGAGGATAAGGCCGACAATGCCGGCCATGGCACCATCTTTTGTAGAGAAGGTGGATTTCTGGATGGTGATAGTGCGTTTCGAGCGACCGGGGAGGTTGATATCACCGGTGTAGGTAAGCATACCCGGCTTTTTTACAAGCTCATCATCATGGGAACTTAAAATCCGGGCGGTATCCGGGTCAAAGATTTCCCCGCTGGTTTTGCCGGCAATGTCAGCAAAACTTTTTCCGGTAAGTTTTGAAAAGGATCGGTTGCAGCCCAGGAATCGTTCATTCGTATCCTGGTAAAATATCGGGCTTGGGAACGTATCGATCATGTGTTGTAAAAATCCCAGGTGATCTTCAAGCGCATCCTGGGCATGTTTCCACTCGGTGATATCGGTAATGACAATGTACCGTAAAATAGAATTTTCGTGTTCAATGGAAGTAATCCGGTTATAAATATACCGGCGGGATCCATCTTTCCTCAGGATCCAGAACCGGATATCTGAGGGTATATTCCGGGAGACAAAACATTCCTCGATGATCTTTTTTACCCGTTCACGCTCATCGGGGGCTGCAAGATCCGAAGGGGTAAAAAGCGATAACTCCTGCCGGGTATACCCGAATATTTCCTCAATGCGACTGTTCGCATAGGTGATTTTCCCGTTTTCATATATTATGAGCCCGTCCTGAAGATTTTCTGCCATGAGGCGGAACTTTTCTTCACTCGAACGCAAAGCCTGCTCTGCAGATTTTTTCAGGGTAATATCTTCAAGAACTATGATCATTCCCTGTTTACCGTCATCAAAAACGGCGGGAAGTATCTTCTGGCGATAAAACCGGAGTGCAGGTTTTTTTATTTCTATCTCCTGATCTAAAATACCGGTTTTTAAGGATTCCCGGATCCTTTCGATGATCTCTTCACCGGCCGTTCCTCCGCATTTCAGTGAAGAAAATAAGTTCCCGATAATTTCTGTTCGCGCCTGTTGTATAATGGCAAGAAAAGGATCGTTAATCCGGACAACCCGTTCATTCTGGTCAAGGACAAGGATCATATCATCGGTATAGCCGAACATGGCATCCAGGGGCACCCGTGAGGAGAGAGAGAAGACTTTTGCTTTTCCATAATTGCGCATCTGCACATGACCGGATACCAGCAGGATGCCAAGATAGTGTCCCACGGAGTGTTTGTTCTTGTTGAGTGCGCGTGCGATCTCGGTCACACTCATTCCCTGAGGAGATTGTTTTAAAATCTCTTTAATCCGGATAAATTCTTCTTTAAAAAGTTCCATTTCAGGACGACACCCATTGACTTGTTCTTTTATTAGGTTTGTGTAACAAATAAAGGTTTCATTTGTATGTAACAAATAACGGTAACACATAGGAGGAATATATAAATATCAATCAGACATTCATTAATACCACATCAACGGCGTTCCTGGTAAAATTTACCCGCCCAAACAAACAGATACCTGGTGAGAATTCAGCAAAATGAACCAGCAAGTACAAGGAGGGAATAAATCGATGGTAAATTATAGAACAATAACATGCATTTTATTCATTTTTTGTGCATGCCTGATTGCACCTGCAATGGCAGGAACAAAATATATGGCCGGCAGCCCGCAGTTATCGGCATACATTTCGGGCACCAATGAGTTCAGCCCGGCACAAGATGTTCAGATGATTGTAGTGGTTGAAAATATCGGATTGAATGAATTCAAATTTGTCCAGTCCAATATTGTTGACCGCGATGATCTTCCGAACACTGCAAAGTTCCTGACGGTAAAGTTACTGCCGGGAAATGCGCCCCTGGTCATCAAATCCGATCCCCAGATGTTAGGCGATCTCAAAGGCGGGACCAATGTCAAAGCCCAGTTCACGGCCAAGATCAATCCGGAAGCCCCCGCAGGGACCTACAATCTGCCGCTGGACATCAGCTATACCTACCTCTACGCGGCTGATCAATTCGGTACAGATTCTATACAATATTTATATAAAACAATTAATGAGACTGTCAGCGTTCCCGTAAAGATCAAACCGGATATTTCCATCAATGTCCTTTCAGCAGTCCCGGAACATGTAAACGTGGGAACGGAAGGCTATGTTGATTTGAAAATCCAGAACACCGGGTCAGATAACGGGGTAAAATCCATTGTAAAAATTATCAGGAACGGAAACAGCCCCATCATCCCCACGGACAGCAGCGTCTATATCGGGGATTTCCCAGCCGGCAGCATTGTGGATTGCCGGTATAAAATATCTGTTTCCAGCGATGCCCAGAAACAAACCTATCCGATCGATGTAATTGTCGTGTACCAGAATAATGAAGGGGACTTTGTCACCTCCCGGAGCGATACTGTCGGCGTATCAGTCGGGGGCAAAGCCGACTTTGCGATTATATCGCCACCCGCTGAGATGAATCCGGGAAATAAAAAAGTTATAACGGTAGAATATAAAAATACCGGCGATGCCACGGTAAAAAGTGCCCAGGCGCGGATAAGTGCAGTGGACCCCTTTACCAGCAACGATGATATTGCCTATATCGGGGACTTAACGTCCGGTGAGTCCCGGACGGTATCCTATGTCATGAGCCTTGATCGTTCAGCCACTATCAAGGAATACGGTCTTGATTCGGAAATCCGTTACCGGGATGAACTCGATAATACCTATATCTCCGATACCATGAAAGTCAAGGTAAACGTTACAGCTCCGGCGGGTGCAACTGCCATCCTGTCCAATCCGATTTACCTTTCAATCATCGTAGCACTCATAATCGGTGCATTGTACCTGGCCTATCATTTCAGGAAGAAACAATAATTTTTAAAATCCCATTTATCTGGTTTTTATCCGGGCGTCTCACGTAAATCCAGTAATCCGGACAATGAACACTTTACGATACAAATTTTTTTATAAAGAAAAATGCGGTGATGTATGATAGAGAAAATCTTTGAGGCAATTGCAGGCACCATAAACCGGCGGCCGGCGCTGGTTGCCGGGCTTCTCGTCTTAGTTTTCTGCATTGCAATGTATGGCATGACTTTTATCAGCATGCAGACCGGAAACGAGGTTTACCTGGACAAAAACTCTGATAAAGGGATCCTCAACACCCGGTACACCGATGCATTTCAGTCGGATTCCTTAATTTTGATCATTGAAACCAATGATCCTCTCAATCCGGATGTCCTGTCCTATATCGATAACCTTGAAGCATCGGTACGACAGCAGCAGAATATCAAATCGGTCAATGGTATTGTCGATCTGATCAAAGGTGCAAACGGGGGAGTTCTTCCTCATTCAAAAGCCGAAATCGACACCATTGTTGCAAAGATTCCCCCGGAAGTCCAGAAAACCGCTGTTCCTTCAAATATAATGACCCTGGTGCAGATCCAGCTGGATTCGGGCTTATCAGAAAAAGTCCGGAACGGTGCTCTTGCCAATGTCCAGAAAGTCGTATCTACCTCAGACCCGACACCGGGGACCAAGGTTACCGTGACCGGTAGTCCGGCTTTTTCAAAGGAGATGTCGAGTTCGCTTGGCAAGGATATGGGAATGCTCATCGGCGCTGCCATGGTCCTGATGATCATTGTCATGGCCATATTGTTTGCCTATGTCCGTTACCGTTTCATGCCGGTGGCCCTTGTCGGAATCGGGCTTGTCACCTCATTAGGACTCATGGGACTGGCCGGCATCCAGTTAAACATGGCAGTGGTCGGGGCTTTCCCGGTGCTCATCGGTCTTGGGATCGATTATGCGATCCAGTTTCATGCCCGTTTTGATGAAGAGGCCCGGAAGGGTTCCCTGGAAGATGCAGTTTTTATGACGGTTACCCGGACGGGTCCTGCTGTTTTGTATGCAATGCTTGCAACCTGCATGGGTTTCCTGGCAATGTTCATCTCCCCGGTGCCGATGATCCGTTCCTTTGGCATAGTATCCATTATTGGTGTGATGTGTTGTTACTGCATCTCGCTCATCGGTATGCCTACTATTGCCGTTCTCCTCAAGTACAAACCAAAAGGCCCCGCTCCTACGGTCTGTTATGCCGTGGGTGAGGGTGCCTGTGATTCCCTCGATGAAGGAAGTGGACTTCCCCGGAAGAACGCAAACAAGAAAGGCTCATTTTCCTATGCGCATTTCCTCACCGAGACCTCGATGAAAATTGCCAAAAACCCGATACCGATCCTGCTGGTCGTCGGGTTGGTTGCAGTGATCGGTTTCCAGCTTGATGCGGTTATTGCCATTGAGACCAATGAAAACGCCTTTGTGCCGAGCGATATGCCGGCAAAGATCCAGATGGACAAGGTAGGCCGGGTCATCGGGTCTACGGATTCTGCTGCCATCTATATAGAAGGCCCACGGGTGACAGACCTCGATACCATAAAATGGGTGAAGAAATACCAGGATTATGAGCTCAGCCACCATGCGGAGCTGACCCGGGCAACCAGTATCGTCACGTATATCCTTGCCTATAATAACAACCAGATGCCCGAGACCCAGAGCCAGCTGAATGCCGTGCTGGAAACGATCCCGGAATCCGTCAAAAAACCGTATATAAGCGGCTCGATGAATGCGGTGATCCAGTTCGGTACGGTAAAACTCCAGTCCACCCAGCAGGCATCCTTAAAAGAACAGATGATATCGGATATCGCATTCCTTGAACCCCCGGTAGGAATGACGGTGCAACCGACCGGCAGGTTCGAACTTTTCACGTCCTTAATGCACGATCTCTCCTCATCAAAGGATGAGATGACCCTGCTGGGATTTTTGTTAATCTTTATTTATCTCGTTTTAGTGTACCGGCATTTCCATGCGGTATCCCCACTTGTCCCGATTATTGCAATCGTCGGATGGAATGCGGTTGCCATGTATATTCTCGGCATAGCCTATACACCGATGACTGCGACAATGGGATCCATGACAATCGGTGTTGCTGCTGAGTATACCATACTGGTAATGGAACGGTATTCCGAAGAACAAGAGCGGCTCCATGATCCGATAGCGGCAATCCAGGAAAGTGTTCAGAAAATCGGCACTGCGATTACCGTTTCAGGACTTGCAACCTTTTTCGGGTTCTCGGCACTCTGCCTTGCGAGCTTCCCGATTATCAGCAACTTCGGTATTGTGACATTGATTGCTGTTGGTTTCTCGCTCTTAGGTGCAATCTTCATCATGCCGGCAGTGTTGTCCGTCATGGGCCAGTTCACTGCCTGGCTGGATGCACGAAAGCACAAAACTCCGGAATAATTTTTCCGTTTTTTTCCCACCGGCTTTTTTCTCATTCCTTCCACACGGTTTCAAAAAATATTAATACCGGCCACTACAATCTTTCAATACAACTTTAATTGTTTTAATTAAAGTTAATTTGCCCGGTTCAGACCGGCATTTAATGGAGGTTATTATGCACATTATGGAAGGATTCTTACCCTGGCAATGGTGCCTTGTATGGTGGATTATTGCCCTGCCCTGCCTGGTGCTGGGAATATACCAGTTGAAAAAAGTTCTTGCAGCAGACCGGGAAGCACTCCCCCTGCTCGGCGTGACAGGCGGTTTTATCTTTATTCTGTCATCATTAAAACTCCCTTCCGTTACGGGTAGTTGTTCCCATCCAACCGGAACCGGGCTTTCAACCATATCCTTTGGTCCCTGGATTACGGCAGTTGTCTGTGCAATCGTTCTCCTGTTCCAGAGCCTGTTCCTTGCCCATGGCGGCCTCTCCGTTCTTGGGGCAAACATTGTTTCCATGGGAATTGTCGGCCCCCTGGTCGGGTATGGGGTATACCGGTTACTCCGGGACACATCGGTCAATATGTATGTCACCGTATTTCTGGTAACTGCCCTTGCTGACATGTTCACCTACGTAACAACTTCGCTTGAACTGGCGCTTGCATACCCGGCAGAAACCGGTGGATTTGCCAGCTCGTTCATCCTGTTCATGGGCATATTTGCCATTACCCAGATCCCTCTTGCCATTGTCGAAGGCATTGTGCTGGCACTGGTGTTCAAATATATCGTTGCCCTCAAGCCCGATATCCTGATCCGGCTGAAAGTATTTTCAGAAGAAAAGATCAATGCAGCCCGGAGTGAGAACTCATGAAGTTCCAGTATACGCTGGAAGTCCTGACCCTGATTGCAATCGTGACTTTCTGCGCATTATTCCTGTACACGAGTTCGACCATGAGCGGGGCGGAATTTGCCGGTTCTGATAATGTTGGATCGGGACTTATTGCAGAACTTTCCGGAACCCCTCTTGAAAATTTCCAGCCATTGATTCCCCAGTGGCAACCCCCGAGCGGGGAGATTGAATCCTGCCTGTTTGCACTCCAGGCTGCTGTTGGCGGCATTCTTGTTGGTGGTGTATTCGGGTTCTGGTTGGGGCAGAAGAAAAAAGCATAATCGGTACAAAGGATGACTACTATCTATGTTTGAGGAACTTCTGGAAGATATAGCCCAGAAAAACGGGCTCCGGGAAGTCAACGTTTATCTCAAACTCACGGTAGGGCTGGGAGCAATCCTGCTCTGCCTTATCTCGGCGAGTTATCTCGCCCCGCTTTTTATCGCGCTTATCCTGACCGGTGCGATTCTTATCCTTGCACGAGTGGACCTGAAAACCTATGCAGAACTGTTTTTAGCCCCTCTTTTTTTTGCTCTGATCAGTGTTTCCGGCATCATCCTCATCACCGGGGGCTCTGATATATTCTGGCGATGGGATATCCTTCCGGGATTTGCATTATCCATTACCCGGGAGAGCATAAACCAGGGCGTATTTGTTTTCTGCAGGGTCATTGGCGGGATGTCGGCTATGATTTTCATTGCCCTGACAACCCCCATGACTGATATCTTTATTGTGCTGCGCCGGTGCAGGGTTCCGGAAGTAGTAATTGATTTGATGATGATCATTTACCGCACGATCTTTATTCTTATTGACCAGGTAATCCAGATTTATCATGCGCAGATTATGCGTCTTGGCTATTCCACATACCGTGAATCCCTGTATTCTTTTGCCACCTTATGCGGGGCAACATTTATCGCCAGTTGGGATGCCGGTGATGATTTAATCAGGGCCATGGATGCACGCTGTTATGACGGAAAATTTGCCCTGCTGGGGGAGAGCCGGCCTGTGGAACGAATCCCCTGTCTTGCGGTTCTGACGTTTTTGGTTCTGTCGACTGCCGTTGTGATTGCAACAGGGACTATTACAATTTTTTAGGTGTCAGACCATGAGCAGCATCATACTTGAAGCCCGCGATATCAGGTATCGTTACCCCCGGGGTATGGAGGCGATCCGCGGCATCAGTTTCCATATCCGTAAAAAAGAGAAGATCGCTCTCGTGGGTCCGAACGGCGCCGGTAAATCCACGCTCCTTACCATGTTCAATGGCATGATTCGGCCGGATACCGGCATCATGCTCTTTGACAACCAGCCAATCCGTTACGATACGGCTTCCCTGCGAATACTGCGCAAACGCGTGGGTTTTGTCCTCCAGAACCCGGACCGCCAGATCATCGCACCGACCGTATACCAGGATGTGGCATTCGGTCCAACCAATCTCGGCTATAGTATACCCGAAGTAAAAGAAGCAGTTACTATGGCACTCCGGCAGGTCGGGCTTGAGGGATTCGAGCGCCGCCCCCCTCACCAGCTTTCGGGCGGTGAGAAAAAACGGGTTGCAATTGCCGGTGTGCTGGCAATGGATCCGGATGTGCTGGTATTCGATGAACCCACCAGTGGTCTCGATCCATCGGGCTCTGAAGATATCATGGAACTGCTCGATGAACTGAACCATGAAGGCAAGACCATTATCATTTCCACCCATGATGTCGAGCTGGCATACCCGTGGGCGGACCGTGCCATCCTGATGATTGACGGCGGTATCTTAAAAGAAGATGTACCGGATGTGGCTTTTGGCAACCCCGAATCTGTCCGTAAAGCTCATTTATCGATTCCAACCCTTCTTGAACTTCACATGGAACTGCAGAAACGGGGATTTTTGCTGCCCGGTAAAAAACCCCGAACGGTGCTGGACATGATGCATTGCATCGAGACGCTCTTTGAAACATCCAGCGGTCACAGCCGGAACGGGATAATAACGGTCTGCAATGTCGATCTGGACAACCGGGAATTTTTATTGAAATGGTTATCGGAGCATAATGGCGTCAGCATCGGAGCCATGGGCACCCGGGCAAAACAATATGCGGAAAATTCCCAGATTCACCTTGATTTTACCTACGGGGTTATCGACAAGTGTATTCTTAAAGGACTGTTAGGAGAAGATTCCCTTATCCTGACAACGGCAAGCATGGTCAAACGGGTAACCCTGCGAGTGGATGCCTATGGCCTGGAAAGCGGCGTCAGCATACCCGTGCACCCGCTGACTGACACTTCGGCATGGAGCGATGATAAAAACGGACGTGGGTCATGAACCCGGTTCCCCGCATAGTTATTGCCGGTACCCACAGCGGGTGTGGTAAGACCACGATAGCAAGCGGCATTATGGCTGCCCTCACCAGCAGGGGATTAAAAGTCCAGCCCTTCAAGGTAGGACCCGATTTTATCGATCCATCCCATCACACCCGGATCTGCGGGCGTGTTTCCCGCAATCTTGATCCATTCATGATGGGAGAGAAGGGTTGTATTGAGACATTTGTCCGGGCAACGGAAGGTGCTGATATTGCCGTCATCGAAGGCGTTATGGGATTATATGACGGTCTCGATGGTTCAGATATGGCGAGCACAGCTCATGTCGCACGAATCTTAAAGGCTCCTGTCGTACTGGTAGTGGATGCCAAAGGCATGTCCCGCAGCGTTGGTGCACTGATTGACGGGTTCTGGCGCTATGATCCAACCCTTTCGTTCTGCGGGGTGATTGTCAACCGTATCGGGTCTCCCCGCCACCGCTCGATGATTGAGCCGTCAGTAAAATATCCTGTTCTCGGTTATATTCCCCGGAAGGAAGAACTGGCCGTGGAAAGCCGGCATCTCGGTCTCCGGATGGCACACGAATCGGGTAGTATGGGAGAATTTGGCAAAATTATCGAAGATACCTGTAACCTGGATGCACTGGTTGGTGCTGCAAATGATGCACCGCTCTTGACAAATCCTGTGCCTGCCGAAAAAGAAAATTCCCCCCAACGGACAAAGATTGGGGTAGCCCTCGATGAAGCATTCTGTTTTTATTACCGGGATAACCTTGACTGCCTCTTACGATCCGGTGCAGAACTGGTATTTTTCAGCCCGCTTTCCGATCCACTCCCTGATGTTGATGCCGTATATCTCGGGGGAGGTTACCCGGAACTTCATCTCGCCAGTCTCGAATCATCCCGGTGCACGCAGGAACTAAAAACAGCTGCAGATGCGGGTATGCCGGTGTATGGGGAATGCGGCGGGCTGATGTATCTTTCCCAGGAGATCCAATCGGATAAAACCTACCGCATGTGCGGAATCCTTCCGGCAAGCGCCGAGATGACCGGGCGAATACAGGCACTGGGTTATGTAAAAGGGGAAAGTATCGCGAATCATTCGTTCATTTCCCCCGGTCAGATAGTTACCGGCCACGAATTTCATTATTCGCGGTTGGATCCCGCAAGCGATGCCCGGTTTGCATTACAGTTGTCCCGGGGAAAAGGTATCGACGGTGGAAAAGACGGGTTGATCTCGGGAAATGCTCTCGGATGCTACACACATACCTACTTTACTCCATTGTTTGCTGATGCACTGGTTGCCTCGGCTGTAACGTTCTCACGCAGATGATCAGAGTGTTATATCTGTTTTGGGAGAAATTCCCCTTTTTTTTAATTTTCAGGGTAAAAATTTCAGAATTTTAATTTTATCTCTTTTCCCTTTTGCCACAAGGATATAATTGTCTTACTGCAAATCTATCATTATTAAAAATCCTGGTGAAAATTCATGCGCAGCGACGAAGTTAAAACCGGATACCAGCGGGCTCCCAACCGTTCGCTCCTGCGATCCCTCGGGGTCACTGAACGGGAGATGGGGCTGCCATTTATAGGAATTGCAAACGCCTACAATACGATCGTCCCGGGACATACCCACCTCCGGCAGCTTACGGAGAAAGTCCGGGAAGGTATTGCAGCGGCCGGCGGTGTCCCGTTTGAATTTGGTGTCATCGGGATATGTGATGGCATTGCAATGGGCCACGAAGGTATGCGCTACTCGCTGCCATCCCGGGAAAATATCGCCGACTCGATCGAGCTGATGGCAGAAGCCCACCGGTTTGACGGGATTGTCTGTGTCGGGACCTGCGACAAGATCGTGCCGGGCATGTTAATGGCAGCAGCACGGACAAATATTCCCACGATTGTTCTCACGGGAGGACCGATGCTCTCCGGGTCCCTGGATGGAAAAGATCTCTCTCTCATTGATGTTTTTGAGGCGGTGGGAAAAGTTGCCGCAGGCACCATGAGCGAAGCATCACTCTGCGAACTGGAAGGATGTGCCATGCCGGGATGCGGCAGTTGCCAGGGCCTTTACACGGCAAATACCATGGCCTGCATGACCGAAGCCATGGGGATGTCTCTTCCCGGGTGTGCTGCTATTCCGGCAGTCGATTCCGGAAAATTACGGATTGCACGCGAGACCGGAGAAGCGATCCTGCCCCTGGTGAAAAAAGGAATCAAACCCCGGGATATCATTACGAGAGAGAGTCTCCGCAATGCGATCCGGATGGATATGGCACTGGGCGGGTCAACCAACACGGTCCTGCACCTGATGGCAATTGCTGTTGAAGCGGAGATCCCCCTGACCCTTGACGATTTCCGATCGCTTGCCGACGAGATCCCCCACCTCTGTTATATGCAGCCATCCGGTCCCCATTCCATGCAGACCCTTCACCGGTCCGGGGGAATTCCGGCAGTCCTCAAAAGACTGGAATCATATCTTGACGACAACATCACAGTCTCAGGTAAAACAATCCTCCGGATTGCAAAAGATGCAGGCATCAGGAATGAAGAAGTCATCCGCAGTCTCGATAACCCGATAAACAAAGAAGGGGGACTCAAAATTTTATCCGGTTCTCTTGCGCCCGACGGGGCAGTTGTGAAAAGTGCGGCGGTTCCCAAAGAGATGTGGAAACACACGGGACCTGCCCGGGTTTTTGATGGTGAAGGACTGGCTATGAAGGCCATTCTTGCCCGCAAAATCCAGGAAGGGGACGTTATCATCATCCGTTACGAAGGCCCCCGGGGTGCACCGGGCATGCCCGAGATGCTCTCTCCCACATCTGCGCTTATGGGTCTCGGATACACAAAGGTTGTTCTTATCACGGACGGACGGTTCTCCGGGGGCACGCGGGGTCCCTGTATCGGACACGTGGCACCGGAAGCGGCGATTGGCGGACCTATTGCCCTCATCAATGAAGGGGACCTGATTGCCGTTGATCTGTTTGCAAAAAAGATCGATATCCTTGTCGATGCGGCCATCCTGCAACAACGAAAGAATATCCTCAAACACCCGGAAAAGAAATTGACCGGCGTGCTTGCCCGGTATGCAAAAACCGTTGAGCAGGCAAATCTCGGTGCCGTGCAGCGGTAATTTTTCCAGTGAAAATTACTCCTCCCTTTTTTGATTGACGGATTAATTCAACGATTTACTGAGTAGGTATTACGGTCATCTTCCTTTGCAGAATACTTCAATACCATACACCGATTGGAAAATTTACCGTATGCCATATTTTTAAACGACATTTAAAAAAACTGGTGTTACCCGGGAATCATCAGGTTTCAGAATAAAAATACCTGTTCTGCACTAAAAATAGTAAAAAAATTATTTGTGTAGTTATGCTGATCCTGCGCTTTCATAGAGCAGGGTTAAGTAGCGGGTGTAGAAGAGCACGAGGATAGGCAGAATGATGAACAGGATGATACCACCGACTGCCGGAATAAGCATGCAGATCATCTCGATAATTCCCACAATAATGCCCATGATGATGAGTGCGATGATATACGTAACCCAGCCGATCCTGCCAATATGGGCAAATATCGCATTGAAGTTGAACGCTTCTCCCATACTGTCAGTGCGGGCAAACCGGACATAAGCAGTTGCAAGGATCAGGCCAATCACGATTGCCACAATGACAAAGAGGAGGAAAATAACTCCTGCACCGGCCAGACCCGTTGTCATGGCTGCTGCATCCCCGGTCATCATTACCGATACCAGGGCAGTACCAAAGGCAAGGAATTCCAGGATGAGGATCGGTATTGCATAGATCAACGCCACGATAAAGAGTTTAATCCCGTCAATAAACATTCCACCCCAGTTCTCGAGTTCAGGCGAAGGGCTTGCACCCTTGAAGATCCGAACCATGTATCCCAGGATAAGCGGGAAGATAATACAGCTGATGATCAGCAGGATCCACTTCACCCATTTTCCAACAAGCCCCTCCTTTGCATAGGCAAAAGAGTCTCCAACCATTTTTCCGTAATCCATACAATTCACCACAATAATTATTCTGAACCATCTATGACTGGGTCAGCCACAAACGATTTAAATAAGGTATGGCAACTTCGCAGAATATATAATTATCCCCGATTCTTGGCAGGATTATGAAAATAATTGATTATATCAGTGCCTGAAGTATCGCACACCCGTAAAAACCATTGCCATCTGCAATTTATTTGCGGCTTCAATGACTTCCTTGTCACGAATAGATCCGCCGGGTTGAACCAGGGCTGTTGCACCGGCTTTTGCCGCTACTTCAAGCGTGTCCGGGAATGGCAGGAAGGCATCGGAGGCAACCGCAGATCCCTTGAGAGAGCCACAGGCTTTCTCTATGGCAATCTTTGCCGAGTCAACCCTGCTCATCTGGCCGGCACCAATTCCCAGCGTCCTCTTCTGGTCGGCAAATATGATCGTGTTGCTCTTGGTATGCTTGCAGACTTTCCATGCCAGCTGGAGAGCTTTCATCTCATCAGGAGTGGGGTCACGGTCGGTGATCACTTCCCAGTGCTCCTGGTATTCAGGTGTCCGCTGGACCAGTACTCCTCCGTCAATGGTGCGTATTTCGTCCGCAGGAGACGGCTTTGGAAGAGCGAGCACTCTCATCGTCTCTTTCCTGCTCATGACGCCGAGCGACTCCTTTGAAAAAGATGGAGCTACGACTACTTCGACAAAGGTCTTACAGATCTCTTCTGCCAGGACACGGTCCACTTCCCGGTTTAATGAGATTACCGAACCATAGGCAGATACCGGATCTACATCCCGCGCTGACAGGTATGCATCCAGCAGGTCTGTTCCCACTGCCACCCCGCACGGATTGTTATGCTTGACAATAACTGCTGCCGGTTCTTCAAATTCCCGTAAAAGGCCGGTCCCGGCATTTACATCGAGATAATTGTTGTAAGACATCTGCTTTCCCTGGAGGGGTTCAGTGCCGGCAATACCACTGGTGCCATAGACGGCTGCCTGCTGGTGGGGATTTTCACCATAACGCAGCGTCCGGCCACCGGTAAACTGGAGAGAGAAAGTAACCGGAAACGGGTCAACAAGCCGGTAGAGATAGTTACTGATCGCTGCATCGTAAGCGGCAGTCCGGGCAAATGCTTTTCTTGCAAGGTCGAGACGCATATCTGCCGGGATTTCTCCCGCATTGATGGCTTTTACAATCGCCGGGTAATCTGAAGGATCAACGCTTACGACCACATTGCAGTAATTTTTAGCCGCAGCCCGGATCATTGCCGGTCCGCCGATGTCGATATACTCTATCAGGGCGTCAAGTCCCATCTGTTTCCGGGACATCATCTCAAAGGGGTAGAGGTTGACAACCAGGAGATCGATGCGATTGATACCATGTTTCATCATAACCGCATCATCGATCTGTCGTCTTCCCAGTAAACCTCCGTGAACTTTGGGGTGCAGGGTCTTGACCCGTCCATCCATCATTTCCGGAAAACCGGTATAACTCGAGACCTCGGTAAAAGGTATCCCGGCTTCGGCAAGTGCCTTTCCGGTACCTCCTGAGCTCATGATATTGTATTTTTGTTTTACCAGTTCTCGCGCGAGATCGATAATCCCTGTCTTATCCCATACGGACAGCAGTGCCCACTTCATGGTGAAGTGTATGAGGGACAGGAAAGAAAAAGGTATGGTGATTCAAAAATTATTTCAGTAATTTACCGGAGTTCATGTAATTATTTCTCGGATCCATTTGAGAGAAAAAGAATGCAAAATGAATATATAAATAATCAAAATTTTCGGTTTATTTCGAAATCCGCGTGAAGTTTTATAGAAAAAACATTGGCAGTCCCGGTTTTGGGCTTCAATAATGAATCCCGTTTCGTTGCGCCGATTCCTGCATTAGAATGAAGTGAATGTTTATATAGAACTACAATACAAGTGATATTAGAAAAATGTAAGGGTTGCACCATGAATGATGCAGAACATAATGTTGAACAGACCGGCAAAGAAAGTACCGGCATTCCGGATACTGCCCCCGTTAACACCCAGGCCGATTCAGATCCCCTGGATGAACAGCGAAAGGCAGTAGCCGAGCTCAATGACCGGTACTTGCGTCTTGCTGCGGATTTTGAAAATTTCAAAAAACGCACAGCACGTGACCGGGAGATGATTACGAACCTGGCAAATGAAAGGTTCGCTGTCGATATTATTGAAGTCCTTGATAACTTTGAGCGGGCGATTAAAGCAGACGATGCTCACCTGCGCGAGGGTCTCGTGCAGATCCAACAGCTGCTCATTTCACAATTACAACGCCATGGTATTTCACCTGTTGAAGCTCTCAAAAAACCCTTCAACCCGGCAGAGCACGAGGCGATTGCCCATGTTCCTTCTGAAGAAGAGGAAGGAATGGTAATTGATGAAGTGGCACGCGGGTATCGCATGTATGACAAAATTATCCGGCACGCAAAAGTTGCAGTATCCAAAGGAAAGTAATTAAAAAGGAGGTAAAAAAATGGCAAATGACAAAGTTCTGGGAATTGATCTGGGAACAACTTACTCCTGTATGTCCATCATGGAAGCAGGAAAACCAATTGTTATCCCGAATGCTGAAGGCGGGCGGACAACCGCATCGATTGTAGCATTTACTAAAGAGGGCGAGCGGTTAGTCGGCAGTCTCGCAAAGCGGCAGGCCGTGACCAACCCGCAGAGGACAATCCAGTCCATCAAGCGCAAGATGGGGACCGGCGAAAAGATCAAGATTGATGACAAGAATTACACGCCCCAGGAAATCTCGTCGATGATCCTGCAGAAACTCAAGATCGATGCAGAAGCCTATCTTGGCGAGAAGATCTCAAAAGCCGTCATCACGGTCCCGGCATATTTCAATGATGCCCAGCGCCAGGCAACCAAGGATGCCGGCAAGATCGCAGGACTCGATGTCATGCGTATCATCAATGAGCCGACCGCGAGTGCCCTTGCCTATGGTATCGACAAGGACAAGGATGCGACCGTCCTCGTCTACGATCTCGGTGGCGGTACTTTCGATGTTTCCATCCTCACGCTTGGCGATGGCGTCTTTGAAGTGAAATCCACTGCGGGCAATAACCATCTCGGTGGCGATGATTTCGACCAGCTGGTTACCGATTACCTTGTTGAGGAATTCAAGAAGAAAGAAGCTATCGACCTGCGCACGGATCCCTATGCCATGCAGCGCCTTCGCGATGCATCGGAGAATGCAAAGATCGAACTCTCGCAGCGCCAGAGCACCAACATCAACCTGCCCTACATCACGCAGGACAAGAGCGGCCCGAAGTTCTTAAACATCGACCTCACAAAAGCAAAACTCGAGCAGCTTATCGGCAACCTGGTTGAATCAACAGTCGGCCCGGTCAAGCAGGCGCTCAGCGATGCAAAACTTGAGGCAAAAGATATCGATCATGTCCTGCTCGTTGGCGGCTCGACCCGTGTTCCGCTTGTCCAGGATACCGTCAAAAAGCTTCTCGGCAAGGAACCGGACAAGGGACTTAACCCGGATGAATGTGTGGCACTCGGTGCAGCAATCCAGGGTGCGGTCCTGACCGGCGAGACAAAAGATATCGTTCTCCTGGACGTCACCCCGCTCACGCTCGGTATCGAGACATTAGGCGGCATCGCAACCAAGCTCATCGAGCGTAACACGACGATTCCCACCCGGAAAAGCCAGATTTTCTCAACGGCAGCCGATGGCCAGACCAGTGTCGAGATCCATGTAGTACAGGGAGAACGTGCGCTTGCCAAGGATAACTTCACCCTGGGTAAATTCCAGTTGACCGGTATCCCACCGGCCCCGCGGGGCATTCCCCAGGTCGAGGTCACATTCGATATCGATTCGAATGGTATCATCCACGTTTCGGCTAAGGATCTCGGTTCCGGTAACCAGCAGGCCATCTCTATCAAGGGTGACAAGAAACTCACTGAAGAAGATATCAAGAAGATGATGGATGCCGCAAAGACGTTCGAGAATGAAGACAAGCAGAAGCGCGATGAGATAGAGCTGCACAACCAGGCTGACACCGCCGTCTTCACTGCTGAAAAGATGCTCAAAGAGAGTGGCGACAAACTCGAAGCGGAAGACAAGCAGAAAGTAGAAGATAGTGTTGCGGCAGTCAAGAAAGCGCTTGAAGAGGAAAACCTGGATGAGATCAAGAAGTCCATGGAAGCACTGACCGAAGCAGTATATGCTGTGACAACCAAGATTTACCAGAAAGTTCAGGCCGAACAGGCAGCTGCACAACAGCCGCCATCAGATGCCGGCCCCCAGCCGGAAGCGGAAACAAAAGACGATGATAATGTCGTCAATGCAGATTACAAAGTGAAAGAAGAGTGAACTAAAAAATGGGCGCAGGAGATTACTACGACATTCTCGGGATACCCCGGAATGCCGATGACAAAGAAGTAAAGAAGGCCTATCGCAACCTCGCCCGTAAGTATCACCCGGATGTCTGCAAGGATCCAGGGGCTGAAGAGAAGTTCAAACAGATCAACGAAGCCTACAGCGTCCTATCCGATGAACAGAAGAAATCCCAGTATGATAATATGGGCCATGAGACGTTTACCAATGCGTCAAAAGGCTCCTACACCGGTGGAGGACATGGCGGCGGAGGGTTCTCCTCTGACTTCTCCGGTTTCGGAGACATCTTTGATTTCTTCGGCGGGGGCCAGCGAAGGTCCGGCCCCCAGCCCGGGGCCGATCTCCTCATGCGGATCCAGATCCGGCTTGAGGATGCAGTTACCGGCATGGATCGCGATATCGAACTGATGCATACCGAGTCATGCGCCACCTGCAGCGGATCCGGCAGCGAGACAAAACGCCTCAACACGTGCCCCCGTTGCGGCGGAACCGGGCAGATGCGACAGACAGCACAGTCTGCGTTTGGCCAGTTTGTCCGGATGACACCCTGTACCCAGTGCGGGGGAAAAGGAAAAATTCCGGAGAAAGTGTGTAAAGACTGCCGTGGATCCGGTCATGCCCGGGTGAAACGAAAAGTTTCTGTGCATATCCCGGCGGGCATTGACAATGGCATGCGGCTTCGCATGGAAGGCTATGGTGAAGCCGGGGATTACGGGGCAGCAAACGGCGACCTGTTCATCGAAGTATATGTCCAGGCACATGACCGCTTTGTGAGAAGTGGCGATAACCTTGAAACAACCATTGAGATCAGCCCGGCCCAGGCGGTTTTGGGCACTTCAATAGAGATTGAGACGATAGACAAGCGTCATATCGATCTCAAAGTCCCTGCGGGCATACAATTTAACACTGCTTTAAAGCTTGGTGGCGAGGGAGTAAAACGCCGCGGTCATCCCGGCGACCTTCTTGTCCGGGTAAAGATTGTAACGCCAAGATCCTTAAGCAATGAACAAAAAGAACTCTACCAGAAACTTGCCGATCTCGAAGGCCACTCAACCGGAAACGGTGGATTTTTCTCAGGCATTATGGGAAAGAAAAAAGGGAAAAAATAACCTTAATCCCTGATTCATTTTTACTTTTTTTACGCACTTATTTGAGTTCCTGCATGTAATGGGATAAGGATGAAGTTGCTCTTTGAGCTTTCCGGTGAGAACCCGACGCTCCCCTTTGCGGAACTTTCCTGTGTCGGCACTATCTTAGAAGAGCGCCTGCAGGTTGCAGTCGTGGATTGTCCCCACCCGGAACAGGCACAACGGCTTGCAATGACCCAGGTAGTGCTCGAATATCTCGGGGAATGCGAGCCGAATATCCCGGCATTTAAAAATTTACTCAAAGAACTTGCTATCACCACGACCCGTACGTTTGCCGGAAGGGCAAAGAAAGTCCATGGGGGGCTTTATGAACTCAACCCCTCCTCACAACGGGAATTCGAACGGTGTATTGGCGATATGATTGCCGGCCCGGTATCTTTAAACAATCCCGAAACCGAATACCGTGCAATTCTCTCCGAGGATAAGTGTTATTTTGGCAGGGTCCTCTTCTCCATTAACCGTTCGGGTTATGATGAGAGAAATCCCGGTAAGCGGGACTTTTTCCACCCGGGGGTAATGATGCCCCGCATGGCAAGAACCCTGGCAAATATCGCGGGCGTTCAGGCGGGAGACCGCGTCCTTGACCCCTTCTGCGGCACCGGGGGAATTCTTATTGAGGCAGAATTGCTGGGGGCTCATGCAATCGGCAGCGATTTCGATCCACTGATGATATCGGGCAGTCGTCAGAATTGTTCACAGTCTTTCCTGATGCTTGCTGACGCAACCCGGCTACCCTTCAAGGATCATTCGATCGATTCAGTGGTAACTGATCTGCCCTATGGTCAGTCAGTCTGTATAAAAAAAGCAGATACCATGGATAACCTCTATGCCGGTGCACTCGATGAAATCCGGCGTGTATTAAAACCGGGCCGACGGGCTGTTGTGGTAACTCACAAGGACATTTCAGTGATCGCCCGACAGCATATGACCGTTCTCCAGCAGCACGAACAGCGCGTTCACAAGAGTCTTACCCGCCGGGTTCTCGTTCTCGGCCATTAAAACATATCCGGTTTTGAAGAATAATTTATGGTCATCAGCACAAGATATGATCCGGTTGTCATGTACGCAAAAAAAATATTCTTCGCGGGATTTTTAACCGTTCTTTTCCTGGTTCTTTGCATCATGCCGGTGCTGGCATATTCTCCTGATGCTGCTGACGGGTATGCGCAGGGAAATGCACTGATGAAAAGCAGGAATTATTCCGAAGCCATCAGTGCCTATGATCATGCAACTGCGCTTGCCCCGGACTATTATGAAGCCTGGAATGGCAAGGCAG